>JAAYRD010000064.1 GCA_012518955.1 Tissierellia bacterium | reverse complement strand
GTCTATATCTTGTGTTCCTTGCGAATCAATGCCTTTACATTTTGGCTCTATACCAGATAGGGTCTTTATCTCAGATTCATTTCCTTTTATTATGGATATTTGGACATTTTCAATTAGATTCCTTACAGCTTCTTTTCTAAATGTGGAAACTCCAACTCCTACTGGATCTAAGATTATAGGAATATTCAATTGATTTGCTTTTTTTCCTGCTAATATCATAGATTTAACTATATTTTCATTTAATGTTCCCATATTTAAAACTAATACATGGGATATGGATACTACTTCTTCCACTTCCTTTATATCCATAGCCATAATAGGAGAAGCCCCTATGGCTAATGTTATATTGGCACAATCATTTATAGTTACCAGATTGGTTATATGATGTATCAACGGTTTTTGTTGTTTAATTCTTTGTGCTAATTCTTTCATTGTTTCTATATTCATAGAGACTCCTCCCATCTTGATTTTTTCTATAAAGATTCTTTTATCTTTGTATTTTTAATAGAGCTCATGGCTTTAAGCGCTACTAATCCTATAATCGTTCCAGTTATTGTACTCAATAAAAATGGATAGACGAAGAACAATGCCCCTATTTTTTTTCCCATTATATGTTTTGCAATGGGAACCGCTATCAATCCTCCTATGATTCCTGTGCCCACTATTTCTCCCATGGCTGTAATATATTTGTTTTTGGTTCTATAATATATTACCCCTGCTAAAAATGCTCCTACCATACTTCCTGGAAATGCAAGTAAACTTCCTGTACCTAATATATTTCTTAATAACGATATTACAAATGCTATTCCAGTACTAAAAAAGGGCCCCATTAGTACAGCTGATATTAGATTTATAGCATGTTGAATAGGGAAACATTTGGATACACCTATTGGTATATAAATTATATTGCCTAATATCACTCCTATGGATATTAGCATTGCTGATAGAGTTAATTTTTTAGTATCCATATTCGTTAATCTTCACTCCTTAATATATTTATATCTTTACCTTCCATTACCCTATTCATGTTTCTTACAGAACACATTTTACCACACATAGTACAACTATCATCATGTTCTGGCTTTGATTCTTCTCTATATCTTCTTGCTTTTTCTTCATCTATTGCTAATTTAAACATCTCTTCCCAATCCAATCTTTGCCTTGCTTGACTCATCTTTAGATCCCATTCATGGGCATTGGGTATTTTTTTCCCTAAGTCTCCTACATGAGCCGCTATTTTTGATGCAATTATACCTTCTTTCATATCATCTTCACTTGGCAATCTTAAATGTTCTGCTGGAGTTACATAGCACAGGAAGTCTACTCCATAACTAGCAGCCATAGCACCTCCTATAGCACTGGTTATATGATCATATCCTGGTGCTATATCTGTTACTATAGGTCCCAATACATAGAAAGGGGCTCCATGACATAGTTTTTTTGCTAGTAAAACATTGGCTTCAATTTCATCTATAGCTATATGGCCTGGTCCTTCTATGATAATTTGCACATTTTTCTCCCATGCCCTTTTGGTAAGCTCCCCTAATACCATAGTCTCTGCTATCTGAGCAGCATCTGTACCATCTGCTATACTTCCTGGTCTTAAAGCATCTCCAAGACTTATTGTCATATCGTATTCTTGACAAATATCTAATAATTCATCATAGTATTCAAAGAATGGATTTTCTTTGTTGTTTAACTCCATCCAAGCATATAGAAGGGAACCACCTCTTGAAACTATATTAGTAACCCTTTTATTTCTTTTGAATATATTTGCTGTCTCTCTATTTATTCCCGCATGTACAGTAATAAAATCTACACCATCTTCTCCATGTTTTCTTGCTACATCTAAAAACTCTTTTTCAGTTATGTCCTTTAATTCCTTGTCATAAAATCCTACTGCATCATATACAGGTACAGTGCCAATCATTGCTGGAGACATATCTATCAGTTTTCTTCTAAATTCTTCTGTTTTCCCAAAGGAACTTAAATCCATTATAGATTCTACATTCATATCCAATGCAGCTTTTACCTTGTCCAACTCCTTATCTACATTGGGGCAATCCCTTGAAATACCTAGATTTACATTGATTTTAGTTTTTAATCCTTCTCCTATACCTTCTGGGCTTAAAGATTTATGATTTTTATTTGCTGGTATTACTATTTTTCCTTCTGCTATTCCCTTTCTTAATTTTTCTATATCTATATTTTCCTTCTTACTAACTGCTTTCATTTCCTTTGTTATAATGCCTCTTTTAGCTGCATCCATTTGAGTAGTATAGTTCATTTACAATTCCTCCCTTAATTTATTTTTTTCCTTATGGACTCTACCTTATCCTTGATAGCTTTTGCTCCTACTATTTCTGAAATCATAGCAAAGCAATTAGCCCCATTGTTTTTAGCAAGAAGAATATTTTCTTCTTTTATGCCCCCTATGGCTACATAAGGAATACTTATGTTTTCAGAGACCCATTTTAGGTATTCCAGTCCTTGTGACTTTTCTAAATCTTTTTTAGTTTTTGTGTCAAATATTGGCCCTACCCCTATATAATCTGCTCCTTTTTTTACTGCTTCTTTAGCTTGTTCCTTATTATGAGTAGATAATCCTACTATCATATTTGGAGCAATATTTTTTACTTGTTCAATCGGCATATCTTCTTGCCCTATATGTATTCCATCTGCATTTACTGCTAGAGCTATATCTACATCATCATTAACTATAAAGGTAATATCAAATTTCTTAGTCATTTGTCTAATAGTTTTGCATTGTTCAAATTTTTCTTGTTTATTCTTGTTTTTGTCACGATATTGGATCAATTTAACATTTGCATCTATTAATTCTTTTACTATTTCAATATTATTTCTCCCATGGGAAAACTCTTCTCCTAATATGGCATATATATCTGTTGGAGAAATTTTCTCTTTGCCAATTACTATTTTTTCTATATTGTATACTTGATATCTTAGATCTTCATATATTTTTGATATTTCATAATAACCTAGTACCTTCAATGTTTCCTCTATACTTCTAAGTCCTTCCTCTACTCTCTTAAAGTTGGATAATAGAAGGGTTTGGATATTTTCTTTTTTATCCAATGTGCTTGTTTTTGATATATCTAAACCTATATCTTGTGTTGAGTTTCTGTTTATTATTAGTTCCTCAGTAGTAAAACTCTTCCTTACCTTGTGACGTATCTCTCTTAAACTCTTTGATGTTTTTTCATCTTCGTAAATAAATCTTTCTATATCTTCTATTACTCTTAATCCTTCTGATACTCTATTTATATTTGCATCTACTATTCTATATATTTTCAACTTTTCACCTCCTTTAAAAAAATAAAAGCTGTATACCAACAAAAGTATACAGCAAAAATACATTATAAATTAGCTAAATCCCTCCGTTGGAATTACCCAAATCAGGTTCTAGGGTCAGGAATAACATTCCTATCTCAGCCTAT
>JAAYRD010000063.1 GCA_012518955.1 Tissierellia bacterium | reverse complement strand
TAATATTACCCATTTGCCTTTATAATCTTCCAAACTAACATTTGTAAATTTTCCTTCATGAAATGCTGGTGCTGTAAATGTTGGTGCTGGTTTACCTACTTTTATCATCTTTTGTTCCCCCTTATTTATTATCTCTTCTTCTTTTTCTACTTCTTGCTCTAAAGATTTTACAGGCTTAGATACCCCACAGCCTATTTTAATTTCTTCAGTCATATAATACCTCCCTTTAAAGTTAGAAAACATTCCCTAAATGTAATCATTACATATATGATATCATATCACTCTGAACTGTCAAGAGTAAATCTTCAAATATATATTATTCATCTCTATCTTGACAACAAGCCACTTGATTTAATATAATTAACTTCAATAGTCTAAAAAAATAATAAAGGGGATAATAAAAATGGATTCCTTGACAATTGCAGAACAACTGACAGTTCATGGAATAAAACCTTCTTATCCTAGAATTCAAATATATAAATATCTATATACTAAAAAAAACCACCCTACGGTGGATGATATTTATAATGATTTGATTGAGGAGATACCCACTTTATCTAAGACCACAGTTTACAATACACTAAATCTTTTTATAGAGGCTAAACTAGTTAAATCTTTTAATTTAGATAAAAATGAGAAAAGGTATGAGATTATTATTCATGACCATTCCCATTTCCAATGTGAAAGATGTAATAAAATATATGATATTCCCTGCGATGATATTAATTTGCTACCAAAGGAATATGAAGGTTTTAAAGTTAATGAGAAGCAAATTTTCCTTAAGGGAATTTGTGAAGAATGTTTAAAATAATGGATGAAGATTCAATCTTCATCCATTATTTTTATGCCATTTCCAATTATGTTTCCTATATATAATATCTCATTAAGAAGTCCACTATATCCTTAGCCTTTGGAGGACAGCCCAGAAGACTCTTTTCAAAACCTTTAGTACATATACCTATGCCTAAACCCTTGCCTTCTTTATTCTTATAGCCCTGTCCTATGTGTATCTTTTGGTCTATATTATATAAATACCCTCTATCCTTCAACCTATCCAATGCATGGATTAAGCTACCATAACAGGCGGAACAAGCCATATCCTCTTCTACATGCCTGGCCAATTCCTCCACTAATCTGGTCTTAGGTATGGTCATAGGGGCAGTGTCCTTGTTCAATTCCTCTATATTATGGTCCAATGTTTGGCTACTGCCTACGCCTATACTTTCCGCCATCCCGATATAGGGGATCTCATCTGTATCATATCCCAATAGCTGAGCCACATAGCTATCCACCAATACTGGGTCCTTCCCTACTATCACCCTATTCATCTGAACCGGGTTTCCCCCTTCCTCAAAATTCAAATCCCCTATAATCCCGTCAACAACTATTAAATCCTGTTTCAATATTTTGTTTAAATATGCAATAGGCTTGTGAAGACCCATGGTATGGAATCTTCTTTTTTCTTTATTGGGAATACAGCCTTTCATATTCTTTAATGCACAGGTAATATTGGTTTGACAGTGGCCTTTTAATACCGGCATATTGATTAGATAATCTACATCCATGGCCTTATTGCATACGGATATATTAACATCTTCTACTTGGTAATCCCTATATTTATCTTTTTGTAAGTCTATTAAAGGTATATTGTATTTCTTAGATATCTCCTCGTATCCACATACATTAAAAGCTAAGGAAGTTTTATCACCTACCCAAGCCCCTTCTAATATAACGATATTTCTAAATCCATTGGATTTTAAATATTCTATCACTCCTTCTACTAATTCTGGAGAAGTAGTAGCTCCTAGCTCAGCTGGTTTAGCAACCACTAGATTAGGCTTAATCCCTATTAAGGAGTCCTTGTCAGGTATATCATCTATTATATTCATATGATCTAATATTTTTTGTACCATATTTCTAGGTTCGTTCCCATACATTACGAATAATGAATCCTTATACATGAAGCTTCCTCCTTTAATAACCCCAATTTCAGCATCTTGCCTTTTTACATTTTTATAGATAGCCATTGTTGAATTTTGAAATTCCCACGTTTGGTCTTTCTTTTCAATATGATTAAACCTTATATTTTTGAGCACATATCACAATTTCTGATCATTTATCAATCATGAATATAAAGACTGTGGGTTAGAAGAAATAATATAGTTATGATCCCAATAATTAATGAACAGTAGTTCAAACTGGCTCGCTCTTTCTTGACAGCTATAATACTTAACACAAATGCTGCTAACTCTATGGGAACATAGGAAAGTACCGCATAAATAATCACAGCTTCGATTCCAGCAATTATCCACTTAGATTGCTGATATAAACTTATTCATTTTAATCCCTTCTTAATATATTATTTTTTGTCGTTTTTATTTTCTCCAAACTAAAAGGGGTATATATTCCTACGATTTTCTTGATCTAAAAGTCGATCTCTTTGCCCATAGTTTACCGTATGTTCGATCATATCATCACCCTCTAATACCTTCTCAATGATACGGTTCTTATTTCTTTCAGTATACTATCGGTTTGGTCAAAATCCAACTTTCTTATATAATCTATCCGATTGAATTATTTTATATCAATCCAATACCTTTGAAAAACCTCACCGCTATCCATATCCTCAGAATCAAGGATACCCCCATTTCTAATTATCGTTTTTATTGAACCTATATTGTTTTTTGAACATGTTATGAGTACATTTGTTAATTTAATGGTTTTACAATATTCCAATGACATGGAAAGCATAGCGCTTGCATATCCCTTGTTTCTTTCACTCGGTCTTATCCCATAGCCTATATGTCCTCCTCTAAATGCCAAATAATCATTAAGCTGATGCCTAATTTCTATTGCACCTAGAACCTTGCTTTCATTGTTGATAAGCCAAAAGATTGTACATGGAACAAAGCCATTAGGTAATCCAATTCCATCCTTATAACCATTTAAACTCTTTACCAATAAACCAAAATCAGCAGTATCAAGATTTAAACTCCACGGTATAAGTACTTCATCAGTTTTTTTCCATTCTGATATCATATCTAAATATTCATTTTTAAAACTAATATTTGGCTCAATCAGCTTTATTCCTTTTCCATCCCGAATAACCTTACCCAATTTACTTTTACCTCCTGTTCTAAAAGTATCAATTTAAAAATAAACATCCTTATGTCCTTTTACTTTTATACTCTCTAATTAAGTTTATAGCCATCAAAAAAGCAATATACAAGGGAATGGCCGTCAATAATATGGCATATAAATCTCGAGTGGCAATATATGACCAAGTGGTAAACCCTTTAACAAACAATTGTCCCAGTATATAAGATACCGGTAAAAAGAAAATTTTCATTGTATAATTAAATACCTTAGCATTACTGCGGAATATAACCATGATCAATCCGCATATTGTAGCCAATGCTATGGCAATAAGCAAATAATAACCTAAAAATAATCTTGGTAATGTAAGCACTCCCCCATTTGGATTTTCATTTTTCCCATAGATCAATATATCCCCGCCACTTCCATCTGTATCATAATAATATACAGAAGTTACATTTTCACCATTTGGATTTAAAATAGTATTATTCACATTGGACCTCTTTATATTTCTATTCCATATACTATTCCATGTAGTTATATGATAAATATAACTAGTACCATCATCTGTAGGATAACTTTCGATATCATATCCATATACCGTATCCTCAAATATGGCAAGCACCGAACCATTACCAATTTCATCTATCGTTACGCTTTTTTCACTATATGGAATATACTCTGGTGCGGTCAAAAAAGCAATTGTTATAACAAGAATTACAATAGAAAACATAATTGATAGTATGGCAGTCTGGATTTTTTTCTTACGTAGCGTTGATTTTATCTTTAGCAAAGGAGAGATATTAGTATCTATTGGTATTCCATTAAAAGTCTTCATCTCATCAAGATAAATCTTACATTCCTGACACTGTTCAATATGTTCTTCAACCATAGCACAGGAATCATCGCTAAGCATGCCTTCTAAATATAGAGGTAAAATATCCTTAATAACATCACATGTAACTTTCATAAATAATCCCTCATTTCTTCTCTAATCTTATTTTTAGCCCTATGAAAAGTGACACAAGCCCAATTATCCGTCTTGCCAAACAAATCACCAATTTGTTTAAAGCTCAATTCTCCAAAAACTCTTAGCGAAAAAATTTCCTTATATGGTTCGGGTAGATTATGGAGAATTTCATGAACTTTCATTGACCCTTCGGATGAATAAATTGATTTTTCTATATCAAAATTATCTTTCCTTTCAGGCACCGAATCTAAATCTACTAGATTTTTATGTTTTCTTATATATGAATAATATGAGTTTTTTGCTATTTGAAATAACCAAACCTTGATATCGCAATTTCCTTTAAAGCTATCTATAGATTTTATCGCTTTTAAAAATGTTTCAGATGTTAAATCCTCTGCTATATGTTTATCCTTGGATAAACTATATGTAAATAGATAAACGTCCTTAAAATAATTATTGTAAAGCTCTTCAAGCTCTGTCACCTTTTCACCTCCTATATATAAGACGCATGAGGTTTAATAATCTTACAAGAAATTTTGAAAATTAATTAAGATTAGAAAAATAGTTGAATGGATTAGGGATATGTAACATTTATACTTATATTATAACATTGGATAGTATAGTTTTTCGTGTAGATCTACTATATAATAATAGATAAGAATCGAAAATATCAAAAGGGGGCTATATGATGAAATTCTTAAAAAGAAGTATAGGCATGGCTCTTTTATTGGTCATTCTACTTACAGGTTGTACAGGGGATAAAAGTGAAGCTAGTATAACTAAAGAAGATGAAAAAACAATAGAAAACTTTTTAAATTCCTATTTAGAGCAGTTTAATTATTCCGAAAAAGAATGGGAAGATTTGATTGAACAGATAGAATCAAAGATATCCGACTATGATCCTCAAGGCTCTCAATGGGAAGAAACTCTGAACGATGACCCTTGGCTAGCTCAATGGACGGAAGTATTGACACAGAAGGAAATAGAGAGATTGATTAAAAACGGATGGTTACCAAACCTATCTTTAAGGGAGTATCCAGGAACAAAATATACAATTGAAAATCTAGAAAAAACTGATGACCCAGATTCCTATATAGTCAAGGTTGAACTCAAAAATATAGAAAATGGGGATATAGATGAAAAAATAGATATCCCTATAGATATGGCGGATACAGAAGAAGAAAGACGTATAGGTTATATCGATTTTGAGAAGTTTAATTCGTTGTTTACGGTGAAAAAGTAGTGCCATTTGGCACTACTTTTTATATAAGGCTTAATATGTATTTTTCAAAAGCAACCTTTAAGTCCATAAAGTCTTCCCATCATCTTAATGATGCAAAAATTATTATAACTCCAGCTACTATTAAAATAATTCCCAACAATAAAGCTGATGTTATTAACAATACTCCTAATACACATAATACTAAACCTAAAAACTTAGGTCCAAAAACCCGCCTTATTGCTAATAATGCTATAAATATAAGAATTATGTATAACATTTCTTCTCTCTGTATATGGATTTATCCTCTAAAAACCCTTCTAGCTTCCCTTATTAAGGCTTCTCCAGAATATCTCAGTGTTAGTTCATCTATTTTGTCCTTTTTCTTTGAATTACAAGGCTGACAAAGCACCTGTAAATTTGTTATAGCATTAGTTCCACCAAATTTTCTAGGAAATATATGATCTATTGTCACTTCCCTTGGAACCTCTTTATCAAGCCTCTTTCCACAGCTCCTACAGATATGGTACCTTATAGGATATCTTTTAAAATAAATATCCCTATATTTTTCACCAATGGCAGTATTTGCAGCTTTTTGTAATAAATCAAAAAAACCCATATACATTCTCCCCTTTCCTATAGATATATCCCTTTCTTATAAATGTATATGGCATTGTTATACAATAGATACCTATTACCTCTAGGAAGTTATTAGACAAGTTTTTACATAACTAATCCTCACCACAAGGGGTCGATTCTCCTATGTTGCAGTTATTTAATCTCCCGCGCAATCCGCAAAACCTAATCCAAGTTCAATTAATTCTTCATTTGAACATATAATCTCAATACCATTCATTTTAAGAAAACTAACATTGCTAAAATCCCTATTCGCTTATTTCCATCTATAAATGGATAGGTTACACTCAATAGGATAACTATTTTCCCAACATAATATAATAATCATAGAAGGAGGAAAAGAGAAAATATGATGTTCTGATAAAAATACACAAAATCACAAATTTACAAAAAACCATCCCTTTATACATGGTTTCTCATCTGTTCATCGTACATATTTTTATAAAAACCATCTAGAGCCATTAAAGACTCATGATTACCTCTTTCAATTATCTTACCCTTATGGAGAACAATGATTTTATCCACATCCTTTATAGTAGAAAGTCTGTGAGCAATTATAAAGGTTGTACGGTCTTCTTGTAACTTTTGGACACCCTTTTGAATTACTTTCTCCGTTTCAGTATCGATGTTTGATGTGGCTTCGTCCAGAATTAAAAGCTTTGGATTTCTAATATATGCCCTTGCAAAGGAAATTAATTGTTTTTCACCTTGACTAAGATTATTTCCCTTTTCAAATATCTTTTGATTGATTCCTCTTCTCACAAGTGCTTCTCCACCTACATCTATAAGAGCTCTTTCCACATCTTCATCAGTATATCTATTATCGTCGAGTCTAATATTATCTTTTACATCGGTTTCAAAAAGAAATGCATCCTGAAGGACTACCGCCATCTGCTCCCTCAGTGAATTTCTATTGATATCTTTTATATTTTTACCATCGATATATATATTTCCAAGTCTCGGACTATAAAAATTCAAAATCAGGTTTACTATTGTGCTCTTTCCACTACCAGTTGAGCCAACAAATGCTATAGTTTCTCCACTTTTCACTTCAAAATCTATACCTTTTAAAACATCATCCTCATCATATGCAAAATAAACATCTTCAAATTTTACATCTCCTTTGACATCCATAAGTTCACCCTGCAATTCCTTCATTGGTTCCAGCGTCAATAGATCGAATATATGTGTAGCTGAAGCATATGATTGCTCTAATTCTCCAAACCTTGTCACAACCGTACTTATATTGTTGAAAATCTTAGTAACATAATCGATTACTATATACATACTTCCAACAGTAACTGCATAACTTCCTGTTATCCTACCAACACCAAAGTATAAAAGAACTATAACTGTTCCAACATAGCTAAGAGCATCGATTGCTCTATAGCCTCCATAACTTCTAACCTTGGTCATTTCTAAATTAGTTTCAAATATATTTTTATTGATATTGTCAAATTCATCTTTTATATACCTTTCTTTGTTAAACGATTGAATTATCTCCATATTTTGTATGTTTTCATTGATACTTGAATTTATATCGGCTACATAATTTCGGTTTAAAGTCGTATATTTTGCCGTTTTATATCTTAAATCTCTAAATATAATATATATTATAGGTACAAGTATCAATAACAATATTCCTACAGGGAAATTTGTTATAAGAATCATACCAAAGATACTAACAATCATTATAGTTGAAGTTGTCATATCAGCTAAAATTAGCTGAAACATCATCTTCAACTTATTTGTATCATTTGTAATCCTAGATACTATATTTCCTGCAGGTAAATTATCGAAATAGGATATAGGAAGTTTTGTTACATGTTCATAAACATCCTTTTGGACACTAAAGGCAATTTTATTTGCTGCTTCTTCAAAGGATATAAGCGCCAAATTGCTAAACAATCCACTAAGAAGATAAACTATCAAGTAAATCACAAGAAGTTTTATAATAGATATAAAATCTGACCTTTCCAAATCCAATTTTATATAGTTATTCAGTATAAAACCAATAATTACAGGTCCTATAATCTCCATGGCTGTGCGCACCATGAAAAGTAATAAGCCACTTAATAGGGATTTTTTTTCATTCTTTGCATACTGTTTTAACTTTTTTGTTACTAATTCATTTCTTATATTATTCTTCATCAAACTGGCTCCTTACTAACTGATTCTTATACTGTTTAGAGTACCACTTTCCTTCTCTAATTAGCTCATCATGAGTACCTCTTTCTACGATTTTACCTTCATCTAAAACTATTATCTCATCAAGGTCCTTAACTTGACTTATCCTGTGACTGGAAATGATCATAGTCTTTCCTTCTCTGTTCTTCTTTATATTGTTGATAATGTTTTTCTCTGTCCTTCCATCAACTGCACTCATAGCATCATCTAATATTAAGATATCAGGGTCCTTTAAAAATGCTCTTGCAATACCTATTCTCTGCTTTTGTCCACCTGAAAGAGAAACACCTCGCTCACCACAAAGGGTATCTAAACCTTTAGGAAATATTTTTAAATCTTTTTCAAAATCAGCAAGTCTAATGGCTTTCATTACCTCTTCATCAGTAGCATCTGGTTTGGAAAGTTTTATATTATCTCTAATACTTTTTGAAAATATCATATGTTTTTGTGGTACATAGCCAATTCGTTCTCTAATACTTGAAATGGTATATCTATGGAGCCTATCTTCGTTAATAAGTATGCTATTTGTTCTCATTGGATATAGATGTAACAACTGCTTTACAAAAGTAGATTTACCAGAACCAGTCTTACCCAGCACCCCAAGTGACTTTCCTTTTTCAATTTTGATATTCAAATCCTTTAAAACATCTTCCTTTGATGAAGGATATTTAAAACTGTGATTTATAAATTCTATATCCGGGTTTGACCTTATATCAATAGCCTCATCACTCTCTATGATATCCTCTTTATAGTCTAAAACTTCTTGAACTCTATCCATTGAAGCATTTGCTTGCTGTTTTAAGTTAATAAAGTTTCCAAATGCATACATTGGCCATACAAGCATATTCAAATAATAGGTAAAGGAAACTAGCTGACCTATGGAAATTTCTCCCCTTGAAATTAAAATGGAACCATAGCCTATACCTATAATGAATGTAAATGCAGGTATGATCCTTTGAATTGGAGTGAGTAAAGCCTGATATTTTACAACATCCATATTTCTATCTAATAAGTTTTTTCCCTTTTGTTCAAATTTGTTACGTCTGGATTTCTGAAGATTGAAAACCCGAATAATTCTTATACCCTCAACATCTTCTAAGACATTTGTATTTAACTCATCAAAAGCTTTTTGTACTTTATCCCATCTTACAAGAATTCTATCTCCAATCAATATACTCAAATATGCCAAGATTGGAAGGGGTATTATAGCAGCTAAAGTCAATTTAACATCCACTACCACCATCATCATTATAATTATAATTATGGGAAATACGGTAGAATCAAAAAAACTTAAAGTTCCCATGCCAGCTAAATTACTAATGCTGTCCACATCATTAGTAGATTTCGCCATTAGGGAGCCTGTAGGGTGTTTTTCAAAGAACTTAAGAGATTGTCTTAAAAATTTCGTCATAAGATTGTCTCTAGTTTTATAATCTATCTCATTTGCAGCTCTAAATGTAAAATAACTCCAGCCCATAGCAAGAAAATACTTTATACCTATAATGAACAAATCTAAAGCTAAAATAATTAAAAATTTATTTAAGGCGATGGATCCCTCGAATATGGCATCCGTCAACCTACCCGTTATATAGGGTGGTATTAATCCAACTACGTCGCTTAAAAACAAAAAAACAATTGCTAAAATATATTTATTTTTGTAGTATGAAATAAACCACCAAAATCTCTTAAACATAAATCCTCCTTCTTATATATAAATAATACTTTCTTTGATATCTACTTTTAAAGGAATCCCAGCATTATCTACTATTGTCTCTAGAGAAACTCTACAACTTTTATACCCATTTTTTTGCTCATCAATTATCCAATTTCCTAACAGGTGATATTACCCAAATTACCCTATGTCATCTATAAATCACTTTAAAAACAAGGAGTAGAAAACTTGAAAGCTTATATATAGGTGAAAGGCTAAATTCTTCATTCATTATATGTCCTTAAAACAAAAAAGCTAAACGACAAAAAATCGCTCAGCTCTAAAAATGTCTATTCACTATGAGGTTTACTTTGCTAATCCTACATTTCTTTTTTCTCGATTAATTAATACTAAGATTGTCCAAACAATTCCTACTCCTAAAGCTACATGTCCTAACCCTGCAATTCCTGCCAGTGCCGCATCTGGAAATGGTAAATATCCATCTCCAACAATTTGACTAATTCCACGAACTGCCATTGTTACAATTGTAAAATATAGTCCTCCCACCCAATATAAGATTGGTGTTTTAAACTTTTTAATCAGTTCTACAGTATCTATATTTCGAATAATACCAAATGTCAAATTACCTGGCATTTTTCCCCATTCATTTTGGGGTAATAATGTCAACACAATTCTTGCAATGGCTAATACATACACTAAGATGTCTTTTCCTTTAGAATTGCTACCACTAATTCTCTTATAGTAGTAATAATAAAGCAAATAGAAAATT
>JAAYRD010000062.1 GCA_012518955.1 Tissierellia bacterium | reverse complement strand
CCAAATAATTATTTCCAATATTCCTATAATTAGTTTCAAACTACTGAAGAAAATATATCAGATAGTACTTTGCTTAAATTGTAGCTATTGTAATCGAACTCTTTTTCCTTTATAGGTACAGTAATATATACTATAGCTTTTACCCTTTCCTTGGAGATTAGGGGTATCACAATTATAGATTGCCATTCAGGTGCATGTGTAATACTAGCTACATTTCTTATGTTCTCCCAATCTATTAAAAACTCTCCTGCTTTATTAAAGACAACTCTTTTTACTATATTATAATTAATGAATTTGTTCTGAGTCCAACTTTTATTTAATCTAGATCGAGTATAGGTATATTCTACTTTCCCTTCTTCATCTATTAATATTAAACTACAATTTTGGGCCTCTAATATTTCTATTATTCTGCCTAAGAATTTAAATATCTTCTCCTCTTTACTAATATTTTCATTTGTCAATTCTATAATATCTAGTATCGATAAAGTATTTCTTTGGTCTTTATTAATATTTCCAGATATGATTCCTGCTAATCTATCTACTCTACTTACACTATCAGACACCTTTGCATTCCATACCATGGTCATATTTCTACCCTTTTTCTTAGCCCCATATAGTGCCTGGTCTGCCTTCTCTATTAGATCTTCTTTAAGCTGACCATGTCTTGGATACATAGATATGCCCAAGCTTATGGTAACAGACTCTTTTATCCTTGGTATTTTAATTTTTTCAATATTAGTTCTTATTTTTTCTCCAACCCTTTTAGCTTCTTCTTCCTTTGCATTTCTAATGATTATAATAAATTCTTCCCCACCATATCTAGCTACTAAATCAGTGTTTCTAACACTATTTATAAGATGATATCCTATTTTGCTTAAAATTTCATCCCCTTTTCTATGACCATAGGTATCATTTATATTTTTAAACCTATCTACATCTATCATAATTAAAGCAAAGGACTCCTTATTTTTTCTGGCTTCATCAATAACTTTTTTAAATTCATTTTCAAAGTATTTTCTAGTATAGGTTCCCGTAAGTTTATCCATAGTAGATAGTATCTTAAATTTATAATTTTCCATATTTATATTTATTAATCTGGAAATAACACAGGCTAAATCATGCCTTTTGTCATCGAATCTATTGAATATCTTGCTAGTTTCCAGATATATATATCCATTATTTTTATTATTAGATTCTTTCCTCTTCCTTCGTTTTTCATTTTTATAAAACCTATTAGGCGCCGATGCCCTTATTGGAATACATAATAATGCTCTGGTATTTTCAGACAAAAATCCTTTATATAGACCTATTGTATTGACCCCTAAGTTATTGCTGATTAAAATTCCCCTCTCACTCCTATTAGCTAAGGCTAATAAATTTTCGTTGGGTAACTGTTCTATTTCGCTATTCAAACTTATGATGGGTAAATATCTATTATGTTCATCGTCATAAAAGAGTACATAGCCTTTTTGAGCTAAGGTTTCTTTTGAAAGGTACTTGAGTATAAGCTTTATATTGTATTCATAATCATTTGTCAGGTTTGATACCAAGGTCTCAAGGTCGTATATGTTTTCAATCCCCTTATAATCATAATAAGGCTCAATTGCTTTAACAAAATTTTCATCACCTGCTAAGGCAAATAAAGAACTATAATCAAAATACTTTTGGATATCGTCCTTAGAATCCAGATCTTCTATACAAAGATACTCTAATCTATAACCAGAAATTTTATATATAGTATCTACTATCTTGCGCTTTATATAGTCTCCTTTTTTACTCTTTATATAGCTAACTTGCAACTCTCTATCTGGAATGTTTTTAATCAATCTATATAACAAATCTAAAGCTTCTAGTAAATAGTTAATAGCTTGGTAATATCTGTCACTTTCAGAAAACTTAAACCCCAATAGAGCATTGGATAGCACATTTACATAGGGATATTTATGCTTTGTCATATCTTCTCCCAGTTGAATTATATATTCATAACTATCTTCTTCTGTCCCTATTACATAGGAAAGTATTTTACTCACATAATCGAAGGTTTCAAGGGGATAATTCTCTTTTAGCTCTTCATCTTCTTTAAGAATATCTAATGCATATTTATAATCCTTCTTAAAGTATGAAACTATAGCTATATATAATAAGAGTCTTCTTCTATAAAAGCCTAGATTGGCATTTCTAATTTGGATTCTAATATCTTCTATAGATGATTTATCATATGTTGGCTTTTTAAGATATTCGATGAAAACTAATTTAGATTTGGCTATTAGATATTCTCGACTGTTATATCTCCCATAAATATCCATTGCTTTTTTTAGGTTTTCCATGGATTTATCCCATTTTCCACATTGAAAATAAAATTCGCCAAGATATTTATAATACTGCCCCATCCTTCCTAGACTGTACGTTCCGTTTTTTCTACTGATTTCCCTGATAATAGTATAGGAGTTATAACTTCTATCACAATCACCAATTAGTAGATATATCAATCCTAAGTTTATATTGGTTGAAAATATCATACTCGCATCTTCCATATCCATTGACATGATTTTAGCTTTTTCTATATAGCCAATAGCCTTGTCATATTCACACATAGACATGTGATTTTTCCCTATATTATTAAGTAATTTCATTTCCATACTAAATACTCTATGGTTTTCTGCAATCTTTAATGCTTCCCTATAATACTCCATGGCCTTCTTGTTGTTTCCATGATACTCAAGATATATATTTGCTATATTGTTCATAGGCTTTATGGATTCAATAGTTTTGCCTATCTTTCTAAAAAATAAAATACTTTTATTATAATACTCCATTGCCTGTTCAATATTGCCATTATAATAATTGGCAATACCCAACATATTATAAATGCTTCCTAAGCCTTTTTCCAGATTATTGATCATAGAAAAATCCAGTAATTTTTTCATGTTTTTTTCTATTTCTTCTATCTTTCCTTCATATTTTAAAATTTGATTAAATAATATTTGAGCTTGTACAAATCCGTCTAACCATTCAATTTCTTTTGAAATCTTGATGGCACTCTTAACCTCTTTCAAGGATTGCACTATTAAATTTCTCTTTAAATATATATTGCCCATTCCAATTCTTGCTATAATGACATATTTCGAGTTGGATGAAGCCATGGACTCATAAAGAAGTTCTGAATATATTTTCAATGCCCTATGGCTTTTACCTTTATTAAAATAGGCTTTTCCTAAATTTTTCAATATTTCAAACCTGTATTTAGAATCAATGGTTTTTGATATTTCATAGGCCTCTTCCCATCGAAGTATGGATTGAGAGCTATATATTTCTAGATTTTCCTTTGCATCTCTAACTATATAATCTAAAGCCTTGGCCATTTGTTCTGAAGATCTTAAATGATATATCAATTCACCTAATAATATATTGTGATTATATCTATATTCTTCTTCTAGATACAATGCCATTTTTTTATGAAGTTCAATTCTTTTGTTTTTAGAAATATTATGATAGATTAACTTTTCAAATTGCATATTGCTTATGCTGTAGCTATATCCCCAATCAGCAACCCTTTTATCCAACAACTTCATTTCAATTAATTCATCTAGTTTAATATTTAAGTCCTCTATGCTTATATCCAATATACTCAATAACGCTTCCTTGGAAATAGAGCTATTGCATATGGATATAACTCTCATAATATCCATATAATCCTCTTTAATTAAGGCCATTTGACTTTCTATAGATTCATCTTCATTTATAGATATATGGATATCTGAATATTTTTTCGCCTTTATATTCCAATTGCCATTGAAATTACAAAACAATTCACCTGTAGCAAATAGATTTTTTATCATCTTTTCTATTCTTTCTGGATTTCCTTGACTTTCTTTTAACATAAATGCAGAAAATCTTAGAGGCCTATAACTAATTCCCAAAATGTGCTGAATAAGTTCTTCTATCCCTTGCAAGTTTAGATTATAAAGTTCTATCTCTTGAGTCTTTTTATCTGCCTTAAGTTTATTTACAAATTCTTCTTTATAGGTTCCTTCTTCAATATTTTTTTCATTATAAGATAGTATTAGTAATATATTGCCTTTGTTAATATTATCCTTCATATATTCAAATAGATATAATATCCGGGGACTAGCCTTTATCACATCATCTATAATTAAGCATATAGGTCTTTCCATGGATAGCTCTTCTAAGTACTTAGTCATCCTATCATATAATCTTAATTTTTCTATATCCTCAGTAATTCCACTGAAAGTTTTTTCTTCAAGGGTTAATTTTAATTCTGGCAATATTTTTACAAGCTCATTTCTATATTTATTTAACAGATTTTCTGGGGCATCTTGAATAGTTTGGCGTAGAATGTTTATCATGGAATTTATATTGGAATTGTCATCTTTCATGACCTGAATAAAATAGGCATCTCTTCCCCTAATCTTCAACTGATAATCCACTTCTCTAAGTAATCGAGTTTTTCCAACTCCTTGACTACCATTAATCAGTATATAATTATTAGAATATGTCTCATTGATAAATCGGTGGCTAATATTTAATATCTTTTTTAACTCTTTTTCCCTACCAACTATTTTAGTATCAAAATTAAGAAATTCTCTTTCCTCTTTAAAATGGTGTTTATATTCTATGTTGAACATCTTGCTTATCTTGTCTATTATAGCAATCAATGACCCTTTCCTCATAATTGAGTTTTTCTTTGTCCAATTGATTGTAGTTTTATCTAAAAATTTTATTTGTTCACAGTTTAATTGGGCAGTGTTGCTGTATTTAAGCCGTTCATTATCATCTATATAGAAGTTTTCCATAAATAAATATTTAATGAGCATTCCTAATGAGTATTTATCCGCATTATCACTTATTATATCCTCATGTCCTAATAATACTTCTGGGGCAATAAAGTATCTAGTTAAATCATCATAATTGGCATTTATTGTGTTTTCATATATAGTGGATAAATCCTTTATTTTAATACTGCCATCTTCCATTAAAAAGATATTTGATGGACTCAAATGCTTATATACTATCCCCTTGTGATGCAAAAAATCTAAAACCATACATACTTGCATCAAAATATTTAACCGTTCATTGAAATTCAGGTTTAAATATACTCTATCTAAACTAGGCCTATCATTATATTCTGTAGTAACGTAATACTGTTTGATATTTGTTCTTTTTCTATCTATAGTTCTTATTATGTTAAACTGATGACTTCCAAGGAGATATTTATGCTCTATTTTGCATAGGTAGATAAAGTTATCAATGAAATAATCAATAACTTGGGCTTGTCTATCTGTATTGTACAATGTCATAAGTAATCTTTTGTCCTCATTCCAAAAATCTATTACTTCATATGAAACGTTGTATAGATCATCCTTCTGTATTGATTGTACTTTATACCTATTATCTATTAAGTCCATAGTCCCTTCCCCTTTATCCTTTTTGCAATAAAAACAAACTAATGTTATTGATTTTCCTTCATAGTATTATACAAGGATTCAAGTCCTTTATCTAGAGAAAGTTTTTCTTCCTCTGTTAAACCTATCATCTTTGATTTTAAAAATTGTACTCTCTTTTCCAAAACTTTTTCTACAATTTCATGTCCTATAGGTAGTACTTCTATTCTTACAATCCTCTTATCATTTTGATCCTTTTTCCTAACAACCAGCTTATTGTTTTCCATCCTGTCGATTAAATCAGTTATGGTACTACAGGCCAAAGACATCTTTTTGCTTAGTTCTCCTATAGTCAATTCTCCATTATGAATGAGCATTTGTAATGCTGTGAATTGAGGAATTGTAATATTAAAATCGTTCAATATCATCCTGCCTTCTATCCGTATAATATAGTCTATTCTCCTTAAATGTTTTTCTATATTCGCTATATTGTCCCGTGAATCTTTACTTTCCAAGGTAATCCCTCCAAATAACCATTCTAATTCTAAGGCACAAATATTTTAAAACCAGCAGGTACCACTTCGAATATAGCTGGTAATGTGCCTCCGTATTCTCCATCAACATCTATTGGAGTTTTTTCTTCGGATTCAACCACAACTCTTTTAGATTTAAAATAGGATACATTGGGATGATTTATGTGCTCTCCTCTGAATATACTTATAAATATTTGAGCTAAATCCTGCACATCCGATTTTTTTATAATAACCACATCCAGATATCCATCTGATATGCTTGCATCAGGAGCTAGTCTCTTAAATCCACCTATGGAAGCACTATTGGATATTAAAAATAGGTGAATGTCCTCTTCTTTATTATATTCCTCACTTTCAAATCTTACTCTCATAGGATGGAAACTCTGTTTAGGTATCTCCATAGCCCCTTCTATATAATAAGCCATCCTTCCAAAAATAGCCTTTGCCTCTGGTTGCACCTGATAGCCTACACTGGTTAAAAAGCCACTGGCTGCTACGTTTACAAAATATTGCTCATTAACTTTTCCTAAATCTACATCTATAATTTTTTCATCTTTAATCATTTGAAAAAACCTGTCCATATTTTTTGGTAGTCCTACATGGTTGGCAAAATCATTCACTGTACCGGCAGATAAAATAGCTACTGGTATTTTTCTTTCACTCTTTGCTATTCCCTTGGCTACTTCATTTACCGTTCCATCTCCGCCGCAAGCTATTATGAAATCCCAACCTTCCTCACAGCTTTTCATGGTCTCCAGCATAGCATCATCTTTTTTTTGGGTGTCAAACTTTTGTACTATATAACCATCATTAACTAGTAAATTAATAAGATAATCTATTCTTCTTTGCATCAACTGTCTTCCAGAAGATGGATTAAATATTATTTTTGCCTTCTGCATTCCACTCACCTTTCATAGATATTATCTATAAGTTATTTGTGCTTTGTTACTTAATTCTATCTCATATATATAGTATACTAATCTTCATGTCTTAGCAATATTTTTACCCTCGACTATCTTGTTATTTATCTATTTGTATTAAGCATAAAGGAGAACCAAATTTGGTTCTCCTTTATGCTCTATTTCCTCTTTAGAGTGTTTCTTATTATGTCTATTATTTCCAGTACCAGGTGTACATAGTCTGATATACTGCGTACATTCTCTTCAATAGCAAAAGCAGCCTCAGATACACTTTCTGTTACCAGGTCTATTGAGTCTAAAACCTTTTCACTGGTGGTATCTACTTTTCCTGAAATTGAACTTGCATTACTCAATATATCATCTATTTCTGGCGATACTTTCTCTATTAATTCCTTAGTGTCATCGGTAATATGGCTTATATTGTCTGTTATATTATTGGTATTGGCCATTATCTCTGGAAGTTCTTTCAAAGTATTTCCTATTTGCTTTTCATGTTCCTCCACAACTTGTCTGGCCTTTAAGACTACTTTATTGATGTTTTTTGCTAACATAATCAAATAAAATAACAGACCTATTCCTAATAAGTACATCACAAATGAAAATAGCTCTTTTATCGTTATAGTCGCATCCATATTATCACCAACTACATTTCTTCTTCATCTGGCTGAGTTTCTTCGTCTGCGTCTTTATAACTTACTTCTATTTCAATCATATCCTTGTCTTTAAAATCTTGGATCTTTTCTTTAATGTCTTTCTTTAATTTTTGTTCACTTTCTTTAATAGCTTCTACCGATTCTTTCATCGTTTGCTTGACGGTTTCAGTAGTTTCTCTGGTCTTATTTGCTATATCCTCTCTGGTCTCCTTGCCTGATTTCGGCGCTGTTAATAATCCTGTTAGAGCTCCTACAGCAGTACCAATTATAGTTCCTGTTGCTACTTTTTTAGCTATTTCTTTTTTCTTTTCTCTTTCCCTTGTTCTTCTTCTTTCATTTAGTGCTTCAAATAATTTCATAGCTACTCTCCCCTTCCTTGACAAAATCTTAACTTTAAGGAATATTTACCCTAAGCTTAAAGTTTCAATCAATTATAACACAGTTTTAGGTATTATAAGGGGGTTATAGGTTAATATTAATCTTTGCTAATTTTTTTCAACAAATTCTGTAGTTTTCTAGCTTGATGCCCAGATTCTTCAGCAAAATTTTTAAACAGATCTGCAACCTCAACATCTTGAATTCTTTTAGAATAAACTTCATAATCTCTAACCATTTCCTGTGCATCTAGTATTTTCTTCTTTAGTATCTCCTTTGTATTCAATTTCATTTTAAAAACCTCCATGTCTTAATTATTCTATTTACATGTTTATTTTGTAACTTTCTATATGTTTTTATGTATTCAAGTATGGATATATAAATTAAGTAGGGTATAATTTTAATATGCAACTTTACTATTTATAATTTTCAGTGTAGAATAGTTTAAGCTAATATAAAATAGGGGTGTTTAATATGTATGATTTTCACGTTCATAGTGATTTCTCCATGGATTGTAAATATCTAATGGAGGAGATGGTTCTAGGGGCGATAGATAAAAATATGAAAAGTATTTGTTTTACCGATCATATAGATTTTGACTTGACTGAGAATAGAATCGATGTTGACTTTAGACCTGCCGATTATTTTAAAAAGATAAAACAAGTTAAATATAAGTATATGCAGGATATTGAGATACTAGCAGGCGTCGAGATTGGAATGCAACCTCATTTAAATCATAGGTATAATGATCTGATAGAAAACAATCCTTTTGATTTTGTAATAATGTCCATCCATGCTATTGATGGAAAGGATATTTTTTTAGAAAACTTTACTCATGGCAAGGAACCCATTGAAGCTTTAAATATATATTATGAGTATCTGTACGAATGTCTTAAAAACTATAGCAACTATGATGTAGTAGGTCATATTGATTATATAGATAGATACTTTGAAGACTTCTCCACCATACCTGATTTCAAGATGTACTCTTTCCATATTGAAAAAATTCTAAAAACCGTAATTGAGCAGGGTAAAGGAATTGAAATAAATACTGCTGGCATGCGGTACAAACTAGGATATTATAATCCTAAAGTTGAAATATTGCGATTGTATAAGGAACTGGGTGGAGAGATTATTACAATAGGTTCAGATGCCCATAGCCCTGAGTATATAGGACACCACTATAAAGAAGCCGAAAGATTGCTTCGTGAATTAGGGTTTAAGTATATATATATTTTTAAAGAAAGAAAAAAATTTCCAATCCATATAAGCTAAAAGTCCTTTCTTTCAATTGAATAGTTTTGTTGAAGACCACAATTTGGACATTGATAAATATGTAAACATTCATCTCGTTTTACACCATCTACTCTATGGGTGATTTCATCTAATAAATAAGGACTATAGTCATCAAGGTAATTGACTTTTGGTCCTTTATCTATCATGTTTGTATTGCAATTGGTACAATTATAGTCTATTTCGTATAGGCCATTACATAAAGGACATATAGATTTCAAATTTGAATCCCTCCTAATCTATAATTATTCTGTAACAAACTGTATCATAATATACAAAATAAACCCTTAGGATTAATCCTAAGGGTTTATCTGTTATAACCACAGTGCCGTCTTCCAATTAATTCACACCCGCCTCTCACAAGGTGGGTGTCCTGTCAATAACTTGAAGCTTCCTCTACTATGAAGGCTTGCTCTACACCATTGAACCCGAACTCCCGTGTTTATTATGTCGGTTGAATTACTTGGATAAACGCACACCGCAGATATATTATCTACGTTTATTATACACTTTTTCGGCATAATCTGCAAGTAGGGGACAAAGTTTAAAATAGATATTTTAATTTGTCAGTATTTGATTTACCTCTTCTTCAGTTAAGGATTCCTTCTCCATTAGCTTATCCGCAATGGCATCTAAATATTTCCTATTATCCCACAATATTTTTTTAGTTTCAATATAGAGGTTTTCCAGGGATTCCTTTGTTCTTTCCATTAGAGATGTTCCCGTGCTTAAGTTGCTATTTAAAATTACATTATAATTAACCAAACCAATCTTCTCATCCATGCCATAGGTACCTATCATAGATAGAGTCATCTCTGTAGCCTTTTGAAGATCAGAAGAGGCCCCTGTAGTAATATTATCCGTCCCAAGAATAATTTCCTCAGCAGCTCTCCCACCTAGTGCAATCATTATATTATTCATTATATCTTTCTTGGTTTGATGCATTCTATCTGGTGGAATATTTAAACTAAATCCTCCCATACCTTTGGTACTGGGAATAATACTTACCTTGGTAACCCGGTTTAATTTGCACAGCTTTTTAGCAACCAATGCATGTCCAGCTTCATGGTAAGCTGTAACCTTCTTATCTTCTAATGTTATACTACTTCTATCCTTTTTTTCCTCTCCTACTAAGACTGTAAAATAAGCCTTGTTGATATGATCCATTGTAATATGTTTAGCCTTCTCTTTAGCTGCCAACATAGCAGATTCATTCATTAGATTTTCAAGTTGGGCACCACTAAAATATATGGTTTCCAAAGCTATGCTTTTTAAATCTACTTTTTTTGATATTGGTTTATTTTTACTATGAAGTTTTAATATAGCCATTCTAGCATTTACATCTGGTAAAGATACCTCTATCTGCCTATCAAATCTTCCCGGCCTTAATAGAGCTTCATCTAGCGTATCCATTCTATTTGTTGCAGCTATTACTATTATTCCTTCATTGCCTTTAAATCCTGACATTTCCGTTAATAGGGCGTTTAATGTCCTATCCCCTTCTTCGCTACCTCCTGAAGCACTAGATCCCTTTCTCTTTTTACCTAAAGCATCTATTTCATCGATGAATATTACACTCTTTCCATCTTCCTTAGCCCTTTTAAATAATTCCCTTACTCTACTTGCTCCTAGGCCTGCATAAACTTGTATAAAGTCCGACCCAGATACTGCATAAAAGGGAACATTTGCCTCTCCAGCCAATGCTTTAGCTAATAGGGTTTTTCCCGTTCCAGGGGGACCGTATAATAATACCCCTCTAGGTAATCTGGCCCCATACTTATTGTACTTATCTGGCTCCTTTATGAAGTCTATCAACTCCCTTAAAGAATCCTTGGCTTCCTCATTACCAGCCACATCATCAAAGGTAACCCTATTAGATGTAGAGCCTTCTGCATCAATCTTTGACATAGTAGCCATCTCTTTTTCTGCCTGCTTTGAGTTGTTCTTGTTTATCAAATATGCTAAGACTCCAATCCCCGCTAGTAGAAGGGTGAAACTTATGCCCTGTCCTATCATGAGATTCCTATCTCCCTCTAGCACTTCAACATTATATAACAATAAATATTCTTTAAAATTTTCCGTTCTAGGATTATCTGTAATAAAATCCTGCCCATCCTTTAACCTGCCTTTTATCTTTGCTTTATCATTCAATTCTATTTCATCTACTAGATCCTTTTCTACATAGGTTAAAAATGTTTTATAGGATAATTCTTTATATTCTTTATTATTGTTTTTATATAGATACATACTCGAAATCAATGCAATAGATATGATTAAAACCAATAATAGTTTTACTTTTCCATCTATTTTCATTTTATTTCCCCCTCGGTTTACATAATACTATTAGAATTATAGCACCAAATAGTGACCTTGTCTATTTCTTGTTTTTTACAATAATAGATTCCATGTAAAAAGAATAATGGATTTCTCCATTATTCTCTTCCCAAGGCCTTTAATATTTTATCTAGTTTTTCCAACTGTTCTTCATTTAATAAGGGCCTTATACTATCTAATTTTTCAAATATCTCCTCATATTCTTCTGGACTCATCTCACTTTCCATCTCTTCATTTACCCTTATTATTTCAACAAACATATCTTCATCGGATTTATTCTTATAGGCGTCAGATAAATCCCCTATTACTTCTATCTGTTTTTTTGTTGGCTTGAAATCTTCAAATTCTTTCATAACTTTTTTAATATTATCATCCCTGCTCATTCTATACTCCCCCCTATACCTTTCTAATCTAATCTATGAATCTTAAGGAATATATATTACAAATAAATATTGCAACATTTTATGCCAAGTGGCATACAATAATATATATCTGTTTAGTTTTGGAGGGGTTATGATGAATAATGAACTTGTGTTGATCATTTTGTTGATGGTTTTAAATAAAAATAGGGATAAAAAAAGCTTGGAATTGCCTGATAGTAGAAATATCTTCGATAAAAATATAGATTTACCATATACGATGGAGAAAATCAAAATAATGAAAAAAATCGGTCCATATTTTCCAGAAGACTTTCACCCCATGCTAAATAAATCTATAATAATTGCTGAAAAAATAGTAAAAACATATGAAGTTATAGAATTTATGCAAGAACAAGAAACCAATTATATTCAAGAAGTAATCCCTGTTAAAAATAATAGAGAAAGATTAAGCTACATATCCAATATAATTCAAAAAGAGCTTCACAAAGGAAATATTAAGGATATAGGTGTAGCAATGGAAACCATATTGAATATAGAAAGATACAAAAAAATATTTACAGCCTTGATTCCCATTATGTCAGATCCCGATACTATCAATAGTCCTGATAAAATATTTGATCTAATGGAAGTTTTTATGGATGGAAAAACTGAAAAGGAAAAGGCAAAGATGAAAGAGATGGTTAAGATGTTAGAAGTTATGAAAACTCTAGATACTCCAAAGAAAGAGTCATCTTCTTAGTAATTCAATTTTAACCTCCAAATCCTGAGTTTTTTATTGTATAATAAGGGCATAGTCAATTATGTAATAATATAGTTTACTTAAAACAGATAAAATCTTGGAGGGAAAAGTTTTGACTAATGAAAAAAATAAAATAATCAATATTATCTCTAATTATAACAAAGAATCTCAAAAAATGTCTAAACTATTGATGGGAAAGCTAAAAAAAGAAAATTTTATTGTACCAGATAAATACAGTAATGACGCTGAGTTAAATATTTGTATCGGAGGGGATGGGGCATTTTTGAGGGCTGTTCATAGGCATAATTTTCCTCATATACCCTTTATAGGCATAAATACAGGACATTTAGGTTTTTTTCAGGAGATACTTCCTGAAAATATTGATCAATTTATAGATAAGTATATTAACAATGATTATATAGTGGAAGAAATACTTTTAGTAAAAGCAGATGTATGTACTAAAAACAACTGTTTTGAATTGTTCGGTGTAAATGAAATAGTTATAAAAGGAATTAAATCTAAAGTAGTCCATTTAGAAATTTTTATTGACCAAAATCATTTAGAAAATTTCTGTGGAGATGGAATAATAGTATCCACTCCTGCTGGTAGTACTGCCTATAACTTTGCTAGTGGAGGCAGCATAGTATATCCTTCCCTAAATATATTGCAGATAACTCCTCTATCTCCAATTAACTCCAAAGCTTATCGTTCTTTACCCAATAGTGCCATCGTACCTGGAGATAGTATGATCACCATAAAACCAGAGTATAGATATGAAAATTCTATACTCATCATTGTGGATGGAATTGAATATAGATATGATGATATAACCGAAATAAACTTTTCCGTACCAGAAAAGACCATATATAAATTAAATTTTGATAAGAATATGTATTGGAATAATTTAAAAAGTAAATTCTTATAAAAATTACCCCGCTCCAAGGAACGGGGTAATTTTTATACTAATTGATCCATTTCATCGACTAACTTTCCAAATAGCTTTAGTGCATTGTTCACTGGCTCTTCCGTTGTCATATCTACTCCAGCCATTTTTAATACATTTATTGGATAGTCTGAACTACCACTTTTTAAGAAGTTTAGATATCTTTCCACGGCTATGTCTTTTTCTGCCAATATCTGCTGAGATAAAGATACAGCTGCTGAATATCCTGTGGCGTATTGGAATACATAATAATTATAATAGAAATGAGGTATCCTAGCCCATTCTATGGCTATCTCATCATCTATTACTACATTTGGTCCATAGTATTTTTCATTTAGTTTCTTGTAAGTATTGGATAGATAATCAGCAGTTATAGCATTGCCAGCTTCTGCATATTCATATATCATCTTCTCAAACTCTGCAAACATGGTTTGCCTATATACAGTGGTTCTAAACTGCTCTAAATAATGATTGAGTAAATAGAGCCTTTCTCCCTCATCTTTAACATTTTTAAGCATATAATCCAATAATAAGGTTTCATTAACAGTAGATGCTACCTCTGCAACAAATATACTATATCCTCCATAAATATAGGGTTGGTTCCCCTTTGAAAAATAGCTGTGTAAAGAATGCCCCATTTCGTGTGCAATAGTAAATACACTATCCAAGGTGTTTTGATAGTTCAACAAAATAAATGGCTTAGAATCGTAGGTACCACTAGAGTAGGCTCCACTTCTCTTGCCCTTATTTTCATATACATCTACCCAACGGCTATCAAAACCCTTCTTTAGTACATCAATATACTCTTCTTTTAATGGACTCAATCCTTTAATAACCAAATCCTTTCCCTGTTCATAGGGTATATTAAAATCTACATATTTTACTATTGGAGTATATAGATCATACATATGGAGCTCCTCTACCCCTAATGCCCTTTTTCTTATATCCATATACCTATACATACTATCCATATTGTTGTGAACGGATTTTATTAAATTGTCATAGACCGAAACAGGTATATTGTTTTGTTCTAAAGACGCTTCAATGCTGGAATTGTACTTCCTCACCTTAGCACTAAAAATATTTTTTTTCATATTTCCACTTAAGGTTTGAGCATAGGTATTTTTAAAATTTTCATAGGTATGATATAACCCTTCAAAAGCTGCCTTTCTTACATTTCTATCCTTGCTCTCCATTAAAGGAACAAAATTTCCTTGGGTTATTTCTATATCTTTCCCATCTTCATCTTTAATAATTGGAAACTTTATATCTGCGCTATTTAACATGGAATAGATCTGCTCTGGTGCACTAGTCACTTCTCCCATTTGCGCTAATAGATTCTCTTCCTTTGTAGAAAGTACATGTTCTCTTTGTCTCAATATATCTTCTAGATGTTGTTTATATAATTTTAATCCACTAGCCTCTGCATAATACTTATCTAGCTCTTCTGGATCTATTTGAAGTATTTCTGGTACTAAAAAAGAAGTGCTTTCCTGTACTTTAACATAGATACTAAGAGCCTTATCTAATAAAGCTTGAGACTCTCCCACCCTTGTATCCTGGTCTAGCTTCATATTAGCATAGGAATATACATTGGATACAGTTCTATAAAGGTCATCTCTATCTTTCAGTGCCTGTAGTAGGATATCTGCCGATTGACCAACTTTCTCCTTGTATTTAGAATATTCTTCTGACTTTTTCTGCACTTTATATATATCCCTTTCCCAGGTTTCTTTATCTTTGTACATGGATTCCAAGTCCCAGGTATATTCAACTGGAATATCCTTTCTTTCCTTTAAGTCTACCTTCTTATTTTCCACATAGATCTCCTCCTCATATAATATGTCTATACCCTATTCTTTGGTAATTCCTAAACATATTATTCCCCTCTGAAATAGAATTTAAATAATTAAGTTTTTATAAATAAAAGCTAGAAATTAATCTAGATTTATATCTTTCTGCAAAGCCAATTCTAGTCTTATTATATAATGGGATTGTTGGACAAATATATCTATTGATCTGCAGGCTGAGTCGGAAAGAAATTAGGGGTTTTATTGAGTATTGGAGGCTATTTTTATGTCATTAGATATAAATTTAGAGAGGATTTAATTATTGCTTAATTCTCTCTAAGGTTGTTGTTTACTATATTCAATGGCACTTATTGTTTTTTTGAGTTACCATGATTTACTCATGCTCTTCTTTCAATCTATCTATACTTTTGCCCTGGAATTACATTTAATTATGAAATTGACCTACCCATGCATAATTATTGCCAAGACTATTAGTTTTATATAAAACTAATAGTCTTGGCAAAGATGAAAATCAAAATATTTATATAATTTTTCCTATTCTTCTTCGGGAAGATGTATAGCTTTTCCAAAAACAGCCTCAGCTGCTTCATGTATTCCTTCTCCAATAGTAGGATGAGCATATACCGTTGTCAATAATTCATCAACTGTGGATTCAAGCCTTATTGCAATTCCAGCAGATAATATCAATTCAGTGGCTCCGTTTCCAGATATGTGAACTCCCAAAACCTGGCCTGTATCTTCCCCTGCAATTATTTTAATCAGTCCTACTACCTCTCCCATTATTACAGATTTTCCATTTGCATACATCGGGAACCTTCCGATCTTAACTTTGAGACCTTTCCTAATGGCTTCCTCTTCTGTCAATCCGACTCCAGCAAGCTCTGGCTTAGTATATACACAATATGGAATTGTTTTGAAATCAACTGCTTTGCCTTTACCCATAATAAGTTGAGCAACCATTATTCCTGATGATGATGCTACATGGGCAAGTTGTATACCTCCTGTACAGTCGCCTATTGCATATATGTTTGGAAGATCAGTCTGAAATAGATTATCAACCTGTATTGCTCCTTTTTTAACTTCAACCCCTATTTCTTCTAATCCTAGTCCATCTCCAGCAGGTTTTCTCCCTGTAGCCATCAAAACTTTTTCCGACTCAACTTCTATAAAAGTTCCATCCTGTACTTTGGCTTTTACTTTTAGACCCTCTTTCATTTTGGATATCTCTTCAACAGATGTTGACTTATATATCTTAACTCCATTTTCTATAAGGGTTTCTTCAATACTGGATACTATTTCCCTATCCATATTTGCAATAATTTCTGGGAGCATTTCAATTATAGTAACTTCTACCCCTAAGTTAGAATATATGTTGGCAAATTCTACCCCTATTACTCCCCCACCAATTATACATATGCTTTGCGGAGCTTTTTCTAGACTCATTGCTTCTCTGCTAGTTATTACTCCTTCCAGGTCCTTTCCTGGAATGGGTATAATGAGTGGATTCGATCCAGTAGCTACTATCCCACAATCAAATTTTATATTTCTAAGGTTTCCTTCCTTAGTTTTTACCTGAATATTATTTTTAGATGTAAATTTGGCTTCTCCTT
>JAAYRD010000061.1 GCA_012518955.1 Tissierellia bacterium | reverse complement strand
ACTCCATATACCAGCTCTCTTATTAAATTTTCATCCCTAACATTATTTTTTCCTTTTAAATATTTATTAATTGCATGATTAGAAAAAGCTCCTTCAACATTTATATCCATTAAAATATTTAATGCAATTTCCCTTCCGTTCATATTCTCCTCCTAAATATTTTTGCCTGGATAAATCCAGGCAAAAATATCATATTATATTATCTTCTTCTATTGGACATTGATAATAATCTTAATAACTGACCTAGTGCTACTAAAGTTGCAGCAACATAGGTTAAAGCAGCAGCTTGTAATACATCTTTTGAAGATCTGATCTCATCTTCAAAAACTATTCCATCTTCTAATTGGGCTAATGCCCTTCTACTAGCATTAAACTCTACGGGCAATGTTACAATTTGAAATATAACCACCGCTAAATATAACATAATTCCTACTTCTAATAGAAATGGACTAATAACCAATCCCAATAATATTAATATCCAAACAAATCTAGAACTTATACTAGCTATAGGCGCTATATTATTTCTTATAATCAATGGAAAATAGCCCTCTCCATGTTGCATTGCATGACCTGCTTCGTGAGCAGCTACAGACACAGCTGCTATAGATTGCCCACTATATACATTTCTTGATAATCTAATAACTTTTGTTCTAGGATCATAGTGGTCTGTTAATTGACCTCCTACAGGTTCTATCCTAACATCTCTTAATCCATTTCTATCCAATATCATCCTAGCCACTTGGCTTCCAGTATATCCTCTGCGGCTGGCTACTCTTAAATATTTATTAAAAGATGTAGAAACTTTAAACTGAGCATACATAGAAAGTAACAAAGCAGGAAATAAAAACGCCATCCAATTTCCATCATACATACAAAACCCTCCTCAGCTAACCAATATTAATCCAATCTTATATGGGATTCAAATTTGTTTCCCCTTAAATGTTCAGATACCTGCATCTTCCTTTTGCCAGGAAATTGTAATTCTTCAATGACTATACAGCTATCCAAACAATTTACATATATTCCCTCATCAGAAACCTTAACTACCATCCCATTATCTTCCTTCGAGAACTTTTCAATTTTTTTTACCTTATGGACCTTAACATTTAGACCCTTGTATATTATATAAGCAGAAGGCCAAGGTTTTAGCCCTCTTACTAAGTTTACAATATTATCCCCAGAGCTATTCCAATTTATTTTTCCTATATCCTTTGAAAGCATAGACGCATAGGTTGACAAACTATCATCCTGTGGAATTTTGCTTATCTCCCCCGCCTTCATATCATCAAGGGTCTTTACAATTAATCGGCCACCTAGTTTAGCCAATTTATCATGAAGGGATTGGGAGTCATCTTCATCCTCTATGGCTATCCTTTCCCAACTTATTATATCTCCCGTATCTAATCCTTCATCCATTTCCATAATGGTTATTCCTGTTTCTTTATCCCCTTCTATTATAGCCCAATTAATAGGTGCCGCCCCCCTATGCCTTGGTAGAAGAGATGCATGTATATTTATGCACCCATATTTGGGCAGGCTCAGTATTTCTTTCTTTAGTATCTGTCCATAAGCCGCTACAACTATACAATCAGGGGATAGTTTTTTTAACTTATCTATAGAATCTGAAGAATTTACACAGTCTGGTTGATAAACCTCTAGACCCAATTTCAATGCTTTTGATTTTATAGGTGTAGGGAGCATTCTTTTCCCCCTACCTCGTGGTCTATCTTTTTGGGTTATCACTAAGGATATATTATATCCACTTTGGTTCAATGATTCTAAAGCAGGAATAGAAAACTCTGGCGTTCCCATAAAAACGATATCCACATAATCACCCCCCAATTTTTAATCTCCCTCGTCTTCTTCAGGGATTATCTCATCAATCATCTTATCTATAAATAATATACCATTTAGATGGTCTATTTCATGACAAAGAGCTTTTCCTAATAATCCTGTTCCTTCTATTGTCTTTTCTTGTCCTTGTTCATCTAAATACTTTACTATAACCTTCTCTGGTCGTTTTACAGTTCCTACTCTGTTGGGGACACTTAAACAACCTTCTACATCTACTTTTTCTCCTTCTTCGCCAATTATTTCTGGATTTATAAGTTTTATAGGTCCTTCTCCTACGTCTATAACAACCACTCTTCTTAATACCCCCACCTGAGGTGCCGCTAAACCTACTCCATCATTGTGATACATAGTATCAACCATATCATCTAAAAGAATCTTTATCCTTTCATTTATTTCTGTAACTTTCCTTGAATTCTTTCTTAATATAGGATCACTATCGTATCTAATTTGTCTAATAGCCATAATCTTTATTCCTCCCATTATAATATTGAATTAGGATTAATATCTATATTGAATTTAATTCCTTTTAATTCTATTTTGTATTCATTTAATATACATACCCATTTTACAATATTTTTTAATTCATTTATATCTTTATCTAAGCATTTAATAAGTATTTGATACCTATAATTATTCTTTATCTTTTCCAATGGAGCTGGAAATGGACCTATAATCTCATTGGTTGGACTGTTTAGATTTCTCTTTTTCATATTTTCTAAAATTAAGTCATATATTTGTTTTATTTTTTTTACTATCTTGTTACTGTCCTTGCCATATGCTACTATAGATATTATGTTAAAAAAAGGTGGATAATTAAATTCTTTTCTCAAAAGAATTTCTTTATTATAAAATTCAACATAATCATGATTCTTAGCACATTGAATGCTATAATGATTAGGATTATAGGTCTGTACAACCACCTTTCCCTCAAAGTCCCCTCTACCTGCTCTTCCTGATACCTGGGTTACAAGCTGGAAAGTCCTTTCAGAGGAACGAAAATCTGGCAAATTTAAACTCGTATCAGCAGCAATTATTCCAACCAATGTAACATTTTTAAAATCTAAACCTTTTGCTACCATTTGGGTTCCAATTAATATATCTATCCTTTCATCCTTCATCTTAGATAATATAGCTTCATGACTTCCCTTTTTAGAAGTAGTATCAACATCCATTCTTCTCACCACTGCATTTGGAAAGGCCCTTTTGGTATATTCTTCAACTTTTTCAGTTCCTATTCCAAAATATTTAATATATCTACTATTACAACTAGGGCAAGTTTTAGGTGGATTAATCGTCATACCACAATAATGGCATTTAAGCCTATTATCATTCATATGATAAGTCATAGATATACTACATTCAATACATTTTACTACATATCCACATTGTCTGCAAGAAACAAAGGTGGAGTATCCCCTTCTGTTTAGAAAAAGTATGGTTTGTCTTCCTTCTTCAAGATTTTGTTCAATGGATTTATATAGATCCCTACTAAATATGGACTTATTACCTGTATTAAGTTCATCTCGCATATCTACTATTTTAACATCTGGCAACTTTTTATTATTAATTCTCTTCTCTAATTTCAATAATTTTATATCCCCATTTTTACTTTTATAGTAACTTTCAATAGATGGTGTAGCCGAACCTTTAACTAAATATGCTCCTACCTGCTCACATCTTTTCTCTGCTACTTCAATAGCATTGTATTTGGGGTTCATGCTAGATTTATATGTAGTTTCGTGTTCTTCATCAATTATTATAAGGCCTAAATTGTTAAAAGGAGCAAATATAGCCGAACGGGCTCCCACTACTATTTTAACTTTACCGTTCTTTATTTTTCTCCACTGGTCAAATCTCTCTCCATAGGAGAGTCTACTATGAAGTACTGCCACATTATCTCCAAATCTTCCGACAAACCTTTCAATGGTCTGTGGAGTTAATGATATCTCCGGTACTAGTATTATAGTATCCTTATCATCTTTAATCATCTCTTCAACCAACTGAAGATATATCTCTGTTTTACCACTTCCTGTAACACCATGTATTAAAAACTTCTTATTTTCCTCCCTGTTTTTTATACTATTTAATATAGTGTCAACACAATATTTCTGTTCAAAAGATAGTTTATGTTTCTTATATGGCTTAATTTCTTTTTTTATTGGGGTTCTATATGTTTCTTTTTCAAAAATTTTAATTATACCTTTTTTCTCTAAAGCTCTAACTGTGGACAATGAACTGTTGGTTTTGGACAAAAGATTCTTTATAGAAATCTCTTTCTTAGATAATAAAAATTTTGCTATCTCCAATTGCTTATAACTTCTTTTGCCAATTATATTAATTAGCTCTTCATTGGAAGCATATTTATCTATTAAAAATACATATTTTTCGTATTTCTTACCTATGGAAGTCTCTATCTCTAAAGATGTATCAATCAAGCCATATTCTTTTAATCTTTTTATAGACTTATTTATATTATTATTTTTTATCTCATTTTTTATATCTCCCAATTCCACCTTACCATTTCGTTTTCGTATGAAATCAACTATTCTTTTATCCAATCCACTAAGTTTGTTGTATAACGTATCATAAATTGACTCTTTTAGAACAACATAGGTTTTAACCTCCTTAAAATCTCCAGGAGGCAATACTGTCTGGAAGGCTTCTATATAAGGTGATAAATAATGTTCAGACATCCATAAGCTTAACTCAATCATATCCTTACTTATAAGGGGTTGGTCATCTATTATGTCTATTATGCTTTTTAGTTTATAATTTCCATCATAAGATTCTTGAATTTTAATAATAATTCCCTTAACTACCCTATTGCCCATTCCAAAAGGAATTAAAACCCTCATACCTTCTTCTATATTGTCTAGCATGTCCGGTTCAATCCTATAGGTATAGGGTTTATCAGTTCTTGCCCCTTTATTATTGATTATTATTTGTGCATATTTTTCATTCATTAAATCAATCCTTTTTACTGATCTAAACATTAAAAGCTAGATAAAAAATCATCTAGCTTTTAATACTTAGCAGATTTTGAATCCTGTCTAATATAATCTTCGCTACTTGATACTTATCCAATATTGGATAATCAACAACCTTGTCACTTTTATCTATAATTGTAACAATATTGGTATCCGATTTAAAACCTGCCCCTTCTTTTAAGATATCGTTAGCAACAATAAAATCAAAATTCTTCTTCTCCAACTTCTGTTTTGCATATTGAATTAGGTCATTAGTTTCTGCTGCAAATCCAACAATTATCCTATCTTTTTTGATCTTCCCAAAATGAGCAGCAATATCTGGATTTCTAGTAAATCTAATGGCTAGCTCATGGTTTTTTTCATTTTTCTTTATCTTTTTATCCCTTATAGTTTCGGGCCTATAATCTGAAGGCGCCGCTGCCTTTATCAAAACCTGACAACTATCAAATTCCTCTTCTACTGCGTTAAACATCTCCATGGTTGTATTCACCTTTATTACCTTCACACCTTTTGGAGGTACTAAAGATGTAGGCCCTGTTATTAATATCGTTTCCGCTCCCCTTTTATAAGCCTCCTCCGCTATACTATAACCCATCTTGCCACTTGAATAATTGGTTATATATCTTACGGGGTCGATAGGCTCAATAGTAGGGCCAGCAGTAACAACTACTTTTTTTCCTTTTAAATCCTTATTAGAATAATTGCTTTTTAAATATTCCACAATATCTATAGGCTCTGCCATTCTACCTGGTCCATAGGTTTGACAGGCTAAAAATCCAGTACCCGGTTCTATAAATTCATATTCCAGATCCTTTAGATAGTCTATATTTCGTTGAACAATTGGATTTGAATACATATTGGTATTCATAGCAGGCGCAAATATAACCTTGGCCTTTGTAGCCATTATTGTCGTTGTAAGTAAATCATCGGCTATTCCATTAGCAATTTTCCCAATTATATTAGCAGTTGCAGGAGCTATTAAAAAAATATCAGCCTTTTCCGCTAATGCAATATGTTCTACATCATAATTTTTTGGTTCTTTAAACATATCTACATGCACAGGATTTAATGATAGTGTTTGAAACGTTAAAGGTGAGACAAACTCTGTGGCATGAGTTGTCATTATAACTTCTACGTTTGCATTTTGCTTTTTCAATCTACTAACTACATCTACTACCTTATAAACAGCAATTCCTCCTGTTACACCTACTACTATACTTTTATCTTTAAGCATTTTTTCACCTACTTAGTAATATTGTCCTCAGGCCTTCTATAGCTTATCTTCTTTGCAACTATTTCCTCTATTGCAATACTCACGGGTTTAATAGAGTCCGTTTCTATTAAAGGTTCTGCCCCTTCTACTAATTCTCTAGATCGTTTTGCTGCAAGCATTACCAGTGTATATCTACTATCACCAATATTTGAAAGTTCATTTATAGATGGATTATACATTATATACCTCCTTAAGGAATAATTTTCTCTATAATAGTTTTGTGTCTTTTCACTTTTGCTTTTTCTGCAATAATTATAGATTCTATTTCTTCTAAAGCTTTTATTATATCATCATTTATAACAAAATAATCGTATTCATGAATAAATTTTAACTCTTTAAACGCATTCTCATATCTTATATCAATATCTTCTTTGCTCTCCGTCCCTCGCCCTGTAATTCTATTTTTTAACTCATCCATAGATGGGGGTAATAAAAATATAAATACGGCTTCAGGATAAGCCTTTTTAACCTGTAAGGCCCCTTGAACATCTATCTCCAATATAACTATATTCCCTTCATCAATCTGATCCAATACAAATTTTTTAGGTGTTCCATAGTAATTGGTATGAACCTTGGCATATTCTATAAATTGATTATTTTTAACCATATCTTCAAACTTCTTATTGTCTATGAAGAAATAATTTACTCCTTCCTTTTCCCCTTTTCTAGGTTTTCTAGTAGTTGCAGATACAGAAAATACAAGTTCTTTATTTCTTTTTAATAATTCCTTACAAATAGTGCCCTTTCCACAACCCGAAGGTCCTGATATAACTAGCAAAAATCCTTTTGACATAACCATCCTCACCTTTTATTTTTTATCTACTTTAATATCTGTTTTACTATCTAATCTTTGAGCTACCGTTTCTGGCTGAACGGCGGAAAGTATTACATGATCACTATCTGTAATGATAACAGCTCTTGTCCTTCTACCATAGGTTGCATCTATCAATACTCCCTTATCTCTAGACTCCTGTATAAGCCTTTTAATAGGAGCCGACTCTGGGCTTACAATTGCAATAATCCTATTTGATGATACAATATTACCAAAACCAATATTAATTAATTTAGTTTCCATAAAGCTACCTCCCTTAATCTATTCTATATTTTGAACTTGCTCCCTTATTTTCTCTAATTCACTTTTTATATCTACAACATAATTACATATATAAAGATCATTAGCTTTGGAGCCAATAGTATTAATTTCTCTATTCATTTCCTGTATAATAAAATCTAATTTTCTACCTACAGCCTCTTCATTCATTAGGCTGTTTGAAAATTGTTTTATATGACTTTTAAATCTAGTAATTTCTTCGGTTATATCACTTTTATCAGCAAAAAATACTACCTCATAATTCAATCTATCTTCATCTATATTACAGTCTTCTTTCAATAATTCTTCTATTCTTTCTTTAAGTTTCTCCTTGTATTCTATTACAACTAAAGGCGCCCTGTTTTCTATTTTTCCAATTAAATGTTGAACAGTTACAAGTTGATTCTCCATATCCCTTTTTAATTCTATTCCTTCGTTCTTTCTCATCGTCATAACATTATCCAATGCAACTTCTAGGGCTATTTTTAAACAATTCCATATAGAATCATCATCTACTTTTTTGCTTTCTGTTTGAATTATCTCTGGCACTGCCAATATATGAGATAATTTAATATCATCTTTGATCTGTAACTCACCGATTAATTCATTCAGCCTATCCTTGTAAGCTCTGGCCAATTGAAAATCTACCTTTATATCCATTCCAGCTTCATCTATATATCCTAACTTTATATATACTTCTACCCTTCCTCTATTAATTCTATCCTTAATTGTTGTTTTTATCTTATCTTCCAAATAGCTTAAGTGTTTAGGCATCCTAATCATTATATCATTATATCTATGATTAACAGTCTTAATCTCTACACTAAAATTATACCTTCCGTCGGAGCTTTCTCCTATTCCAAATCCAGTCATGCTTTTAATCATTGGCTTCAATCCTCCCATCATAATTTATGATACCAAATTATCTATAACTGTCAATCTTATATAATATTTTAAAACAATATATTCTACATAATCTAATCTAATATAATTCATTGAATAAAATTATAATACTTGCTAACAAAATAATCCATAGACAATTAATTGTCTATGGATTATTTTGTTTATTTTAAATAAAATGATATAATTTCATTAATATTGATTATGGAGGAATATATATGTCATTAGATGGAATAGTTACAAGAGCTATTGTTAATGAACTTAAAACCACTATTTTAGGTGGTAAAATTCATAAAATTTATCAACATGAAAAAGATGAAATATCAATTAATATCTATAACAAAGGTAAAAATAATAGATTGATAATCTCAGCAAGTGCAAATAACCCGAGAATCCACTTGACAAATCAACCTATGTCCAACCCAGCGACTCCACCCATGTTTTGTATGCTCCTTCGAAAGCACCTAACAAGAGGGACTGTATTAAATATAGACCAATTTCATACAGATCGAGTAATATTTATAGACATTAGTTCCATAGATGAGCTGGGTCAACCAACGAAGAAAAGACTAATCATAGAAATAATGGGTAGACATAGCAATATTATTTTAATAGATCAAAAATCTGGCAATATAATAGATTCCATTAAAAGAATCACCTATGAGATAAGTAGGATAAGACAGGTTCTACCAGGTATAAAGTATGAATACCCTAAAATGGATGATAAATTAAATCCCTTATATTTAAACAAAGAAGAGTTTTATAAATTATTAGAAAAAAATAATAAAAGTACAAAGATACATAGGTTCTTTTACATGAATTATCTAGGCCTAGGTCCATTGATAGGTAAAGAAATATGTTTTCTTTCCGATGTAGATATTGATAGACCAGTAGGAAGTTTAAGTATTAAAGAAAAAGAATCTTTGTTTAAATCCTTTATATCCATGATTAACATTATAAAAGAAAATGACTTTAAACCCATATTGATTAAGGATAATTATGGTGCCAATTTTCTTGCTTTTTATGCCATTGATATAAACCAATTTGGGCATAATAATAAACTATATCTAGATTCTATAAGCGAAGTCTTAGACAAATATTATACAAAAAATGATAAATTGGATAGAGTTTCTCAGAAATCCAAGGCTATAAAAAAGAGTATCCAGACAAAACTAGATAGATCATTAAAAAAGCTTTCAAAACAAAAACATGAGTTATTGGAAAGTAAAAATAGAGAAAAATACAAGATCTATGCTGACCTTATCTCAGCAAATATTCATAAAATTGAGAGAGGGGTGGATGAAGTTGAGTTAGAAAACTTCTATACGGAAACCATGGAAAAAATTAAAATACCTATTGATAGAAAATTGTCCCCACCTCTTAACGCTCAAAAATATTATAAAAAATATTCAAAACTTAAGAATGCTCACTTCTTGCTCTTAAAACAAATTCCCGATACCAAAGATGAAATAGAGTATCTAGAAAATGTTTTAAATAGCATCGACCATTGTACTGAACCAATAGAATTAGATGAAATTAAAGAGGAGTTAATCAAAGAAGGCTATTTAAAAGGTAGGATTAAAAAAAGAAAGAAGAAAGAAACAATATCCAAACCTTATCACTATCTTTCGTCTGACGGTTTTGATATCTACGTAGGCAAAAATAATAGACAAAATGATTATCTAACCTTAAAATTTGCTCATAGAGAAGATCTATGGCTTCATGTCCAGAATATGCCTGGCAGCCATGTCATTATTAAACATAAAAATAACGGAATATCCGATATCAGTTTAGAAGAAGCAGCTATATTAGCAGCCTATTATAGCAAAGGAAAAAACTCTACCAATGTCCCAGTAGACTATACAGAAAGAAAAAATGTTAAAAAACCAAGAAATGCTAAGACTGGCATGGTTATCTATGAAAATTTTAACACCATTTTTGTAACTCCAAATCAAAAACAAATTCAAAAAATGAAAAAAGTAGATGATTAAAATCTCTACTTTTTTTCATTTATAGCGACCCTATCTAGGCCATCAATTTCCTTAAAGCTTACATCTACTATCTCATTCCTAGATGTAGGCACATTTTTTCCAACATAATCAGGCTTTATTGGAAGCTCTCTATGTCCTCTATCTATAAGAACTGCCAACTGAACCTTGCTTGGCCTACCTAGATCTACTAAGGCATCGAGGGCAGCTCTAACAGTTCTACCAGTAAATATTACATCATCTACTAGAACTATAATTTTATTGTCTATATTTTTATCAAAAGCCCTATCTTCAATCCTTGGTTCTTTATAAATCTCTGTTAAATCATCTCTATATAAGGTAATATCCAATGTAAAAACAGGTACTTTTTTCCCTTCTATTTCATAAATTTTTTTAGCCAATCTTTCTGCAAAGGGAATGCCCCTGGTTTTAATTCCCACTAAAATAATATCATCTATTCCTTTATTTCTTTCAATTATCTCATTGGCAATCCTTGTTGTTGCTCTCCCAATGGCCTTTTCATCTAGAATAATTGCTTTTGTTTTCAACTTATTCACCTTCTCCTTTTTTTCAATAGCTTAATAATTGCTTTAAAGTCCTCAGGAAGTTCAGCTTCAAACTCCATATATTTACCATTGCCTGGATGATAAAAGGCTAATCTATTTGCATGTAAAAGTTGAGTTGACATGTTGAATTCATTTTTTATACTTGAATATATTGGATCCCCAACAACTGGATGACCTATATATTTCATATGAACTCTTATTTGATGGGTTCTCCCAGTCTTTAAAGATACTTTTAATAACGTATATCCCTCAAATTGCTCCAATACCTTGTAATGAGTCGTAGCTTCTTTGCTATTTTTATCTATAACTATCATTCGAGTTCTATTTGCCGGATCCCTACCTATAGGTGCATCTATAATAGCTTCCTCTATATCTAGTCCGCCATAAACTAGAGTCGTATATATTCTTTCTACAGATTGATCTATAAATTGTTGTGATAAGTTCTTATAGGCTTTATCATGTTTTGCTATTACTAGCAAACCCGTTGTATCCTTATCTAATCTATGAACTATGCCTGGTCTAGTATCAGAACTAGACAATGACGACTCGCCTACATGATATAGAAGAGCATTTACTAAAGTTCCAGAACAATTCCCTTCCACAGGATGCACAATCATAGCTTTAGGTTTATTTACGATAACGATATCTCCATCTTCATATATAATATCTATAGGTATATTTTCAGGTACCAGTTCTATTTTTTTTACTAAGGGCAATTCTACTTGTATTATATCCCCTTCTTTAACCATATATCTAGGTTTAACTATTTTCCCATTAACATGGATCAGCCCTTCTTTTATTAATTTATGAATGTAAGTTCTCGATAAATCCTCTAATTTCGTTGCAAGATAGGAGTCCAATCTCTGTTTATCTTCATTATGTACATGTATTTCCTGCAAATCTTGACTAACCTCCTTATCTTATATTTCATATCGATCCATTAATACCATTGCCATTATTAAAAAAGTACTTATTACTATGGATATGTCTGCAATATTAAATACAGGAAAATCATATCCACTTCCCAGTCTAAAACTCAAAAAATCTATTACATAGCCTAGTCTTATCCTATCTATTAAGTTTCCAATTGCCCCGCCTAAAAATATAATTAACGATATTTCCATTAATCTATTTAAATTATAACTACCTTTAAAAATAAAAAAAAGTATACCTATTATAACTATAGAAGAAACTATTATAAAAAACATTTTTCTATTCTGCAATATCCCAAAAGCTGCACCAAAATTCTCTACATAATGTAGTTGAAAAAAATCCTTGATTATAACATGAGGACTATTTCCCTTCAAATGTTTCACAGCTGCATATTTACTAGTTTGATCCAGTACTACTACCGATATTAGAATTAATAATAACAAAATTATACCTCCCTACGATCTTTTAATTATACTTATTATTTTAATTGATAATTAAATTTATTACAAGTAATTTACCCGATATAAAAAATGCTCTAATACTTACTATTATATTAGAGCATTTTACTCCTAACTTTCTTTATTGGTCTCATCATAATAATCTTGGGATATCCTTTCAACCTCCTCAACCACACCACTACCTTCTTCGTCAAGTACCCCCATATCATCCCCCGTAGCAAATGAAGGATCATTGGCTATCCTATTAAATCTAGCTACCTCTTGATAGCTATCCTCCCTATCAAATTCATTTCCTTCATCATAACCTTTACTAAAAGGACTAATACCCTCCTCCTCAGGTCTATAATCCATTTTTTCATCCAATGGTGCTTTTTTCTTAGAACAATCAATGCATAGTTTTGTATAGGGTATTAATTCTAACCTTTCTTCATTTATTTTTTCCCCACAAATACTACAGAGCCCATATTTATTGGATTCTAATTCTTCAATAGATGTTTCAATTTCATAAAGGGCATCATTTAATTTATTGAGCAAGCCTTTATCATGCTCCATCATAAACATCTCAGTTCCTAAATCAGCAGGGTGGTTATCATAAAAGGATAGCTCTGTATAGTATTTATCCATAGAGCCAAGTTCCTCGTCATTTTTCATCTTATAAATAATATCTGTTATTTTTTCTTTTTCTTCTAATAATCTTTTTAAGAACAAATACCTTTTGTCTTTCTTCATATTATCATCCTCCTATAATATATACATAAATAAATCTTGATAATAATATGCCCATATATACATTTGTAATTCTTTTTTGAACTTGTGGTATCTAAGTAGTTATGAGTATATCAATAGGATTAATAAGAAAAACAAAAGACTATTCTTCCTATATTTTGCTCCCCAAATATGGGTAAGTAATATAAAAAAGAATAATAATTCATCATCATAATAATCTATACTATATGTTTTCATAAGACCCTATCACTCCCATCCCTTTTAATACATGATATGGGAATATAGGTCTTTTATTTACTGATTTGCCGAGATTAGCTGTCTTAATCGTTTGATCTCGTCTAATAAAATCTCAAATTCATCAAAATTTAAAGATTGCATTCCATCAGACAAAGCTTTCTCTGGCTCAGGGTGAACTTCTATTATTACCCCATTTGCACCAAGCACCAAAGCGGCCTTTGTTGCCGGAAGTATCAATTCCTTTCTGCCTGTACCATGACTAGGGTCAATAAAAATAGGATATTTTGTTTTCTTTTTTATTATTGGAACGCTCATTAAATCCAATGTGTTTCTCGTATAGCTCTCAAAAGTTCTAATTCCTCTTTCGCATAAAAGTATATTTTTATTTCCTTCCATTTTTATATATTCTGATGCTTTAATCCACTCTTCTAAAGTAGCAGACATTCCTCTTTTCAATAATACTGGCTTGTCTATCTTGCCCACTTCCGTTAAAAGTGAATAGTTCTGCATGTTTCTTGAACCAATCTGATAAATATCTATATAATCATAAGCCTCTTCAACATGTCTTGGATCCATTATTTCAGAAATTACTTTAAAGCCATAAAAATCTTTAATATCTTTTAGTATTTTTAAGCCATTCATACCTAGTCCCTGAAATGAACTAGGACTTGTTCTTGGTTTAAAAGCTCCACCTCTTATAATTTGAATCCCTAGCTTACTTAAAAATTCTCCAATACGTTCCATCTGTTCTATGCTCTCCACCGCACATGGTCCTGCAATTATATTAAATCCTTCTCCAAACCCCGATTCATAATCTACTTTTATATCATTTGTCATAAATACTCCTCCATTATACCAGCCAAATTAAAAATTGAGGGCTAAGCCCCCAAATCTTCAACGTTTTCATCTAATTCAGTATTATCATATTCTTCTATTTCTTCTATAGAGTTTTCTAAATTTTCCCCATCATCCATATTTATATCTTGAGCTTCAATTTTAGAATAAAATTCATCTAATGTAATTAGCTGTGCCTCAATAAAAGATTTATACCGGGTTTTAAAGATGAAAATTTCTTTTTTAAGGTACTCATATTCCTCTCTAATGTTTTTCACTTCATCATCTGCAGTAGAAATAAGCTTTTTAGCCGCCATCTCTGCCTCTTCTACTATTAGCTGCGCCTTATTCCTCGCTGCCGTTGTTACCTCATCAGCTGTTCCTTGAGCAACTATAAGGGTATCTTTTAGAGTTTCCTCTAAATTATTATATTGTTTTATTTGTTCACTTAATGCTACAATCTTATCCTTTAATTCCATATTCTCTTTATATATACTTTCGTAATCTTCAACAATATCATCTAAAAACTTGTCAACATCCGATTCTTTATATCCCCTAAAAACTCTTTTAAATTCTTTGTTTTGAATGTCCAGAGGTGTAATCATATAGCTCACTCCATTTATTTTAATAGTCTAAGTTTTACCTTTATATTCCCTTTCCGAGTAGTACCCTCAATTGAATCGAGTATGAATCTACCATAGCCTTTTGCTGAAATCAAATCCCCTTCTTCTATGTCCTTCGATACCTTTTCAATTGGCTCCCAATTTAGCTTAGTTTTTCCAGATTCAATTAACTTTTTGCTATCATTTCAAGATAGATGCCAAGCACCGCTAACTAAGGTATCCAATCTAAGAGAAGATATAATAGCAAATATTTCTTTATAATCTATTTTTCCTAATCTTAAATCCTCTAGCCGTATTTCTTCAGTACTCACATTTACATTTCCAACCTTTTTTAAGCTAATTAAAATAAAGCTAGAAATTTCACTTTTAACTATTATTTGAGCGTAGTTCTCATGTATTAATATATCCCCTATTTTATCCCTATTTATTCCCAAACCAAGTATACTACCTAAGAAATCTCTATGGGAAAGTTTGGAAGATATTCCTTTGACTTTCAGAGCCGTAATAGGAATTCCTATATCATCATGGTAATAATAGCTAGGATATATGGATATGATTTTTCTTTCAGCCTGAGAAACACCTCCTAGTTCCCTATATGATATTTCAGTAAAACCATTTAAAATAGATCTAGCAAGCCTTCTTTCATAAGGATCTAGGAAATCTGTATGCTGAATACTATGATTTTTAAGCACAATTTCAACCTTATCCAAAACCTGACGCATATTTATAATTTGTTCCCTATCTTCTATATGAGCTATGTAACTTTCTTTATCCAACTTCATTACTATCACCTATGGTTTAAAACAATATTCTTTTTATGATACTAGAGATAATCCTAAGTATAAGCATGGCAACTATAGGCGAAAAATCCAACATTCCAGTATCAATCCCTAGCTTATATATCAATTCCCTGGCTGGTGCTAAGATAGGTTCTGTCAGTTCATAAACAATTCTTCCTATTGAGTTATAGGGACTAATATTTAAAAAGGAAAATATAATTCTAACAAAAATTAATAGTTCAATAATATAGAAAAAAAGATCTATAGATTTATATAATGTATGCATGTTTTCGACCTCTTACTTGAATATTTTACCACTGGAAACCTCCATTGTTCTTTAGTTGATCTCGCATATTGCTGTCTATTTCTACATTATTTGGAGCTAAGACAAATATATCCTTTGTAACTTTTTGTATATTCCCCTCTAAGGAATATAAACCACCATTTATAAAGTCGAATATTTGCCTTTTTATCTCAGGATCTAATTGCTCTAAACTTACTACAACGGTTTTTCTTATCTTTATATCGTCTATAATCTTTGGAGCATCCTCATAATTCAAAGGCTCATGAACTACTAATTTCATATTTCTAGATGTATGAATATTTACAACTTTGTTATTCATACGCTTTGATCTTGTATTAACTGGCAATTCTTCTAGTTCCTCTTCTTCGTATTCTTCGTATTCCTCATCCAAATCTAGATCCTCAATTCCCATAAAATATTTAAACTTATTCATAAAATTAGACACAATATCCCTCCTAATATTTTATTTTCGCTTTCCAAATAATCCAGTTCCAATCCTTATCATATTTGAACCCTCTTCAATAGCTACTTCATAATCATTAGTCATACCCATCGATAAGAATTCCATGTCTACATTTTGATAGCCTTTACTGCTAACCCTTTCGCTTAGCTTACGTAAGTCTCTAAAAACCCACCTAACTTCCTCTGGATCTTCTACAAGAGGTGCTATGGTCATAAGACCCTTAACTTTGATATTGGTATATTTTGATACCTTTTCTATAAAAGGTATTACTTCATCAACCTTCAAACCATATTTGCTTTCTTCCTCTGCTACATTTACTTGGATTAGCACATCCATTATTATATCTTTTGCTTTTGCCCTTTTATTTATTTCTTTAGCTAAAGATGCTCGGTCTAAAGAATGAATTAAAACAACCTTATCAACAATATTCTTCACCTTATTAGATTGTAAATGGCCTATCATATGATAATCGGCCTTTTGTCCAATAATATCATACTTTTTAACTAACTCCTGAACCCTATTTTCTCCAATGTTTTTCAATCCCAGTTCAAGTGTTTCATTTATTTTATCAACCTCAACGGTTTTAGTTACAGCAATAATATGAACCTTATCTTCTGCTCTCCCTGACTTTTCTAACGCTTTTTTAATATTTTCTTCTATAATTGATAAATTATTATTAATAATTGTACTTACCTCCCTGATGTCAATTAATTACCATACCTTCCTTAATATTCATAGTATTTAAAAAAATTTCATCAAATGCAGTAATTGTTTTAAAAGACTGATCATACCCTTCTATTTCAATATTATTATTTTCATCGCCACACTCTATATAGGTTGTCTTGTCTTCTTCTGTTATAACTTTAATAGGTTTGAATTTTATTATACCACTAATATCCTTTACATAGACACCTTTTATGCCATCTTTTTCAACTATACTTTTAGTGGGGATTTTATAGCCTTCTTGGCTATGCTTCACTATATCAATTTCCATATATCTTTTATCATAATATTTTTCAAAGTCTGTGTTGAATCTACATAGTATTAAACCCTTATCTTTTTCTACGCTTATTTTTTCAACACGTCCATGTATATTATCTTCTATCTCATCTCCTGCTATTGATATAGTATCTCCTTCCTCATAAGAACCAATATCTTCGATGTTTTCTACGTTTATAATCATGTACCATTCAAAATTATCTATAATTTTAAATATAGGGTCCCCTGTCTCAACACTATCTTTATTAGCTACTATTCTTTGCCCCTCATCTATCTTTTGAAAATCAGAAGAAATATATTCCTCTCTATGATTAAAAGAATATAATTCCTCATAGCCATCTATTTTAAAAGAAACAATACCAGGCTCTTGAGAAAAGTAATCTTTGCTATTGCTAGCAATTTGTTCTACAATCTCTTTTCGCTTGTCTTTCAAACTCTCTAAACTTTGATTTATCAGTGTATTTTCTCCAGAGACATCTTTTTGTTTCCCTTCATAAATGGATAGCTTGTCCTTCAAAAATGCAATATTTTCGTAGTCACCTTTGGATATACTTTGTTGAATGTCATCTATAATACTATCAATGTTTTTCTCTATCTTATCTACATCATTTTTTGCTATATTATCGTCTTTTCCCATATCTGTTAATGTATCTATTTTATTATCTATATCTTTTAGATCTTGATTTAAAGTAGAGTTATCTTTAAGTAGTGTAAGTCGAGCAACCTTGGTGCCTGCTGCTACTTTTTCACCCTCATCACTTAAGATCTCGACTTTTCCTTCTCCATAAGCTTTGTATAGATATTCTTTTTTAATTATTATCGCCTTAGCCTGAACTTTGTCTTCTACAATCTTACTCTCAGGTAAAACCGTCTTGGATCTAACTGCAAATAAAGATGGAACAGATCTAAAGAACAGATATATAAAAACAAGGCTTGCCAAAATTATACGCCATTTTTTTTTCTTATTTCTGTTTGATTTACGTTGTGTTCTAGACATCACCATCACCTTATTGTATAAATTTCTTCATAGAAATTTCATGTTCTATTTAAGTTATTTTAGACAAATTATCCTTTGAAGAACTTTCCATATTTACTTATTATTTTGAGCTTTGAAATAGTATCGATTTTAAATTCTTTAATTTGATCACCATATGTAACCAACAATATTGCTCTTTCATCCCTTATAGCACCTATTAATATACCTTTAAATTTTTCTTTAGATACAGTGACAACTTTTATTTCATCACCTGCTTTTACCTTTGAACCATCAAATGTAAATTCTTTTATATCGGTTTTATCTAAATGACTTTGAGTGACAGCCTTTTTGTTTATAACTATCATATTGTTTTTTAAATAAATCTTTTCTTTTAATATAACTAATACATACCCTAATATATTAAGTATTAATAAAATAAATAAAATTCTTTGAATGTGTATAAGCAAAACCTAGTAACCTCCATATAGTTTCTAATCTTATATCAATTATACCATAATCATACTATAGACGAAAGTCCTAACTAGTTAAGCATGGTTTGGTTTTTAGAATTTAATGTATTATCCTTTTATCAATTATGAGTAAATCTGTTATGATCCATTTCATAATTTTATAATGCTTATAAGAGGATATATTAATAAGATAAGAACACCAGATTTTCAAAATGTTTGCAATTTGATAAAATCCATGCTATAATATTAAATGTTAACTGCAATAAAATCCTGTAGGACCCTGTTATATACAACGTTACAAGGGGCTCAGTTAAATATCGGGATGTGGCGCAGTATGGTAGCGCACAAGTCTGGGGGACTTGGGGTCGCTGGTTCAAATCCAGTCATCCCGACCATTGCATAGTTTTATACAATGCTGTAACCTTGTAAAGTAGCCGTTCTTAATTTTGATACTTTGATACAATAGTATGTATCTTGATATAATTAGCACGAACGGCATGCTAATTAGCATGCAAAAAGGAGAGTAGATTAAAATCTCTCCTTTTTTATTTGTACAACTTTTGTTATGATTATTACTTTTCTACCTCTAAAATATGCCATGTTGAGCTATAAGACTTGGATAGGTTATTAGATATTTTTTCTTTGCGTGTTATATCAAAGGACCTATACTATATTAAGCTCTTTAATTTCTCAATAGACTTTCTATCTTTTTTTAATATCTCACCTGCAATGTCTCTAGATCTATCATCCAAATCTCCTCTTAATACTTTTTCAGCCATATTTACTCCTTGTGTTTCACCTTCTATGGCTTTTTTAATAATTTCACTCGTATCTGTCCCCGATCCCAACTCCATGTTCAGTTTAATATCTCCCATTTTACCTTTCATCCCAAGGTTTTCGTCTGGTTGTCCTCCTATGGTTTGTATATAACTTGCTAACTTATCAATATTTTCTCTATGTTGTTTCTGAATCTCTTGAAGAGTCTTTTTTGTATTCTCATCTCCTAATCTAGATATAAAGTTGTTGAAACTCTCTACAGCCATGTATTCCCCCTGTAGCAATTCATTAAGTGCCTTTATTGTTTCTGAATTATTATCCAATTTATTTCCTCCTCAGTAAAGATTTATTATATATTGTTATTTTTCCACTAAGCTTAAAATTAATACATTATCCCCACTTTATCTGACTAAATCTCCTCTCTTCTATCCTATAAGAGTCATACTACATTAACTTCTCAGACCTATCTTCAGGCTTAATATTTTGCTTTCTACCTTTGGTTTAAAATAAAAAAACCCAAGGAATTTAATCCCCGGGTTTCTAGAGCCTTTAGCTTGTTATTATTTTTAGATGAAATATATAGTTATCTGCGCTAAAAATAATAAATTTTATAACTATATTATTGAGTTTTTTAATTCATCATTTGCGTATCCAAAATTATATAATTTGCTCTATGAATATACAAACTTTTGCCATCGATGATAGTGTCAAGTAGTTGTTGGAAAACAATTAAAAAATATTTTTCTTAATAATATTAGAATAATAACTCCATGATTATATAATGTAATAATTTGTAATTTTAATTT
>JAAYRD010000060.1 GCA_012518955.1 Tissierellia bacterium | reverse complement strand
TATATATTTTCTGAATATGCATCTGTATATTGCATTGCCAATTCTACAGTTGTATTATCCCTTTCCGCCTCAAAATATGCAATATCCTTATGAATAGGTGTTTTGTTTTTATTTATATATTCAACGAAGGACCTTATTCCTCCCTCATAATGGAACTCTTTCCTAACATTTGTTCTTTTATCTTCTAAGATAAGCTTAATACCCTTGTTTAAAAAAGCCATTTCTCTAATCCTATATTCCAATGTCTCAAAACTAAATTCAACTTCATCAAATATTTTATTGTCTGGTTTAAACTTAATTGTTGTTCCTGTAGTATTGCTATTTCCTACAGTTTTGAGCTCAGTTACAGGTATACCTTTCTCAAATCTTTGGGTATATTCTTTTCCATCTCTCTTAACTGTTGCAACCAACCACTCAGATAGTGCATTTACAACGGATACACCTACACCATGTAATCCTCCCGATACCTTATATGCAGAATTGTTAAACTTTCCTCCAGCATGAAGAATGGTGAGAACCGTTTCTACTGTTGATTTTCCCGTTTGTGGATGGGTTTCTACTGGAATACCGCTTCCGTTATCACTTACCTTAATGGAGTTATCCTCATTTATTACAATTTCAATAGTATCACAAACTCCAGCCAAAGCCTCATCTATACTATTGTCAACCACTTCATATACGAGATGATGTAGTCCCCTTGAGCCTGTACTTCCAATATACATACCTGGTCTTTTTCTAACCGGTTCTAATCCTGTTAATACTTGAATTTCATCTGCTGTATATTTTCTTCCGTTATTATCATTCATTAATTACTTAACCTCCAATCTGGTTTCTATATTCTTATTTCTTTTGGATAGAGTAGTCGATGATATACTAGATACATATAAGCCGTATTTTTTAACAGGTTTTCTCTTTTTACTATCTATTTTCTTAGAGCAAGTTAATATATAGGTCTTTATATTCTCAACATTATCATTGCACAAATAGCCCTCTCTTATCATATTATCAATAAATTGTTTTGTATTTTTACAGTTTTCTACAGTTTTTTTATCTATCATAGCAATTATATCTTTCCTAAATATGGTGATATTTTCACCTATGTGTAAGAACATCTAATCTACCCCTTCACTATAGCAGCTTTCCATTTTTTATATAAAATATGGATTTATCTATATTTTCAAATTCTTTTAAATCAATAATATCTGTAGAAGTAATTACTGTTTGCATATCTTTAAATGACATGGTCAGATGCTTTCTTCTTTCTTCGTCTAACTCTGAAAAAACATCATCTAATAAGAGGACCGGATAGCTACCTTTATCCAGTTTTATAATCTCTACTTCAGATAATTTCATAGATAGGACTATAGTTCTTTGCTGGCCTTGAGATGCATATGTTCTTGCATCTATATCATTTATATTTATTCTTATATCATCTCTATGGGGTCCAACCCCTGTATTCCCCATCATTAAATCTTTATCCCTGTTTAACTTTAATTTTTTTAAAAAATCTCTTTCTATATAATCCCTATTCCCTTGGATAAAATTGACATTTGAAATATATTCCAATGTCAATCTTTCATTTCCTAAGGTCAAATTTTTATGGATTCTTTCAGATATACGAGATAGTTTTTCTAAAAACTTAATCCTAGATATAATAATTTCTGTTCCAATCTTTCCAAGTTGTAAGTCGAATATATCTAATAATTTTACAACATTGGATTTTTGCTTATTGGATTTTAATAAATTATTTCTCTGCAACAATATTTTATTATATCTGTTTAAATTGTACCTATAAACAGGCTTTATTTGTGATATACTTGTGTCTAAAAAATTTCTTCTTTCTCCAGGACCATCTTTTACAAGTTTCATATCATCTGGAGAAAAAATTACAACATTGAGTCCACTATTCAATTCTTTAAGATTTTTCAATTCGATCTTATTAATTTTAATTCTTTTTGGCTTATTTTTCTCCATTTTTATCTCTATTAACCTTTGCATCCTATTGGCATGAACTTTAGCAGCTATATAAGCCTCTTCCTTGTTTAAATTAATAATCTCTCTATCTCTATTGGTTCTAAAAGATTTTCCTGTGGCACAAATATAGATAGACTCTAATAAATTTGTCTTTCCCTGAGCATTTTTTCCAATAAATATATTCATTTTGTCATTCAGTTCTATATTTAAGTTGTTGTAATTTCTAAAGTTTATCAATCTAATACTTTCTATATTCAAATTAGCACCTCTCAAAATATAAGAACTTTCTTCTAATGTTTTAAAATAGTTCATAACTCATAAATCCTCAACCCAGGAGGTTGAGGTTTTAATTAACACCTATTCATTATATCACAACAAATTTATCAATGTCTTCTATTTCTATTATGTCACCCTTTTTAATATTTTTACCCCTTGCTTTAATAGTTGATCCATTTACTTTAACTAGACCATCTTTAATAAGCATCTTACCCTGACCACCGGTCTGAACAATACCAGCAAATTTTAATAGCTGATCCAATTTTATAGTATCTGTGTTTATTTTTATTTTTCTCATTATTACTCCTTTTCTACTAATAGTCTTCTTGAGCTAATCGTACAGGTAATACCAGATAGGTATAGTTTTCATTGCCTACAGGTTTTATTATACATGGATTAAGACTACCCATAAAATAGAGTTCTACTTCCTCTGAGTCTATGGCTTTTATTCCATCTATAATATATTTAGAATTAAAAGCTATATCAATTATATCTCCTTCATGTTTTGATACAACTTCCTCATATACATCTCCTATCTCAGAATTGGATTTTATTATAACCTTATCTTCAACTAGATTTAACTTAACTAAATTTGCTTTTTCTTCTTTAGCCAATAATGATGCTCTTTCTAAACTATCCTGAAGTTCCTTTTTATTTATTAATATACTAGTCTTATGGTCTTTTCTTATTATATCCTTATAGTTTAAAAATTGTCCTTCTAACAATCTTGAAAATACTATGGTTTCCCCCATGTTAAATATAACATGGCCCGGAGCTACTACTATGTTTAATTCTTCCTCACTGTCTCCAAGAATTTTATTTAATTCACTTAATACTCTACCAGGTATGACTATCTTAATATCTTCTTCTGAATTTATAGGTATAGTTCTAAGGGCCAATCTATAACCGTCCAAAGCTACAAACGAACCTATATTGTTTACAATCTCTAATAATACTCCTGTCAAAATAGGTCTAGTTTCATCCTGAGTTGTAGCAAATACAGTTTGAGATATAGCAGATTTAAATAGATCCTTAGGAATTTTGAAAGAATTTTTATTTATAATAGTAGGCAACTCTGGATATTCGGAAGCCGGATTACCTAAAATGTTAAATTCGGAGTTTTCACATTTTATATTTATATTATTGTTTTCAACTGAAATATCAATCATGGAATTAGGCAATTTTTTAATTATATCTCCAAAGATCCTAGCATTGACAACAATACTACCTTCTTCAATAATATTGCAATCTACATAAGTCTCTATTCCAATTTCTAAGTCAGTGGCTGTTAATTTTAATTTACCGTCGATTGTTTCTAATAATATACCATCTAATATTTGTAATGTTGTTCTAGGAGATATTCCTTTTTGGACTACATTTATACTATTTGTCAAAGCTCTTTGATTAACTTCTATTCTCAATTGATAATCCTCCTTTTATTTCTTCTTTATAGATAAAGATAAGATATACATATATAGTAGTAATAGTAGTAGGGCCTGTTAATATGTGAATAACTATGTGTAAAATATAAAAACAATAGATTAGGCAATTTAATAAGATGTTGATAAGTATTTTATAACTTTTCAAACTATCCACAAATAACACTTTTTTTAAGATAAGGTATTATCATTCACCCTTTATCTTTTTTACCAGCTTATCTATTCGATTTCTGATTTTTTCACTTTCCTTTATCTCAGACTCTATCTTATCATAAGCATGCATTACTGTAGTATGGTCTCGTCCTCCAAACTCATCACCAATCTTAGGTAAGGATAGATCCGTTAATTCTCTTGTTAAATACATTGCAACTTGTCTTGGATAGGCAATAGCCCTAGTCCTTTTCTTTGAGTTAAAATCATCCATTTTAATATTAAAATCTTTTGATACTATATTTTTTATAGAATCAACAGTTATTTCTTTTGGCTTGTCGTTGGATATTATATCCTTTAATGCTTCTTCAGCTAACTCCACAGTCACCTCTTTATTTGTTAAAGAGGAATAAGCCACCATCCTTATTAGAGCACCCTCTAATTCTCTAATATTTGATTTGATCTTTGTTGCAATATATAACATAACATCATCTGGTACATTGATATTTTCAACCTTTGCTTTCTTTTTTAGAATAGCAATTCTAGTCTCTAAATCAGGTGCCTGAATATCTGCAATAAGCCCCCACTCGAATCTAGAACGCAATCTATCTTCTAGAGTTGGTATTTCCTTAGGAGGTCTATCACTAGATATTATTATTTGTTTATTAGCTTCATGTAAAGCATTAAATGTGTGGAAAAATTCTTCTTGAGTACTTTCTTTGCCAGCAATAAATTGAATATCGTCTACTAATAGTATATCAACGTTTCTATACTTGTTTCTAAACTCATTATTCCTATCATCCCTAATAGAATTAATCAATTCATTTGTAAACTTTTCCGATGATACATATACAACATTGGCATTTTGTCCTTGATTAAGTATGTAATGTCCAATAGCATGCATTAAATGAGTTTTTCCTAATCCTACCCCTCCATAAATAAACAAAGGATTATAGGCTTGAGCTGGTGCTTCTGCTACTGCTAGGGAAGCTGCATGAGCAAATCTATTGCTATTTCCGATAACGAAAGAATCAAAGGTATATTTAGGATTTAGCTTGGATTTTTGAGTATTTTCTATATTATTTTCCATAGGTATAGATTGTCCAACATTTGCATTTATTTCTTCTCCTGGAATTGTAAAATATATATTATACTCTTCTTTTGTAACCTGGGTTACCGCGCTTTTTATAAGGTTTAAATACCTACCTTCCAAGATACCTTTTGTAAACTCGTTAGGAGCAGCAAGAATAACTCTATCATCCGTCATAGTTATAGGTTTAATGGTTTTGAGCCAAGTATTAAAGCTTACTTCGGTAAGTTCTACTTTGATTAAGTTAAGTACTTCATTCCAAATATTGTTTAAATTTGAAACCATTTTTTAAAGTCCTCCCATTTTATAGTAAATTATAACCAATATGTATCTGGTTTATAACCTGTTAAAAAAATATAAAATGAAATTATCAACAAAAGTATCCACAAAAAATATATTTAGATACAAAATCTGTATAATAGAAATAATTATATTATTTGTGGACAGATTATTAACAAACCTGATTTTATTGTGAAAAGATCATTTTTGTAGTAATTATCCACATAGATGTATATAATGTCTTTGTGGATAACAAAGCTGTTAAAATAGAGCTTTTTATAAAAAAATAAAATAGGATATACAAACTTATACACAAAGTATCCACAAATTGTGTATAAACGAAATTATTCAGTGTTTTTTCTATATATCCACATACCAATTTAATAATATCAAAAAGAGTAACTAATATCAACAATTTTATCCACAAGTAAAGAAGTTTGTTAGTATTTTTTTTGTGGACATTAAGATATTTAAATTTCTTGACATATAAGGTTACTATAAATATAATCTATAGTAGTATTTGTGTTTTTTTTTAACGTTTTCTTGATAAAGAATTCCTATAGATTAAACCACAATAATGAATTCTTATAGAGAAGCAATATTGAAGGAGGTGTAGTTGATGAAAAGGACTTATCAGCCGAAAAAAAGAAGTAGAAATAAAAAACATGGTTTTAGAAAAAGAATGAGAACAAGATCCGGTAGAGCAGTAATTAGAAGAAGAAGAAGAAGAGGAAGAAATAAAATAACAGCTTAAGGCCGCGTTAGAGGTGGCCTTTTTATTAAATATGGTAGTATTTATAAGGCTTAAAGGAGCTTTGTAATGGACAAAAAATACAGATTGAGAAATAATGAGGATTTTAAGATTGTTTATAGGAAAGGTAAAAACTATTGGAATAGAAATTTAGGAATATATATAATGAAGAATGATTTAGATAATTCGAGGATTGGTTTTTCTATTACAAAAAAATTTGGAAACAGTGTTGTAAGAAATAGGACTAGAAGAAGAATAAAGGAAATATATAGACAAAATTTTGATAATATCAAGGAAGGTTATGATATAATAATTATACCAAAGAAAAATGTTGTGGATATTACACATAAACAATTGGAGAGTGCAATGTTGCATATATTTAAAATATCCCATATTTTAAAAGATAAAGGTGTAAAATAATGGCTAAATTAGCTATTTTATTCATAAAATTTTATCAAAAGTTTATTTCTAGGTATATTTTTACAGGAAGAAATTGCAGATTTTATCCAACTTGCTCACAATATTCTATTGATGCTTATACAAAATATGGTTTTATTAAGGGAACCTATTTAAGTACAAAGAGAATATTAAGATGTCATCCATTTAATGAAGGAGGGTATGATCCGCTAAAATGATAGGGGGTTAATCGATGACGGCCTTTTTAGGTAATATATTTGGAGGTTTATTAAAATTAGTTTTTGATTTAGTTTCTAAAACAGGTATAGAATCACAATATTTATCCTATTATAGTATAGCTATAATAATTACTACAATCTTATTTAAATTAATTCTCTTACCGGTGAGTTTACATCAGAGTAAATCCACAGCAAAGATGAATGAATTACAACCGCAAATAAAAGAAATTCAAAAAAAATATAAAAATGACCCACAGACTCAACAAACTAAGATAATGGAAGTTTATAAGGAAAATAAGTATAATCCTGCATCCGGGTGTTTAATTATGCTTATCCAATTTCCGATTATTATTGCATTTTTCCGTGTTTTGAGAGAACCTATAACTTATGTTTTTAAAGATCCGAATGTTTATGCAGCCTTAAATAAAAGCTTTTTATGGATTCCTAATTTAGAACAGCCAGATCCATATCTTTGGGGATTACCACTTCTAGCTGGGCTAACAACGTTCTTACAAAGCAAACTTATGGCAGGAAATGCACCAGTAGATTCTCAAGTTCAATCGACTCAAAAAACTATGAATATTGTTCTTCCTTTTATGATATTTTGGGCTGCTAGATCCTTTGCAGCAGGATTGTCTTTATATTGGGTTGTAGGCAATATATTCCAAGTGATCCAGCTATTAATATCTAATAGGTCTTTGGGTAAAATTAAGGAGGAGACAAGATAGAATGAGGTCCGTTGTGAAGGTTTCAAAAACTGTAGATGAAGCCGTTAGAATTGCTTTAGAAGAGCTCGATGTTACAGAAAGGGATATCCATATAGAAGTTCTTGAAGAACCTAGTCGTGGATTATTTGGACTGATAGGTAGCAAAGATGCTACGGTTAAAGTAACAGTAGTAAACGATCCTGTAGAAAAAGCACAAAACTTCATAGATGACTTATTATCATCTATGAATATAAAGGGTAGTTGCTCTATAAAAAAAGAAGGTCTATGTTTAAATATCGATATTATAAATGTTAATTCATCAGACATGGGTATTATAATTGGTAAAAGAGGAAATACTTTAGATGCAATTCAATTTTTAACTAGTCTAACTATCAATAAGGACAGGGATGATTATATAAAGGTATTAATTGATATTAAAGGTTATAGAAAAAGAAGAGAAGAGACATTGATTAGACTGGCAAATAGGATGGGCAGAAAAGCAAAATATAGTGAGAAACCAGTAAAGCTGGAACCTATGAATCCATATGAAAGAAGGATTATTCATTCTGCATTACAGTATGAAGACGGTATAAGTACCTATAGTGAAGGGGAAGAACCTTATAGAAGAGTGGTAATTCAAGCAAAATAATTTTTTAGAGAAACCCAGTATTTATACTGGGTTTCTCTAGTCTATGGAAAGGATGGTGTACTATGGCAGATACAATTGCAGCTATTTCTACAGCTATGGGGGAAGCTGGTATTGGAATAGTTAGAATAAGTGGAAGAGATGCCATTAGTATTGGAAGTAGAATATTCAGAGGAAAAAATACGGATAATTTAGAGAAGTCAAAGAATAGAAAACTAATCTATGGACATATAGTAGATCCTAAGAATGATGAAATAATAGATGAAGTGTTAATCGTTTCTATGAAAGAACCTTATACCTATACCCGTGAAAATATGGTAGAGATATATTGCCATGGAGGAATTATATCTGTAAAAAGGATATTGGAGCTTATTCTAGAGAATGATGCAAGATTGGCAGAGCCAGGAGAATTTACTAAAAGAGCATTTTTGAACGGTAGATTAGATCTATCTCAGGCGGAAGCTGTTATAGATGTTATTAGAGCAAAGACAGATGAATCCTTCAAGGTATCATTGAATCAATTGGAAGGAAATATATCCAAAAAGGTCAGAGAAATCAGAGAAGTTCTATTAGAGATGATAGCTCATATAGAAGCATCTATTGATTTCCCAGAAGAGGATATAGAGGAGATAACCTACGAGGAACTAGAGGAAAAAGCAAAAGAGGTTCAGAAAAGTATTGAAAAATTATTGGAAACTGCTGATAGGGGTAAGATTCTTAGGGATGGCTTAAATACAGTTATATTGGGAAAACCTAATGTAGGGAAATCATCTCTATTAAATGCTATATTAAGAGAAAATAGAGCTATAGTTACGGATATACCTGGAACTACTAGGGACATTATAGAGGAATATGTAAATATAGATGGTATCCCTCTAAAGATAATAGATACTGCAGGAATTAGGGATACAGAAGATTTAGTAGAAAAAATAGGAGTGGATAGGGCTAAAGATAGAGTGGATGAAGCAGATTTAATAATTGCTATATTTGATGCTTCAGAAAAATTAACGGAAGAAGATTATAATATTATAGATATAATAAAGAATAAAAGATCCATAGTCCTATTAAATAAATCAGATCTTCCCAATGAATATGATGAAAAACATTTAAAAGAAATGCTACCCAATTATGAAATAATCACTACATCTATAACTAAGGGAATAGGTGTAGATAGGCTGGAACAAAAAATAAAGGATATGTTCTATACAGGAGAATTAGAAGTTGAAAGCGACACTATTGTTACCAATATGAGGCATAAGGATCAACTTATTAAAGCACATAAAAATATTAACAGTGGATTAGATGGCATTGTATCTAATATACCTTTAGACTGTATAGAAGTAGATATAAAGAGTTGTTGGCAAAACCTAGGAGAGATTTCTGGTGATACTGTAGGAGAGGATATACTGGATAGGATCTTTTCAGAATTTTGTATAGGTAAATAGTTTAACTTAAGGTGGTGTATTCTTAATGAAAGAAGTAAAAAAATTCTGTGCAGGAGAATATGATATTATAGTAGTTGGCGCTGGTCATGCTGGTTGTGAAGCTGCTTTAGCAGGTAGCAGGATGGGCATGAAGACTTTGATTTTAACCATGAGTCTTGACTCCATAGCAGATATGCCTTGCAATCCCAATATAGGAGGTACTGGAAAGGGGCATTTGGTTAGGGAAATAGATGCCCTTGGAGGGGAGATGGCTTTAAATATAGATAAGACCTTTATACAAAGTAGAATGTTGAATACATCTAAAGGACCTGCAGTTCATTCATTAAGGGTTCAAGCAGATAAAAAAAGATATCACACAGAAATGAAGAAAGTACTAGAAGATGAACCTAATCTCATATTACAAGAAGGTGAGGTAGTAGAAATTCTTGTTGAATCCAATCAAGTAAAGGGTGTCGTAACAAGGACAGGAGCTACCTATTATGGAAAGGCGGTAATATTAGCCACGGGAACATATTTAAAGGGAAGAATATTTAAAGGAGAGGTTAATTACTCTAGTGGTCCAGGAGGATTATCTCCTTCAAACATTCTTTCCGATTCCTTAACCCAGCTAGGAATAGATTTAAGGAGATTTAAAACTGGAACACCAGCAAGGGTTCATGGAGATACTATAGATTATTCTAAAACGGAAATACAACCAGGCGATGATGAAGTAATACCTTTTTCATTTTTAAATATAGGTAAAAAGTTTAATATAGAACAGGTACCTTGTTACTTGACATACACTACCCCCGATACCCATGAAATTATAAGAAAAAACCTTCATCGATCACCTATGTATTCGGGAGAAGCGGAGGGCATAGGGCCTAGATATTGTCCTTCTATAGAAGATAAGGTTGTTAGGTTTAAGGATAGAGAAAAACACCAGGTATTTATCGAACCAGAAGGACTAGATACCAAGGAAATGTATGTTCAAGGTGTTAGCTCTACTTTACCAGAAGAGGTTCAATTAGAAATGTATAAAACCATAACTGGACTGGAAAAGGTTCAATTTATGAGACCAGCCTATGGAATAGAATATGATTGTATCGATCCTAGAATATTGAAAAGGACTTTGGAACATAAGGAAAATAAAAACTTATTCTTTGCAGGCCAGATAAATGGTTCCTCAGGATATGAGGAAGCAGCGGCTCAAGGATTAATTGCGGGAATTAATGCTGTATTAAATATAAAGGGCAAAGAACCTTTTGTTTTAGATAGATCAGAAGCGTATATTGGGGTTTTAATAGATGATTTAGTAACTAAAGGCACTAATGAGCCCTATAGAATGATGACTTCAAGGGCAGAGTATAGACTGACATTAAGACAGGATAATGCAGATTTAAGATTAACCAGGAAAGGGTATGAAATAGGGTTAGTAAAAGAAGAAAGATATATAAAAACTATAGAAAAAAAGGAACAAATAGAAAAAGAGCTAAAAAGATTAAAATCTACTAGGATAACACCTACAGAAGAGATGAATAAATTTTTAAAAGGCTTAGGTAGTACACCTTTAAAAACTGCAATAACTTTATATGATTTAATAAGAAGGCCGGAAATCAGATACAGTTCATTAAAAGAAATAGACAAGGATCGAGAAGAATTACCTAGGGAGATAGGACTTCAAGTGGAAACTCAAATTAAATATGAAGGTTATATTAAAAAACAAATGGCTCAAATAGAACAATTTAAGAAGTTAGAGGGAAAAAAATTATCTGAAGATGAGAACTATGATGAGGTAAAAGGATTAAGCAATGAAGCTAAGCAAAAATTGAATCAGATAAAGCCAGATTCTGTAGGCCAGGCATCCAGAATTTCCGGGGTTTCCCCTGCAGATATAAATGTCTTATTGATATATTTGGAGCAAAAAAGAAGGAGAGGAAAGGATTTAAACAATGACTAATGTAAATACATTAATAGCAGGAAGTGAGAAACTAGATATAGATTTAACCAAGGATGAAATTGATAAGTTTATACTTTTCAAAGAGTTATTAAAGGAATGGAATCAAAAGATAAATATAACATCTATAACAGATGATGTAGAAATTGATATCAAACATTTTATAGATAGTATAACTCCTTTGTCCACTGGGTTGTTTAAAGGAAAAAAGAAGGTTATAGACATTGGAACAGGAGGAGGATTTCCTGGAATTCCATTGAAGATAGTTAAGGAAGATTTGGACATGGTGTTATTAGATAGTTTAAATAAGAGGATTGTATTTCTAGACGAGGTAATTAATCGACTAGAACTTAAAAATATTACTTCAATTCATGGTAGGGCAGAGGAGTTAGGTAGAAAAAACAAACATAGACAGAAATATGATATTGCTATTTCAAGAGCGGTAGCAGCATTAAATACTCTTTGCGAATACTGTCTACCTTTTGTAAGTGTTGGGGGCCACTTTATATCCATGAAAGGGCCAGAT
>JAAYRD010000059.1 GCA_012518955.1 Tissierellia bacterium | reverse complement strand
CTTTTGTAGCTAATTCCTTTTCAAATTCATTTACATTTTTACCTAGTGGAGCTATCCAATTGGTATCAAAAGCTTCTTGTATGTATTCTATCTCATATCCTTCATCACTCATATGTGGTGAAGCTAGGTAAATTCTATCTGTCATATAGCATCCCCCTATAAATTATTGTCAATTATCATTAATTAAAGAATCTTTCTATTCTATCTTTTGGATATTCCATCTCTTTTAATCTTTTAGTTATATCATCATCAAATGTATAGGATTTTATGACAACCCCATTATATTCGTGTTCCTTAATTTCATCTCTAGATATAACTTTATATCTCATTAATCTTTTCCTTATATTTCTTCAATCTCCAATAGAAAATTTTCAACATTTTCTATTGCTAGTTTATATAAGTCTGAAAGTTCCCTATATATAGTTTATAAGTAATTCTTACTCTTGACAACTTCTGGTACAATATTATAGTAAAGTATTTTTGTGAACGACATTATTGTACCATATGTTACTATCTTTGTAAATATTTGTCGTTGCCTTGTGCTGACTATTCTGCACTAAACTAATGATTTATATATAAAGTAAATTTTTTAAAATATATTCTACAAAATGTATTCTACAAAACTTCCAAAAACCCTTCTTTTTCTACCAAGTATTTACAAGATTTAATACTTAATTAAACTATTCTATTTTGGCTTATGGTTCACGGAACTCATGTGGCTGGTATAATTGCTGGAAATGGATATTCTTCAAGGGGTAGGTATGCTGGCATAGCTCCAGAATCAAATATATTAGCTATTAAGGCATTGGATAAGAATGGTGGTGGAAACTCATCTAATATTATAGAGGCTATATCCTATATTATTGAAACTAAGGATAGGTATAATACTAAAGTAATAAACTTTTCAATGGGTACCCCTGCTAATAGCTCCTGTGATAAGGATCCTTTGTGTAGAGCTGTAGAAAAGGCTGTTCAAGCTGGAATAGTTGTAGTTGCAGCTGCTGGTAATAGTGGCCCTGATAGAGGAACCATTGTATCCCCAGGCACCAGTAAAAGTGTTATCACCGTAGGTGCTGTAGATGATAAAAGAACTGTAGACCCATCAGATGATACTATAGCTCCTTTTTCCAGTCGAGGTCCTACAAGTGAAGGATATAGTAAACCAGATATAGTAGCTCCTGGAGTAAATATCAATTCCCTATCCAATACAAAACTAGATGGTTATTCTTCTTTAAGTGGTACTTCCATGGCTACTCCATTAATATCTGGTGCTGTGGCATTGCTATTCAATAAATATGGCAATCTTAGCCCTAAAGAAGTAAAAAACAAATTAATAAAATCCAGTATTGACCTTAAAAACTCTAGGGAAATGCAAGGAGCTGGGCTTTTAAATTTGAAATTGTTATTTGATGAAGAGGGGGATATTTCAGCAAACAATCCTCCAAGGTCTATTCTTTTTGAAGGGGAGTTGTTTGAAAGTCTGATTGTGATTTTGATTATATTATTTTTACTTGATTCTAGAATATAAAACATAAAAAGAGGAAGGATCAAATTCCCCTTCCTCCTTGTTTCTTATCTTATATGGGCCGCTGGGTTTACGTTTCTTCCACTTTTTACGACTTCGAAATGAAGATGTGGTCCTGTGGATCTTCCTGTATTACCTACCCTTGCTATAACCTGCCCTTTATAAACTTTTTGTCCTGCTCTAACATTTATTGTACTACAATGAGCATATTTAGTTATATATCCATTGCCATGATTTATTTGGACCAATTT
>JAAYRD010000058.1 GCA_012518955.1 Tissierellia bacterium | reverse complement strand
GAGTGAACAATTCCTGTACCATCATCTGTGGTTACATAGTCTCCCAATGTAACATAGAAGGCTTTTTTATCGTCATCTACCTCTATAAATGGAAGTAGCTGCTCATATTCCATATATTCTAAATCCTTACCCTTCATCTCTTGTAATATTTCATAGTCTTCTCCTAGCACTTTGTCTGCTAGAACCTTACCTACATAATATATATTATCTTCTTGCCTTACTTTTATATATGTTTCCTCTGGATTAACGGTTAGACAAACATTACTTGCCAATGTCCAAGGGGTAGTAGTCCAAGCTAAGAAATATTCATCTTTGTCTTTTAATTTAAATTTTACTATAACGGTTTCAGTTTTTATTTCCTCATATCCTTGGGCTACTTCATGGGAAGCTAGACCAGTTCCACAACGAGAACAGTAAGGTAAAATCTTATGACCTTCATATATAAGACCCTCTTTAAAGAACTTGTTAAGAATCCACCACACGGATTCAATATAATCGTTCTCTAAAGTAACATAGGGATTATCCATATCAATTTCATAAGCCATTCTAGCTGTCATATCTCTCCATAACTTCTCATACTTAAACACGGATTCTTTACATTTTTTATTAAATTTTTCAATTCCGTATTCCTCAATCTCATATTTATTCTTTAGATTCAATTGTTTTTCTACTTCTATCTCTACCGGTAGTCCATGGGTATCCCATCCTGCTTTTCTTTTTACTTGATAGCCTTCCATGGTTTTATATCTGCATACTAAATCTTTTAATGTTCTAGCCATTACATGATGAATGCCTGGCTTCCCATTAGCTGTTGGGGGTCCTTCATAAAATATAAATGGTTTATCTTCATCTCTAGTTGTTACAGATTTATGCAGTAAATCAATATCGTTCCAGTATTTGGAGATTTCCTCTTCTCTTTTTTTTACTGGTTTGTCTGATAGTTCATTAAACCTTTTCAAATTCTTCATCCTTTCTTTTTTCATATAAAAAAATCCCTAAGTTTTACTTAGGGACGAGTTTCCGTGGTACCACCCAAATTATAGGACAATAGAAATACAATTATCCTATCACTCATTTGCAGTATAACGCCTTAAACGTAACATCTTACTACTTTCAGATGCTATGCTCCGAGGTGATATTCACAAAAGATCCATTAATAATCTCTCACCCTATAATTATCTCTCTGTACAATAAGATTCTTTTATTACTGTCCTCATCTTCACATTTAATATTACATTTTGTGTACTAATATACATCAACTAGACTATATTTGTCAAGTTGTTTTATATTATGCATGAAATTATTTCATCTTTGGAAATTCCTGAGAAATAGTATCCTATATCTATTGAATCTAATACTTTGTTTATTTCCTCTTCTCTATATTTTATACCAATAAGTTTTTCTTCTAAATTGGATAACTCTCCGCTTCCAAAAAAGTCTCCATAAAACTTTATATTCTTTATTGTACCATCTTTTACCTCTATTTGAGTCTCTACTTTACCTGAAGCATATCTATTCGATTTGTTTATGTTGAAGTTAGGAGAGCTTCCAAAATTCCACTCCCAAGTATCATACCTTTCTTCCATTAATCTATTTATATTTTCATAGTCCTCTTCCGTTAGTTTATATTCTTGTATTTCCTTATTTCCTTCAAACATATGGTCTAATAAAAGTTGTTTAAAATCCTCCACATCAATATCATCTTTTAAGTGATCTTTTATATTGGTGACCCTGCTCCTCACAGATTTTATCCCTTTGGATACTATTTTGTCCTTAGAAACCTTCAAAGCTTTCTCTAATACACCTAAATCTGTATCAAAAAGCATAGCTCCATGATGAAGGACCTTATCTTTTTTCATATATTGGGCATTGCCGCAAAATTTTTTACCATCTATAACAATATCATTTCTGCCAGTAAACTCTGCCTTTACACCCAATTTTGCTAATACTTCTATTACAGGTTGAGAAAATGCTTCAAAGTTAAAAGAGGAAGTATCCTTACTCTTAGAAATTATTGTGTAGTTTAAATTTCCATAATCATGATAAACAGCTCCACCACCTGATAACCTTCTAACTACATTTATATTGTTCTCCTTTATGTAATTTAGGTTTATCTCTTGAATGGTATTTTGATGTTTTCCAACAATTATTGATGGTTCATTTATCCATAGCAAAAATATCTCATCAAATTGATCTAAGCTATCAAATACATATTGCTCTAAAGCTAAATTAAATTGAGGCCTATTATCTTCATTTCTAATATATATCATAGCAAACCCCCCATGTTTTATTTTGATATATATATATTAAACCATTTTGAAAAGTTTGTAAAATATTGTTCAAAAACTAACCCATTGTCTTATCTTGTAATTTTCTTAACCTATATATAGTAGTTTCTGTATCCATCTCTAGCATATCATAGGTTATAAGTTCACCCTTTTTCACATCCTTAATTAATTTGGTATTTTCATCTATAAGACCTATTGGAACTAAATTTTCTTTTTTTGCTACTTTATATTCCTCTATGCTACCATAAACAGTAAATCCACCTATTCTATCCAGTTTATCCCCTGCTTTTAAATCCTTTTTAGCTATTGTAATGGCTTCAGCTACGGTTCCTGCCACAGGAGCTATACTGGATTCATTGTAAAAACAAGCATCAAATATGGTAATAGGGGTTTCTAAACTGGTAAGGTGATAGGGCCTATATAAGCAATAATTAGGACCAGGTCCCATATTTAAATATTCCAATTGTTTATGGATTTCCTCTAGTTTTGTAGTAAATATTAAAAATACTCCTGGCGCTATCCCTCGTACATAATCTACTATTCCATATTTGTTGAGAAGACCTCCTTCTTCTTTTAAACTAAAATACTTAGTTAAATCATCTATATTGCTTTCAATACCATGTCCACCTCTAATATCTGGAATAAATCCTGTAGCATTTGCCATACAGGTCATCTCTATCATGGTATTTGTCCCATCAATAAATCCTGCTAACATATTAGGTTTAAGCCCACTAGCTAAGGCCTTTTCACCAACAATATCTGGATTTGCCTCTAAATCTATAGGATTGTTTTTTCCTTTTCCAATAGCCAATACTTCAAATCCTATACCCATTGCAAAATCATATAATTCCATAACTGCTCCTGGTTCATCTCCAGCTGAACCAGTATATACTACTCCAGCTTCCTTTGCCTTTCTGTACAATATAGGTCCTACTACTGAATCCGCTTCTACATTTAACATTATTATATGCTTTCTATTGTCTATGGCTTCTAAGGACAATCTAGCTCCTACATCAGGTACTCCTGTAGCATCTACTACTGCATCTATTGTATTTGCCTTTGTTGCTAATTCCATATATTCAGAGGCTACATATTTCCCTTTTTCTAATGAATAATTTATTTCCTTTAGAGAGTTTGATATTATTATATCTTCTCGCCCAACACCTGCTGATAATAATGCATTTACTGCTTTCCCAACATTTCTATTTATAACCAGAGCCGGTATCATTCCCTTTATTCTAGACATTTGATTAACCAAACCCTTACCCATCTTTCCTGTTCCTACTACAGCTACCTTTATATCCCTATTCTGTTTTGCCAGTCCCTTCAGTCTTGTGTTCATACTAAGCATTATATCAATCCTTTCAATATCTTCTACCTTTTACATTACGGCAGCATTTTCTCCAGCTATATACCCTGATGACCAAGCCCATTGTAAATTAAAACCTCCGCAATCTCCATCTATATCTACTATTTCGCCTGCAAAGTATAATCCTTCTATTAATTTCGATTCCATAGTAGAATTGTCTATTTCATCAGTTGATATGCCTCCTGCTGTAATTTGAGCATCTTTCCATGACTTGCTACCAATTATATTAAATCTCAAATCAGTTAATATAGAGGATATTTTTCTTATCTCTTCGTTGGATATATGAGCTATTTGCTTGTTTTTATCAATACCTATTTCTTTTAAAATAGGTATTATCAATCTCTTATTTATAAGACCTATTAAACCTGTTTCTATTGTTTTCCTTGGCATAAAAGCAAATCTATATTGTAAATATTCATATAGTTCCTCTTGGTTTTTAGTGTGAATTATAGATATTCTCAAACCTACCCTTTTTCCCTTATTTAAGTACTCTAATGCAGTTCTACTCAATTGAAGGATAGGTGGACCTGATATGCCATAACTTGTGAATAAAATATCCCCTCTATCCTCTTTAATCAATTGATCTTTTTCATAAAGCCCCGCTATGCCTGGAAATTTAACCCCATCTACTTGCTTAAAAAAGTCTCCTTCTAACTTCAATTGAACTAAGCCAGGAAATGTTTCTGTCACTCGATGGCCCATTTTTTGTGCCAATAAAAAACCGTTTCCATCGGAACCCGTAGACGGTGCTGCATTTCCTCCAGCGGCTAATATGATCCTATTCCCGTATATCTTTCTTCCATCCTTTGTGGTTATAGTAAAGCCCTTGGTCTTTTTAATATCAACTACATAAGCATCCGTAATAACCTCTACGTTCAAATCCTCCAATTCAAATCTCAATACATCTAAAATACTTGAGCTTTGAAAAGATAAAGGAAATACCTTTCCTTCCTCTTCAATAGCAGGAGTTATGCCTAACTTTTCAAAAAAATCCATGGTCTTCTCTACTCCAAATTTTGCAATAAAACTATGCGCAAACTTTGGATTATTACCATGATAATTTTTAATTGATAGATTTACATTGGTATAATTACATCTTCCATTTCCAGTAGCTAATATTTTCTTTCCTACCCTATTGTTTCTTTCCAATAGGGTAACCTCTGCCCCATGATTTCTAGCAGATATTGCAGCCATCATTCCAGCTGCACCCCCACCAATTATCAATACCCTGTTCATATTGTTTGCTCCTTTTAAAACTTATAACTAATTTTCACCGCTTCTATTCATTTTATATCTTATTTATAATTTTGTCTATTATTAAAATAAGGTTAATCTTGATATCAAGATTAACCTTATTTTCTAGTATGAAGCCTTTTCTCTATTTAAAATCATATTTAAAACTATACCTATTATAGCTGCAAAGCTCAACCCGGATATTTTAACCGTATCGTTTATTGGAATTCCAATTGTAATACCAAGCTTACTTTCAATGATTCCACTTCCAAGACCTAGAACCAGTATAGATACCATAACTATTATATTTTTCCAATTAAATTCTACTTTATTGGTTTTTATAGTTTTAACACCTATTAATGATATCATGCTAAATAACATAAGACTTATTCCACCCATTACTGAACTTGGTATTGTAGTTAAGGCTATACCTATTTTGGATATGAATCCTAATAATACTGCAAATATAGCCGCTAGTCTTAGTATAGAAGGATCGTAATTTTTAGTAATAGCTAAGACTCCTGTATTTTCACCATAGGTTGTATTTGCAGGTCCTCCTATTAGTGCTGCTATAGTAGTAGCTAATCCATCTCCTAACAAGGTTCTATTTAAACCTGGATCTTCTATGAAGTTTTTGCCTACAACTTGTCCATTGGTAGTTATATCTCCCAAATGCTCCATAAATACCGCTAATACTACAGGAGTTATTATGGCTATGGCACCCATATCAAACTTTGGAAGGTTAAAAGCTGGTATCGCAAAAAATGATGCTTCTTTTATTGCATTTGTTTCTACAATTCCCATCTTTAACGAAATCAAATATCCTACTATAACACCTATTAATATTGCCAATTGTTTTATAAAGCCTTTACTTTTAAAATTGATTAGTAATGCTACTCCCAGTGTTATGCCAGCTATTAAAAGATTTTCCTTTGCCATTCCATAAGCTGTAGGTATCATATTCATACCTATAACCATAATCATGGGACCTACAACTTGTGGTGAAAGATATCTTTGAATTTTTTCTACCCCAACCTTTTTTATAAAAAAGGATAAGATTATATACAATATACCCGCCACTACCATTCCACCTTGAGCATAGGCTAAATCTCCATTATATATTTCTTTAACCGTTAGTATAACTGGTATAAAGGCAAAGGACGAACCCAGAAAAACCGGAACCTTACCTTTAGTACAAATATGAAATATTAATGTCCCAATACCAGCAGAAAACAAGGCCACCGATGGATTGAACCCTGTTATTATAGGTACCAATACTGTAGCTCCAAACATAGCAATTAAATGTTGAAGAGCTAAAATAGCTTTTTTTGAGTTATTCCAAAATCCTAGTTGTACCCTGTCTGTTTCTTGTTTTGTAATAATATTTTCGGTCATATAATTCTCCTCCTTTTAGTTTAAAGGAGAGTGTACTCTCCTTTTCAGCCTCTCTGGACTGAATTAAAGGCCTTTCGATTGTAACTTATTATTCATAAAAAAACTTCTTGCAGGCAGCAAGAAGTTTTATGCATAATTATACAAATGTCCTATAATTACAATCTTGCCAGCCTCTCTGGACTGAATTAAAGATTTTAATATTTAATTTTATCTTAACTAGTATACCATTAGATAATGATTTTTGCAATAACTTTTTAATCTGAAAAATTCTAATCATTAACCACATCTAGAAAAACCACAGTTTTTACAAATCATACATCCACCTTCATGATTTACATCATATCCACATTCTGGGCATTGCCCTGAACTACTTTGTGTAGTATCCTCAATTTTTATTACAAACTTACCCTCTTCTCTTTCTTCTTCTATTTCATATATCATTTCATTAGCATTGCCATTTTCTATTTCTACATAGGTATTCATTACCCTCTCCAACGCCTTTCCTATGGCATCTGGACAAGATAAAACCTTTATATCCTTTTTTGTGGCTCTTTGTCGCAATGTAGAATGACATCTTATTCCCTTTAATTGCTCAATTATTTTTTCAACATCCATTCCTGATCTTAAAGCTATAGATGTAAGTCTACTGGTAGCTTCCGATTGACTTGGGCATCCCCCAGCCCTACCTACATTAGTAAAAACTTCACATATGCCATTCTCATCATAATTTACAGTAATATATAGATTACCACAACCAACCCTTACTTTTTCTGTCATACCTTGGGTAATAGAAGGTCTTTGCCTTGGTTTTATATTATTTCCTGTTAAAGGTTCCATATTGGGATGTTTTTTCTTAATAGATAAGACTTGATTATCTCTACTACCATCCCTGTAGATGGTTACACCTTTACACCCCAATTTATAAGCTAATCTATATACCTCTTCTACATCTTTTTGTGTAGCATCATTTGTAAAGTTTACGGTTTTAGAAACAGCATTATCCACATGCCTCTGAAAAGCTGCTTGCATCTTTATGTGCCAAAAAGGTATTATATCATGAGCAGTTACAAAAATCCTTCTAATATCCTCTGGTATTTCTTCCATATGGGCTATAGTTCCTTCTTCAGCTATTTTCTCCATTAGCTCCTCTGTATAAAATCCTCTTTTCCTTGCAATCGTTTCAAAATATGGATGAACTTCTAATAGCTTATCATCATCCATAACATGTCTTACAAAGGAAATAGCAAATAAGGGTTCTATGCCACTACTTGCTCCCGCTATAATACTAATAGTTCCAGTAGGCGCAATAGTTGTGGTAGTAGCATTTCTCATCTTTATACCTTGTTCCTTGAATATACTATCCTCATAGGCTGGAAATACCCCTCTGACCTGAGCCAATTCTTCGGATTTCTTCTTACTTCTTCTATCTATAAATTCCATGATATCTTCGGCAAATTCTACAGCTTCCTGTGAATTGTAGGGGATGCCTAAATAAAATAATAAATCTGCAAATCCCATAACTCCCAAACCTATTTTTCTGGTTTTCTTTGTCATCTCATCTATTTCAGGCAGGGGATATTTATTCACATCTATAACATTATCTAGAAAATGAACAGATGCATCTACTACTTGCCCTAATTTATCATAATCTATCTGGTAACCTTCGGGGTTTTCTTTTATCATCTTAGCCAAGTTAATTGAACCAAGATTACAGCTTTCATAAGGTAAAAGCGGCTGTTCCCCACATGGATTTGTGCTTTCCATTTCACCTAATCCCGGTACCGTACTAGTGTTATTAATTCTATCCAAAAAAATTATTCCTGGCTCTCCAGATCCCCATGCCATTTCTATTATTCGTTCAAAAACTTCCTTTGCATTTAATTTACCCGTTATTTTCCCATTATGCGGATCTATTAAATTATAGTCTTCACCTTTTTCCACAGCTTCCATGAATTTTTCTGTGATGCCTACACTTATATTAAAGTTGGTTATCTCATTTAAATCACTTTTACTTTCAATAAACTCCATTATATCTGGATGATCTACTCTTAGAATACCCATATTTGCTCCCCTACGAGTACCCCCTTGCTTTACAGCTTCTGTTGCTGAATTAAACACCTTCATAAAACTAATAGGTCCTGATGCCACTCCACCTGTAGACTTAACAGAAGCTCCTTTTGGTCTCAACCTTGAAAAGCTAAATCCAGTACCACCACCGCTTTTATGTATCAAAGCTGAGTTCTTTATCGCATCAAATATACCTTCCATGGAATCTTCTACAGGTAATACAAAGCAAGCAGATAACTGTCCTAGTTCTCTTCCTGCATTCATTAAAGTAGGAGAATTAGGTATAAATTCCTGGTTTATCATGACATCGTAAAACTGATTGGAAATTTCCTCAACATTGGCCTTTTCATCATATATTAAATCCCCTGAGGCCACAAAATCAGACACTCTTTTAAACATCTCTTCTATAGTTTCTATTACATTACCATCTATATCCTTAGATAGGTATCTTCTCTCTAGAACGGTTCTAGCATTATTTGAAAAATTCATACTTTCCCTCCCAAGCACAATATTTAGTATATGTTTTTTTATTTTATACAACACATTGTATCAATCCCTGATTTCGTTGTCAAAATAAGATAAGGTTGTTCTTAGGTTAAAATCAGTAAAATTTGAACATACACCCGCTTTTACTCATTGTATCTCCTAAATCATTAATTTAAATACATGAATCATTAGTTTAATTATGACAGATATAAGAAGAATAAAAAAAGCTCTACTTCGACCTACGAAATAGAGCTTTTATACTATGTAACCTGGCAACGTCCTACTCTCCCAGGGCGTCTCCACCCAAGTACCATCGGCGCTGAGAGGCTTAACTTCTGTGTTCG
>JAAYRD010000057.1 GCA_012518955.1 Tissierellia bacterium | reverse complement strand
TTACCCAAATCAGGTTCTAGGGTCAGGAATAACATTCCTATCTCAGCCTATTGATATAAGCACCCCTTGCTTTACTATTAAGTTTTTATTCGCCATAAGCATATCATATAGTAAAACTTTTTACAAGGTAAAAAAGTTTTATAATCAGATTATAGAATAGTTACCCAGTTATTTCAACTTTTCTACAGTGAAATCTAAGTCTAAGAAAAATGCTTGTCTTTTATTTTCATCTTCTATATCTTCAAATCCCAATTGATAAACCGTTGGATTAGTATTAGACTTTACAGTCAATAGTTTGTTTTTTGTATCGTAAGAGCAAATATATCTAGTATAGGTAGTATGATTATACTTTTTATTTCTAACAAATCCATTTGGCATAGTCATTGCAGCCATTATATTATAAGAATGGGAAAGTGCTTCCTTAAAACTATTGGATTTAACATTCATTTTAGTTAGATAAAAAGCTTTAATAAACCTAGAAATAGGATCATATCCCCCAGGTAGATCTTTAGAAGAGTTAAAATCTTCAAGATTATTTAAATCTAAAAGTTTATTTAGTCTTCTAACATGGGATTCAAAGCCTGGTGAATTGGTCATTACATCATATGGATTTTCATAACATATCAATTCCCTTTTTTTAGGTTCAATAATAATACATCTTTTAGTAGAATCGGCAAACATAAAGTGAAAATCTGGTGATATTACATCTTCTCCCCTATGATCTTTAGTAGATATATGAATATTTGGTAAGTCTTCAATTAGTTCCTCTACGGATTTGTAGTTTGTAAGTGCATAAGTAAAGTAATTAAAACTAGAAATATTAGTCTTTTCTGGTTTCACTTGATTAGCATAAAGATTAAACCCTGAAAAAGCATTGGTAATCCCTACTAAGCCATGTTCATTTACACCATCTTTCAATGGATCTCGATTTTCAAAACACATCCCTAATGCCTTATATTTTGAATACAATGGATTCCCCATCAAATCATTACAAAAGTTATAATTTCTTGGTAAATAGATTGCATTATAATCTAAAGGCACTTCATAATCCATTGTCCTTCCCATAACACAACCATCTTCATAATTTATTTTTATACCTGTACACATATTATCCCTCTCATCATTATAATATACACTTTTGGAAAGTCTAGAATTCATACTTTGTTTAAATTTCAAAAAAACAAGCCATACCCTGGAGACATTATATCCAATAGCATATAGTCCCTCCATTAATAGGTATTTAGGTTTATTATACCCACTATTCAAAATATACCACATTAACACTCAAACCTAATTTCATAATAATGGAAGACTCTTTCTATTATTTTTCAAAATAGATTAACCCATTTTTTCTTTTCATATTAACAATTACCTTTCCATCTACCTCATGTTTTTTAATAGATTCTTTCAATCGTATTAAATCCTTTTCACTAGGCGTGTCTGAAAAGACTCTATTCACGTATCTGTTCAGCAACTCGCCTATAGATAATTCTAACTGACTTTCTCCTCCTTCAATCCTTACATTGGGATAGTATCCATCTAGGTATAGTATATTAAAAAGGTACCAAAAACTTTCCTTTTTAGATGAATACTCCTTGCCATTGATGTCCTCATATACCTTAGATAATATGTCCTCATCCATAACAATATGGGTAGAACAGAAAATCCCCTGTTTTGATGCATCGATAAGTTTTTTTATGGATTCATAAGAGTCTAGAACTGGACTCATAGATGCAAAAACTAGGTCAAATTTATTTCTCCAATTTAACCTATCTAAATCCACCTCCTCCCAAGGAATGTTATAGAGTTCCATTTGTTCAACATCTATTCCATTTTCCATACAATATTTTTTAGCATATTCCATCATCTCACTGGATAGCTCCACTCCAGATACCTTTGCCCCTTCATCTGCTAAAAGTTTCAGATATCTTCCGGCTCCAAACCCCACATCCAATACCCTTTTATCCTTTAAGTCCATAAACCCTTTTAAGAACTCTATAGTAGAATCCTTCCTGCTTTTTTTAGAAAAACTATAGAATTCTTTCGCCCTATTATCCCAAAAACCTTTGCTTTCCTGTGGATCCACCTGTCTCTGTTCCAATTTTTCTATAAAATAATTTTTATCCATATTATCCCTCCTAAAATCCCCTATACCCATTCTTTAGGAAAAGTCTAAATTAATCATATAGTTCTACATTATCAATAATAGATATTAGCATCATTGTATCAAACTCGTTAAACCTTAAGTAAAATTAGACCTATATAGTAAAAGTTTTTAATAACTCAATCCATTATTTGATAAATATCTACTAAAGCTTGTATGTCTTAGATGAACAAATGGGTATATATATTTAAGTACAATAATCTATTTAGGAGGGATACTATGAAAAACTTTCTAAGACGATCAAAGTTAAACTTTGTTATTATGGCAATAGTATATATTGTGTTCGGGCTAATGTTCATTATTCGTCCCGATACCACCAATAGGCTGATAGTTACAATATTAGGCATACTTATTACCCTAGTGGGCATTTCTAAGATATTATCCCATATGAGGGCTGAGACTTATCAAAGGTTCGAAAGTTTTAGCCTAGGAACTGGTATTATCATCCTATTGATCGGTTTATATTTCCTCATAAAACCAGAAACAATAGTTTCCATACTTGGTGCTATATTAGGATTTTTCCTGTTCTTTCATGGGGCAATCAACTTCCAACATGCCTTTAACTTAAAAGGAATGGATTATGAAAAATGGTGGGCATCAGCTATATTTGGAATAATAGCCATTTTTTTTGGATTCTATGGGGTATTGAATCCTACAGCTATAACCCCTGCCTTTTCTATAGTAATTGGCCTGGGAATGATAATAAGTGGAATAACCGACATATTCATGGTATATAAGATTTCATCCTATTTTAAATAACCAATACAATGATTTTTGTTGGTTATTGAGGTACAATGAAAAAGATATCTGTATATAAGAAAGGTTGATAAATTGAAAGACTTAGAACATTGTCGAAACATTATAGATGATTGTGATAAAGAACTAGTGACAATATTTGAACGACGGTTAAAAGCTGTTTTAGGCGTTTTGGAATATAAAAAGGAAAAAAAACTACCTATTTTCCAACCTGAAAGGGAGCAAGATGTTTTGAAAAAGGTCAATTCTTATCTAGAGGATGATGAACTTTCCAGTGCATTGGAGTCCTTATACCGTCAAATACTAAAGATTAGCAGGAAGCTGCAATCAAAATACTTATTTCCCTATAATATTATACTTATAGGATTTATGGGTAGTGGCAAGACCTCTGTAGGTAAAGAGCTATCTACATTGTTGGAAATGGATTATATAGATACAGATGAATTGATTATAAAAAATTCTGGGCTATCCATAGATCAAATCTTTAATACCTATGGGGAAATTGGGTTTAGAAAGTTAGAAAAAGAAGTAATAGAAGGTTTACAGGATAATAAAAATACTATAATTTCCTGTGGTGGAGGAGTAGTATTAGATTCTGAAAATATTGACCTATTAAAAAACAATGGCAGACTAATTTGGCTAAAAGCCTCACCACTGGAAACCTATAACCGCCTTTTAGGTGACACTAGCAGACCTTTGTTGAAAAACAATTTTACTATAAAAAAATTGACAAATTTATTAAACAGTAGATTGGCTTTATACGAATATGCCAGTGATATAATTGTGGATACAGATGGAAAAAGTATCCAAGACATAGCTAGAGAGATTGTTGAAAAACTACTTGGCCCAAATATTTAGACCATGTACTAAGATATCTTTATATGCTAACCTATATAGTATAATTATATATTAATGAAAGGGAGGAGTTTTATTTTGAAAACCAATAGAAATAAGCTTGTAATGCAATCAGTTCAGGGAAAAATCCATAGTCCTATTATGGGATCTAGCCCATATAAGATTAGCCATGATGGAATACCTATGATATTACATGGTACAGGTGGAATTACATACAATTATCAAATTGGAGATGGATGTATGGATTTAGTGGGAGACCATGTAGAGCCTGGAGTTAGCATCCGGAATGAAGATGTGAAGGAAAACAAGGCTCTGATGGTATTGTCCTGTGTAGGAAATGAAGCTAGAGTGGTATCAGGAGATGCTAAAGATGCAAAAGGGTATGTAACCGGAATGCATGGTGGTATTGAACATGTGATGATATATTTCCCTAAGGAAGATTTGGAAAAGATGGCTATAGACGATAAAATTTTGATTAAAGCTCATGGTCAAGGTTTAAAAATAGAAGGTCATGAAGATGTACTGGTGATGAATATAGATCCAGATTTGTTTGAAAAATTAGGAATTATAGAAAATCAGAATGGAGAATTGGAGGTACCCGTAGTTACCGAGATACCAGCCCATTTAATGGGTTCAGGAATTGGCAGTGCTACTAGTCTTTCCGGAGATTACGATATAACCACCGGTGATGAAGAAGAGTTGAAAAAATACGGTATAGACAAATTACGCTTTGGAGATATTGTTCTACTTAGGGATTGTGACAATACCCACGGACGTCAATTCTTAAAAGGAGCAGTGACCATTGGGATTATAGTCCATAGTAATTGCATCTTGGCTGGACACGGACCAGGAGTTACTGGGTTGTTAAGCTCAAAAACCCCTAAAATTAAAGGAATAAAGGATAAGAATGCTAATATAGCAAATTATTTAAACATAAAGTAGGAGTGAAACAGTATGGATGGTAAGAAATTACAGAAAAAATTGGCTCATGAATGGAAAAATGCATGGGAAGTAATGGATGAAAAGGAAGAAGAAAAAACATTTCAAATTGCTAAAGAATACAAGGAATTTCTAGATAAAGGAAAGACGGAAAGAGAAGCTGCATCTGAAATAATTAGGATAGCCCAAGAAAATGGCTATATATCCCTAGATGAAATCATAGATAAAAAAACTGGGATAACTCCCGGTATGAAGATATATGCCAATTATAAGGATAAATCAGTAGCATTGTTCGTAATAGGAGAGGAAAAACTTGAAAAGGGTATGCATATTATCGGTTCCCATTTGGATGCTCCACGAATAGATTTAAAACAATTCCCACTTTATGAGGATTCTGGACTTGGATTATGTAAAACCCATTACTATGGTGGCATAAAAAAATATCAATGGGTTACATTGCCCCTTGCATTACATGGAGTAGTAATTAGAGAAGATGGTGAAAAGCTCAATATAGTTATAGGCGAGGATGAAGAAGATCCTGTATTCTTCATAACGGATTTGCTACCCCATCTGGCCAAAGATCAGATGACAAAAACTATGGCCGAAGGAATTACGGGAGAGGGCCTAAACCTATTGATTGGAAGTATACCATATAAGGACGATGAAATAAGCGATAAGGTAAAATTGAATGTTCTCAATATACTCTACCAAAAATATGGCATAAAGGAAGAGGATTTTACTACTGCAGAGTTTGAAATAGTTCCTGCTGGAAAGGCCAGAGATGTCGGAATTGATAGAAGTATGGTTGGTGGATATGGTCAAGATGATAGGGTTTGCGTATTTACCTCCCTTAAAGCTATATTGGATATAGATTCCCCTAGAAAAACTGCTGTTGCATTGTTCGTAGACAAGGAGGAAATAGGTAGTGTTGGAAATGCTAGCATGGAATCTAAATTCTTTGAAAATACGGTTTCTGAACTAGTCAATATTGTTGAGGAAAATTACTCAGAACTTATTGTAAAAAGGACAATGGCAAATTCCTGCGTGCTTTCCGCCGACACATTAGGTGCCTTTGATCCAAATTATCCTGATGTATTGGATAAATTGAATGCTCCTTTCATGGGCAAAGGTGTAACCATTGTAAAATACACCGGTGTCAAAGGGAAAAGTAGTAGCAATGATGCTAATTCCGAATATATAAGTAAGATTAGGAAGATATTTAATGATAATGATGTAGTATGGCAGATGGGTGAGCTTGGCAAGGTAGACCAGGGTGGTGGAGGTACTATCGCCTATATACTTGCCAACTACGGTATGGAAGTAGTAGATTGTGGTGTAGCATTATTAAGCGTACATGCTCCCTATGAAATTGCCAGCAAGGCTGATATCTATATGGCATATAAAGGATATAAGGCTTTCTATGATGCTTAGTTATAAATTATAAAAAAATATTGATATCTTTGGAAACAAAGGTATCAATATTTTTATTAAACGGAGGTTAATTAATGGGTAATAATATATATTTTTTACTTGGAATAGGAATTATAAGCTCTAGTTGCATATTGCCAATTTTCGCTGATAAAATAAAGTCTAGAGTTTTAACAGGTATTATGGGATTTTTCATAACAGTATTTTCATATTTTGTACTAGGATTTATTATATTTTTAACTTCCTCTCTTTTATATAATCTTTGGTATGAAAAGAGGAACAAAGACTATTTAATAGTTTTAGGCGCTGGACTCAAGGGTGATAGAGTAACTCCTTTATTAGCCGGTAGAATTGATAGGGCTATAGAATTTTATAATAGTCAAAAAAAGAAAGGAGTAAAACCTCCTAAGATAATTATGTCTGGGGGACAAGGTCCTGATGAGATAGTTTCTGAAGCTTTTGCTATGAAAAATTATGCCTTAGACATGAAAATTCCAGAAGAAGATATTTTGATGGAAGATAAATCAACTAATACTAAGGAAAATCTACAATTTTCAACAGATTTAATAAAAAAAGATTCGAATAAAAATAATCCTGAAGTATTATTTTTTACTACAAACTATCATGTACTTAGAGCTGGAATATTAGCTAAATCACTGGGACTTAATTATAATGGTTTAGGCTCTAAAACTAAGTTTTATTATTATGTTTCTGCTATTATACGAGAATATATTGGAATTATATACTTAAATCTAAATAAAAATATATTGTTTGCAATTTTTATAGGAATATTTTATTTCCTAAATTACATGTATGGAATCAAATTATAGGTCTTATTGAATACTTGAAGTTTGCTACTATTTTCTAGGATGTTGGTAGAATCCATTAATTTTAAGCATCAAAAAACGGCAGGATTACCCTTGCCGTTTTTTGAAAAAGTTGATATTGATATATAATTTAAGCTAATATTCCTCCGTCGATCACATATTGAGCTCCTGTTATAAATGATGCATCATCTGATGCTAAAAATAATACAAGCTTCGCAACCTCCTCTAATGTTGCGTATCTTCCCAATGGTATTGCATTGATCCATTCTTGTTTTATTCCTTCTGGATCTTCAGGGTTTAGACCTGCTTCTATAGATTCCATCATTCTTCCTTCTATATTAGTAGGATTAATGGAATTTACTCTAATATTA
>JAAYRD010000009.1 GCA_012518955.1 Tissierellia bacterium | reverse complement strand
TCAATATAGGCCAGATTTAATCCTTATGGATATAAGGATGGAAAAGATGAGTGGACTAGATGCAACTAAGGAAATATTAAAAATAGACCCTCACGCTAAAATACTATTGATAACGACCTTCCAAGATGATGAATATATTGGAGCCGCTCTTTCCTTAGGTTGTAAAGGCTATATCTTAAAACAAAACATCAAAGGCATAATTCCTGCTATAAATGCAGTCCATTCTGGAAACTTAGTTTTTGATTCAAAGATTGTATCCAATATTAAAAAATATTCTAAAAAAGATATAGATATAGATCTTTCCCCTAGGGAATTAGACATTCTACTTCTAGTAGCAGAGGGATTAAACAATAGAGAAATTGCAGAAAAACTTTTTTTAAGTGAAGGAACTATTAGAAACTATATTTCCAATATGTTGGATAAACTCTCCCTAAGGGATAGAACCCAATTGGCCATCTATTATTATAGATTGAAGTATGGAGTAAATAAATAAGTGGTGATAGTTTGTTATCTCTATTTCTGAAATCTATTCCCCGTATTTAGATAGACCAATGTGAATATTACCACAATAGGATTTAAGGTCATTCCAATATAATATAATGCTTTCATCTCAAAGATCTCACTCAAAGGAAAAAGGGCTACAGAGAAAGCAATGATGAACATGATCTTCCCCATGAATTTACATAGGGAAGCAATATCGTATTTCTCCTTTTCCTCCTTTGACATGGTATTGAACCCAGCAATTAAAAAAGAGCCTTTACCCATGGAGAATACAATCCCCACTAAGATAAATAATGCTATTACAAATATTGTAATGACCATTGAAATCCCTCCTAATCATTTTTTATATAAATCTATTTATGTTTAAAGTTCTTAAGATATTGGGCCGCTGAACGATTCATCTCTTGAGCAAAATCAGAAGCATATTTTCGATTATAAAGAGCTTTAATCCCATCACCAATATCCCTATTTTCTAAACCCCTCTTTTCATTCCTTATCCTATGCATCTTCATATGTTCATCCTCAGTCAACCTTTGATACCTATTTTTAAAAACGATGTACTCCTTTTCAAAACGTATAGGTTTCTTTCTTTTCTTTTGACTCTCAACAGGATAGCCATAGACTACCATTGCAGCAGGTAGAACATAATCAGGAAGGTCCAGCACCTCTTTAACCGTTTCGTAGTTTTCAATAATATCCCCTATATAGCATGACCCAACCCCTAAGGATTCTGCCGCTACCACCGTATTTTGAGCAGCGATTATAGCATCAGCACAAGCTAGGAGAATATCGCCTTCACCTGGTTTTCTCGGATTGCAATCTTCAAAGCAAAATGTATCATACCATCTTTGATAATCTGCTAGAAATATAAGCACCAGAGGTGCCTTGGCAATAAATGGCTGGTTATCACAAGTTACTGCTAGTTTTTCCTTCAATCTTTGATCTGTAATATCAAGTATGCTATAAAGCATCATACAGCCTGCAGTTGGAGCTTCAAAAGCAGCGTTTATTATCTCCTCTTTCACATTAGTTTCAATAGACTTATTTTCAAATACCCTTACTGATTTTCTATTTTTTATTTGTCTTATAACATCATTCATATTATTTCCCCCTGTATTTTGATTAATTCTTTCCCTTATATTACATTCTACCATTAAAATACTTATGTGCCATAAAAATGAGATAGTATTACTAATTGTTTGAAGAATTTCTTAATACTATCTTTGCTAAAAGTATTGACAAAGATACTTTAATGCATTATCATGGTATCATAGTAAATTAAAATAAAAGCTTCGATGAGAAATAGTAAAAATACATTTATTCCACAGAGAGTTCCCGTTAGGTGAGAGGGTCATTTGAATGTATTTTGAACACATCTCTGAGCTAGACACCGAATCCTATTAGGTAGTAGGCTGTCTTCGGGTACCTGCATCCGTTATAGTGCTAGAGTATAAACGTATATTTGTTGTACTCGATAAGGTTGATACTGTGAAGTATCAATAAATAGAGATGGGACCACGGAGTAATACTCTCGTTCTCTAGTATAATACTAGAGGCGAGAGTTCTTTTGTTTCTAACTTTTAAAATTAAATAAAAGGAGAGGTTTAAATGAAAAAGAAAAATTATTTTATCATGTTATTAGTTATATTAATTTTTAGTATTGTAAGCTTAACAGGCTGTTCGAATGAAACAGCATCAAATAAGGATTCCTATGACGATTTAGAAGAAAAAGGTGAAATAATAATGGGTCTTGATGATACCTTTGCTCCTATGGGATTTAGAGATGACAAAGGAGAACTTGTAGGTTTTGATGTGGATTTAGCAAAAGAAGTGTTTGAACGAGCTGGATTTGAGGTGAAACTCCAACCTATAGACTGGACCATGAAAGAAACCGAATTGAACTCAGGCAATATCGATGTTATTTGGAATGGTTATTCTATTACTGAAGAAAGGAAAGAAAAGGTTGCATTTACTCAAGCCTATTTAGAAAATAGACAGATAATAGTTACTTTAGCAGGTTCTAGCATAAATACCAAAACCGATTTAGAAGGTAAAAAAGTAGCTGTTCAAAGTGAGTCTAGTGCCCTTGAAGCTGTAAACCAAGAACCAGAAATAGTAGCAACCTTTGACGGTGGAGAACCAGTATTATTTGATACAAACCATGAGGCTATTATGGATTTAGAGGCAGGAAGAGTGGATGCAGTTGTAGGTGATGAAGTTCTTGTAAGATATTATGTTAAACAAAAAAATCCTGAAGATTATAAAATACTTGAAGAAGATTTTGGAGAAGAAGAATATGGAATAGGTCTTAGAAAAGAAGACAAAAAGCTGTTAAAACTACTAAATGAGACTTTAGATGAAATGAGAGAAGATGGAAGCTATGATAAGATATATGAAAAGTGGTTTGAAGGGAAATAGTTAGATTAAAAGGATGATATTATGTTTGGATATATATATACTTTATTGCCAGCTATGATTGATGGTTTGATTACAACTTTGAAAGTGTTCTTTATCACTCTCATACTTTCTATTCCCTTGGGAATTCTGGTTTCCATAGGGAGATTATCAAAGATAAAATTAATATCTAAGACAACTGAATTATATATATGGGTAATGCGAGGTACACCTTTGATGTTACAGATAGTATTTGTATTTTTCGGCCTACCTATAATAGGTATAACTTTCGATAGATTTACTGCTGTGCTCATAGCTTTCATATTAAATTATGCAGCATATTTTGGTGAAATATTTAGAGGGGGTATGGAATCCATTGATAAGGGACAATATGAAGCGGCAAAAGTCTTGGGATTAACCCCTTATAAAACATTTATAAGAATAATACTACCTCAAATGTTTAAGATGGTATTACCCTCTATTGCTAACGAAGTTATAACCTTGGTCAAGGATACGTCTTTAGTATATATAGTAGGAATTGGAGAACTATTAAGAGCAGGAAAAATCGCTTCAAACCGAGATGTTTCTCTAATACCATTGGCTATGGTTGGGATAATTTATTTGTTATTAACAGCTATATTTACAGGAATTTTCAACAAAACAGAAAGAAGATATTCCTATTATGAATAGGGGGAAAAAAATGGTTCTACAAGTGGATGGACTAAATAAAAGCTTTGGAGATAAGGCTGTACTAAAAGATGTTAGTTTTCAATTAAATACAGGAGAAATTTTAGCAATTATTGGTCCCTCTGGAGCAGGTAAAACTACAATTCTTAGATGTATAAATGGTTTGGAAAAAAGTGATAAAGGCACCATTAAAATTGATGGAGCTTATTTATGCAGGGACCATAATAATAAAATCACATACGCTACTTCTGAAGAAATGAAGTTTATACGGAAAAGGATAGGTCTAGTTTTTCAAAATTATAATCTCTTTCCTCATATGTCTGTAATGGAAAACATAATAGAGGCTCCTATAAATGCTTTCGGTATACCTAAAGTAGAAGCGGAGGATAAAGCTTTAGAGCTTTTAAATATTATGGGACTGACAGATAAGAGGGACTCCTATCCCTTTGAACTTTCAGGCGGCCAAAAACAAAGGGTAGCTATTGCTAGAGCTTGCGCATTGAACCCTAAGATCATGTGCCTAGACGAACCTACTTCAGCTTTAGATCCAGAACTCAGAGAAGGAATAGCCAATATAATAGAAGACTTAGCAAAAGATAATATGGGTGTTTTAATTATAACCCACGATATGGCTTTTGCAGAAAGAGTAGCCCATAAAATTATATTTATGGAAGATGGGAAAATTATTAAAGAAGATAGCAAAGATGACTTCTTTAACAATTTAAAAGATGAAAGAATAAAAAGATTCATCACATAACCCGGACAAGGGGACGGTTAACTTGTCCGGGTTATTATTTAATCTTTGTCCCTAAAATAATCTTGATCCTTCAAAAACAATAATAAAGGTCTTATGGTATTCTTATCCATAAAATCAACTTTTCCTCCATACGTAGCTAGTAATTCTCTATCGTCATCAGATAATTCCTCTGGCTCCTTCTTAGAAATTACAGCTTTAAGCATTGCCATCATAGATCTATGTACTATTCCTAATTTCTTGTAATCAATTCCACCACGTAAATGAAAAAATCTTATATTGTCACGCATCTCTTTTGAAAAATTCTTCTCTATAATAGGATGAAAAACTTCTTCCCTATCAGTGGAAGCAAAGCCTACTGTAAAAACGATTATTCTTTTATCCTTTAAAG
>JAAYRD010000056.1 GCA_012518955.1 Tissierellia bacterium | reverse complement strand
TCTTCTGCCTCTGCTATTTCTCTCCATACATAGGCTATCTCTGGGAAACCTTCGTCTTCAGCTATGTCTGCAAAAGCTGGGTAAAGGTCTGTCCACTCTTCATTCTCTCCTTCAGCTGCAGCTAATAGGTTGGATTTGGTATCTCCTAATGCTACCGGATACTCAGCATTTATTTCTACAGCTTCACCTTCTAAGCTTTCACTTAAAAACTTGAAAAATCTTTTTGCGTGTTCTTTTTCATTTTCTGCTGTCTCTAGAAAAATATTAGAAATCTGAACATAACCTTCTTTTTTTGCTTGAGAAGCATAGTATGTATATCTTGTTCTAGCTTGTGATTCTCCTGCAAAAGACTTCATCAAATTTTCTGCAGTTTTTGTTCCTTTTAATGATTTCATTAAGATCCCCCTTATGTTTATGTTATATTTTTGTCTCAAGTCAATATATACCCTATTATGACAAAAATATAACATTTATTTTCTATAGCCAACTTTCAACCTTTCCTAATAGATCAAAGTTAGTTAAATCATAGTGTATAGGAGTTATGGTTATATATCCCTCACCTAGATAATATCTATCAGTGTCTTTTTCTGAGCCATCTTTTCTTCGTCCTTCCAAGGTTAAGGTCGCCTCACCTTTCACCTCGCTGTTTTCCATACGATAATAATCATAAACAATCCCACCTATTTTACACACCTTAATCCCTTTAATTTCATCTTCTTCTAATAGAGGAGTATTAATACTTAACACTATATTATTTTTAACAAACTGATCCTTTGATTTTTCTAAAATATAACTTCCATACCTAGCGGCTATATCATAATTTATTTTTCCATGTTTCAATTCTGCTGACAGGGCCATAGAGGGCAGTTTGTGTATATTTGCTTCTATGGCGGCCGATACTGTACCTGAATATAGTACATCCATACCTAAATTTACCCCCATGTTTATTCCCGATAGCACCATATCTATGGGTTCGTCTATTAACTTATCCATAGCAACCCTTACACAATCAGCTGGAGTTCCAGATACACTATAAGCCTTTGATTTCAATCCCTTCAATTCCACTTCCTTAACTATTAAGGATTTCCTTATGGTTATGGCTTGACTCTGGGCACTTTTTTCATCATCTGGTGCTACAATCAGCAGCTCATGATTTTTTTCCAACTCCTTTGCCAGCTTATATATCCCTTCAGCATGTATTCCATCATCATTTACCAATAATAATCTCATTTTTTCCTCCTTATAGTTCAATTGCTATAGGTATTATTATACCAAAAGGAGCAAAAAATAATATCTATCTTTATTTATTAGAAATTATCCCTTAATCACTCCCAAAGGTGTCAATTTAACCAATGGCTTTACCAAATCCTTTTGGTTTTCCATTACCTCTTCTATATCCTTATAAGCCATAGGAGCTTCTGAAAGATCTTTTTTAAATCCTTTATGAACAATGTTTCCCATAGCTTTTTCTGCCATTTCTCTTGTTATTACCTGATTTGCTTGATTTCTAGACATAACCCTACCTGCCCCATGGGAACAGGTGTTAAAGCTTTCTTCATTGCCTAAACCTTCTACTATATATGA
>JAAYRD010000001.1 GCA_012518955.1 Tissierellia bacterium | reverse complement strand
TCTTCTGTTATAATTGTTTTCATAAGAAAGGATCCCTCCGATTTTTGTTTGTTGTGGTAAACAACATTATATCAGAGGCCTTTCTTTTTTTATACTTTTTTGTCACAAATGTATTATCTCATAACATTATGTATTTGGAGGTGTTCTAGATGTCTAAGGTATTGGTTGAATTTATAAATACCTGATCTGGTTGTGATGGTAATACTAGAGCTGTAGAGGCTGCTGCAGCAAAATATAAGGATAAGGTTGATGTAAAGATTTACTATGCTGGAAAGGATTTTGATTACATAAAAAAATATGGGGTTATTTTTAGGGGAACTTTGATTATCAATGAAAATAAAAAGATAGAAAGGCTTTCCAAGGACACCATAGAAAAAGCAATAGAAGAGGCGGTTAAAGAGTTGGATGAATAGGAGATGAATAGTCTAAATGATCATATTTGATTTTATAAAATCTATGTTACTTGCTGCCATAAGTATGCTAAATGGAGCTTCTCCCTGGCTAATATTTAGCTTTACTATTGCAGGTTTGTTGCGTGATGTTTTATCTCCTCAAAGGTTTCATAGATCTTTAGGGAATACTAAAATAGTTTCTTTATTAAAAGTAACTATATCTGGAATGTTTCTACCTATTTGCAGTTGTGGGACAATCCCTCTAGGATTGAGTATGTATTATTCAGGAGCATACTTGGGTCCTGTGTTAGCATTTATGACATCTACTCCTATAATAAATCCTTGTGCAGTTATTTTAAGTTATGGTCTTTTGGGGAAGGAGATTACCCTTATATACTTAATAGTAGGATTTACCCTTCCTATGATTATAGGAATTGTAGCCAATAAATTTGGAGGGGACGAACTGAAAATGCCAGGTTTAGAGGAGCAGATAATTGCTACAAGCCTAGATGATAAAGTCAATCTTACATTAAAGGATAAGATAAAATCAGGAATGATTTGGGCATATAATGATTTGGCCTTAATAGTTAGTAAATATGTAATACTAGGTATGCTTTTAGGTGGTTTTATAATAACGGCCTTCCCAGATACCTTTATACAAAAATATCTGGGGAATCCGAGCATGTTATCCCTTGGAAACATTGCTGTGCTGGCTACAGTAATGTATGTCTGTGCTGTAGGACACATCCCCTTCATAGCAGCTTTAGTGGCTAGTGGAGCGGCGCCAGGGGTTGCTATTACATTTTTAATGGCAGGAGCGGCTACCAATTTTCCAGAACTTATAAGTATTTACAATGTAATTGGTAAGAGAACAGCTATAATGTATGGGACTATAGTGACTACAGCTGCATTATTAGTAGGGGCTTTGACAAATAAGCTATTGATGCCTGGATTTAAACCGGTAATTAATTTTAATAATATTGATAAATCCATAGAAAGTGCAAATAGACTCATATTTGCAGCGCCAGAACCATTAAAATATTTATGCTCAGCTATAATATTTATATTCTTTTTAAAGGGGATTATGCCAAAGGTCAAAGATAGCTTTGAAAAGGCATTCAATTAGGAGAGGTAGAAACTATGTGGAAAAAATTAAGAATTCCAATTGTAATTATAATAATTTTTGGACTAGGAATATGGGGATTTAGCCAGGATAAGATTAAACAAGAGAAGGATTTAGGAGTAAGCTTGGACAATGAACTATTACAACATTTTATATCCCAATATCCGGATAATGAAATATTAAAATGTGGATACGAAGATATGAACGGTGATGGAACGAAGGACCTCATCGTAATATTTAATAAGGCTAAACGGTCTAATGGAATGGTAGTAGTTTTAGATAAAGGAAGTCAATACGAAATTACTGAAGAAGTACCAGCTCCAATAGAGAACCAGACAATAGAATTTAAAGATATAGATAAAAAGCCACCGATGGAGTTTATCGTATCTGGATCTAAAGATGGAAAGTTTGGATATGCCATATTTAGAGTTGAAGGCCTAGAATTAAAGGATCTATTTGGAGATGGAATGGAGGATTGTTGCTGATCATATACCAAGAAAAAGGAGAATGATGAATATGAAAAAAAGGATACTACTATTTTTGCTAGTAGGGGTAATGGTAGCTACATCCTTAGCAGGATGTAGTAAGAAAGACACTGGTAAAAAATCAGGAGATGTTGCGGAGGATTATGAATTAAATGTAGGATATTACAACTGAGATCACATGATAGGCGGACCCGTTGGGGAAGCTGCAGGAATTTATGAAGAGCTTGGATTAAATGTAAAGTTAACTGGAAATGGTCAGGTTCCAGAGGCCATGGCAGCAGGGAAGATGGATGCAGGATATATAGGAACAAGAGGCTTATATGGGGCCAATGCATTAGGCTCTCCAATAGTAGTAGGAGCGAATAATCATATAGGTGGTTCTATGTATCTAGTTGTAGCAAATGATATTGAAAAACCAGAGGATTTATTAGGTAAAAAAATTGCTATGCCAGATCCATCAACTAGTGAGGCTTGGCAATGTGGATATGGCAAGATATTAAATCTGACTGATGATCCTGATGCATATGAATTGGTCAATATAGGCTCGGATGCAGATAAGTTTACTGCATTAAAAATGGGTCAAATCGATGCATATACTTGTTGTGATCCATGGGGATCTATGGCAGAACATGAAGGGGTAGGGAAAATTATGGCTACCTATATGGAAATGGACGATAGGATGGGAGTATGTTGTGCATTTTCCCTAAATACAAACTTAATAAAGGATCATCCAGATTTGGCAAAAAAATTGGTATTAGCTCATACAAAATCTGTAGAATATGTTTATAAACATCCATATAAATCAGCTGAGATATTCTCTGAATACTTTGGTGTTCCATTGGAAGTTTCTATAATGACTATCTATAAAAAGATCGTTGCAGAAGGTAGGACCTTAACTTGGAAATTAGACCATGATAATTTTGAACATGCTTATAGTATATATGAAAAATATGATCTTTTAGAAAAGTTGCCAGAGTATGAAGATGTTGTATATGAACAAATATTGGCTGAATGTGGAGCAAAAGACTTTGATACCTTCATAAAAGAAGAAGTAGATCCGATTTTACCTGTAGGTATGACTTATGAGGAATTTAAACAAAAAGCAATGGAGATAGATGGAATAGATGAATAAGATATTCTTAATACTATGGGTTGTTTAAAGAAAGATAAGCTATTACATTTGGTGGAAATTGTGGTAATACAATGGGATGGCTCTTATGATGATAATCAGAGAAATATACAACTAAAGTGGAGGAATGGTGAACATGAAAAAAAGAATACTATTGTTCTTATTGGTGGGAATTTTAATGGCTACATCCTTGGTGGGCTGTGGCAAGAAAGATACGGGAGCAAAACCAATAGCTGGAAAAGATGTTGCAGATGATTATGAAATCAATTTAGGCTATTACAATTGTGACCATATGGTAGGTGCACCAATTGGTGAGGCAGCAGGAATTTATGAAGAGTTGGGGTTAAATGTAAAGTTAACTGGAAATGGTAAAGTTCCAGAGGCTATGGCAGCAGGACAGATGGATGCTGGATATATTGGTAATAGAGGGTTGATTGCTGCTAATGGTCAAGGTTCTCCAATTTTAATTGGAGCTAACAACCATATTGGAGGTTCTATGTATTTGGTAGTAGCAAATGATATAGAAGATCCAGAAGAATTATATGGTCAAAAAGTAGCTATTGGTAATCCTAAAGGTGAAGGTTGGATAGCTGGATATTCAAAGATATTAAATCTATCTACGGATGAAGAGGATTATGATCTAGTAAATATTGGTTCAGATGCAGATGCATACATGGCTTTAAGTACTGGTCAAATCAAGGCCTTTACCGCTTGTGACCCTTGGGGTTCTATGGCTGTCTATGATGGTACTGGTAAGATAATGGCTACTTACATGGAGATGGATGATAAAATGGGTATTTGTTGTGCTTTCTCCTTAAATGAAAAATTCGTAGAAGAGCATCCAGAGCTAGCTAAAAAGTTATTACTAGCCCATCAAAAGAGTATAGAATATGTATATGAGCATCCTTATGAAGCAGCAAAGATATTTGCTGAATATTATAATGTTCCAGAAGAAGTTGCAATCATGACTATATATAAAAAATGTGTAGAAGAGGGTAGAACCTTAACATGGCAAATTGAAGAAGAAAATTTCCAACATGCTTATAATGTATATGAAAAATATGATTTAATAGAAAAATTGCCTGAGTTTGAAGATCTAATAGCTTATGATATTTACAATGCAGCTAATTTAGACGATTTTGATGAATTTATCAAAGAAAAGGTAGATCCAATATTTCCTATAGGTATGGGCTATGAGGAATTTAAACAAAAAGCAATGGAGATAGATGGAATAGATGAATAGAATACTTCTAATAATACTGATTATTGGAGTAGCTATAACCATAACCTTTTTTCTCCCATCAGAAGTATTGGTGGGAGGAAAGGTGAGGGTTGGAGTGTCTGATGATATTTCTGGTTTTGTTGTAGATTATATGATAAAAGATGAAAAAATAAAGGCGGGAGATGAATTAGAAGCCTATTTTATAAAGGACTGCTGAGCCAAAACTTCTCAATGGGCCTTGAGCTCAGATTTATTGGATATGGCAATTATATGCAAAGAGGCAGCTAAAGAATATCTTGAAAATACGGAAGGGTTTGAGGTAATCTCTGAATGCACGATGAATTCAGATATATTTGTTATGAATACCCAGAGTCCTAAAGTAGTTGGTATGACTCAGGATAGGGATTATCAAATAGATTTAATAAGGAAAAGATTTGGAGAAGATGTAGAAATAGTTTCAATGATGGTGGGAGCTCTTCCCTATGCATTAGAGAAAGGGGAAGTGGATGCAATTATAATTGATTTTATAAAGGGAGTACATTTAAATGGAACAAAGGAAGATACAGTAGTTGATGGAGATTATACCACCTATGTTCTACTATCTAATACAGAGTTTAAGAAAACTAGACAATTTAAGAAATTTATAAAGATATATAATGAATCCTTAGAAGAATTGATGGAGGAAGAAAATTTATTGAAACAACATTTTTACAACTACACTAAAACTGATTTAGAAGAAGGGGGGTTAGAAAAATGGAAAATAAAGCTTCTCTCTATAAAGGAAGATCAAGATACTCAGAAATGAAAAAAAGAGATATAAAAGAAAGGATATATAGGGGACTTGTATTTGTTGGAGTCATTGGAATATGGTATTTTGGAGCTATTAGGATAGATTCACCATTATTACTACCTACGCCTATGGCAATAGCTAAAGCATTAGTTAGTTCCGTCACAGATCCAGAGATATTACTAAATTTGTCAATTACTATGAAAAGAGTACTTAAGGGATTTCTATATGCGTTGTTGGCAGGGATACCCATAGGATATATAATGGGTCTTTCGGAGCTAGCTGAAAAGCTTCTAGGAGGTATTATAGACTCGGTAAGACAGGTACCTATTATGGCCTGGGTTCCTTTAACCATTATTTGGCTAGGAATAGGGGATGGACCAACTTTATTCATGATTGCGCTTTCTGGAGTATTTCCAATAATACTCAATACAATGCAAGGAGTTAGGGGTATTTCAAAGGATTACTATAATGCAGCCAGGAGTATGGGAGCAGGTCCACTTAGTATATTTGTTAATGTAATAATTCCAGCTTCAATACCCGATGTGCTTACAGGAGCAAGGATTGCTGTAGGTACTGGTTGGATGTCCGTTGTCTGAGCGGAGTTCATAGCGACGAGTGCCGGTCTTGGCTACTCTATGGTTGAAGCCCAAACTAGAATGCAAACAGATGTGCTTATGGCACTGATGTTTATGTCTGCGTTTGTTGGCTTTGGTATCGATAGGATACTACAAATTATTAATAAAACACTTACTAAATGGAGGCACGCACAGTAATGGAACTAACGGTGGATGCAATCAATAAAACCTTTATCAGTAACGGAAATATAAATCAAGTACTTAAGGATATTAGCTTTGAAGTGGACAAGGGACAATTTATATCATTACTTGGACCTTCGGGTTGTGGGAAGACTACTTTGCTAACTATAATAGCGGGATTTCAAAAACCTGATTCAGGCTCAATAATAGTGGAAGGAAAAAAGGTTGTAAAAGCAGGTCCAGATAGAGGATTTGTATTCCAAAACTATGCCTTATTTCCTTGGATGACGGTGAAAGATAATATATTATTTCCAATGAAGCAAATAAAGATGCCGAAGGCAGAAAGGGAAGAAAGACTGAAAGTTCTGCTGGAAATGTCTCAATTGGAAGGTAGGGAAGGGCTATATCCCCACCAAATCTCTGGAGGAATGAAACAAAGGACTGCATTGGTTAGGGCCTTGGCTACTAAACCAAGTGTACTTCTAATGGACGAGCCTTTAGGAGCTTTGGACTTTCAGATGAGACAGAGCCTACAGGATGAATTGGAAGAAATTTGGCTAAGGGATAGGACAACAGTGGTTATGGTTACTCATGATGTAGATGAGGCAGTTTATTTAAGTGATAGGGTTATAGTTATGTCTACCAATAAAGGTCAAATAGTAGAAGATATGAATATAGAGTTGGATAGGCCTAGGAATAGGAAATCTATTGAGTATGAGAAGTATAAAAATCAATTGACTATAGCCTTAACAAAGGCAAGTCCGGAGATGACAGAGGATTAATAAGATATATAGAAATGATTTATTTTGAATATATTAAGGTGGGTGAAGATGTGGCTAAAGGAATATGTACTCTTTGTAGTGGAAATTGTGGAATTGAAGTAATGGTGGAAGATAACAAGGTGCTCTCTGTGAAGGGAGACAAGGAACATCCTATATCTAAAGGATTTACTTGTCCTAAGGGAAGGGCATTGCCTGAGATGCTCTACGCTAAGGATAGATTGAGTTGTCCAATGAAAAAAGATGAAAATGGGAATTGGCATGAAATAAGCTATGAAGAGGCAATTGATATTATAGTTGAAAAATTTACATACTTAAAAGAAAATTTTGGAAGTGAATCATTGGCAGTACATACAGGAGAAGCAGGGGTTAGAAAGCAATTTTCAGGACATGTAAGAAGGTTTGGACAAGCTTATGGTACTCCAAACCAATCATCAGCGGGAAGCCATTGTCATCTATCAAAGGAGATGGCAAATAAGATGACTGTAGGGGTTCTTCCTAGTGCTGATTATAAAAATAGTAAATGTATAGTTTTGTGGGGATATAATCCTATGAATTCTAGGCCGAGTCAAATGATGGATATAAACAAGGCTATAAATAATGGGGCTAAATTGATTGTAGTAGACCCTCAAAAAACCTATACTGCCAAAAGGGCAGATGTTCATTTACAACTAAGACCAGGAACAGACGGGGCATTAGCCTTGGGTCTAATCCATATAATAATTGAGGAAGAACTCTACGACAAAGATTTTGTAGAAGAATGGACCGTAGGTTTTGACAAACTAGTTGAATTAGTCAAAGACTATATACCGGAAAAGGTTGAAAAGATTACAGATGTTCCTAAGGAGCTTATTGTAGAAGGTGCTAGGATATTTGCCAACAATAAACCAGGGAACATTTCTCCTGGAATAGCAATAGAGCTTTTATCAAATGGATTTCAAACAGCTAGAGCAATTTCAATACTTCAAGCAATTATGGGATATATAGATATAATTGGAGGAGCTACTATGAGTCCTCCTCCCCCTTTATCTTCTCTAGAGTTGGAGAATGTTAAATACAATAGGGAACCTATAGGGAAATCTGAATATCCGCTGTTCTGTGCTAATTATAATAGTGCACAAGCCAATATATTTAGCGATGCAATATTAGAAGACAAACCCTATCCATTAAAAGGAATGATGATCATTGGAAGTAATCCTATCTTAACATGGCCTAATGTTAATAAGCTAAGGGAAGCATTAAAAGCTTTAGATTTTTTAGTGGTAATGGATAATTTTATGACTGAAACAGCTAAGATGGCAGATATCATCATTCCAGGAACATTCCCTATAGAAAGGTATGAGATATGGAATGGTGTGGATAGTTCTGGTGACGGTATAGTAGGCTTAGCACCTAAATTAATAGAGAGCAAACAAGGTATATCAGAGTGTAAATTTATCTCTGATATAGCCAAAGGTATGGGACTTGAAGAAGCTTTTCCTTGGAATTCTGATGAAGAGGCTATAGGATATAGGTTTCAAAAGATAGGAAAAACATTTGAAGAAATGCTTAATATGAACTATGGGTATAAATATAGAACCTTTGAAGAAAAGAAATATACTAAAAATGGATTCAATACCCCTTCTAAAAAAGTGGAGATATATTCTACAACTTTAGAGAAATCAGGATATGATCCTTTGCCTATATATAATGAACCAGCTGAAAGTCCATTATCAACGAAAGAATTAGCAGAGGAATACCCACTGGTATTATCAACTGGAGCTAGGTATTTACAATATTATCATTCAAGATATAGAAACATAGAGTCTCTCAACGGTTATAAAAGCCAAGAAGAGGTGGCAAAGGTCAAAATTAATCCTCAGATAGCAGAAAGGAAAAAGATTAAGGATGGAGATATGGTTAAGGTTGAAAGTCTAAGGGGAAGCATAAAATTAAAGGCTGAAATAACGGAAGATGTATTACCTACAACAGCTTTGATTTCACATGGCTGGAATGATGCCAATGCAAATGAACTTACGGACAATGAAAACTTAGATCCCATAAGTGGATTCCCACCAGATAGGGCGTTATTGGTGAAACTCACATCCTTATAAGAATTGTTAGATTACTAAAATTGATAATAAGAACAACAAACCTATGTAAAGAAAAACACTGGATAATTTAAGCATATAAATATATAATTGATATTGTAGAAACGTAAGGAAAAGAGGAGTGTTATAATTGAAAAGAAGAGGTTTGTGTTTTGTATTAGCACTGGTAATAGTATTGACCTTAATGGTAGGGTGTGCTAGCAAGGAAAAGGAAGAGGAGACAGTAAAGGAAGAAGTGGAAGAAATAGAAGAAGAAAAAGAGGAATCAAATGATATTCCCACATTAAGTATTGGCTATATCTTTAGCAACCATCAAGCACCTTTAATTGTAGCAGCAGCTATGAATGAAGAGTTTAAAGATGAAGGTGTGTACTTAAAAGAGGTTGTAGGTGGAGAAGAATATGTACTTATGTCTGGTGATGATGAGATAGCTAATATAGATCTTGTAGCAGTCGATGATGGAGAAGAAATAATGGCTATGATGACTCAAGGTGACTTGCAAATGGGTCTTTCATCTATAGATCTTCCATTGACTGTTATAGACGATGGTCATAAAATAAAGATATTAGGGCCTATTAATGTTGATGGTATTGGACTAGTGATGTCAGAAGATTCACCTATAAACAATGCAGATGATTTTATAGAATATGTAAAGATACAGGACAAACCTGTAATAATAGGCTACCCCTCACCTGATAATGTCTCTGCAATTCTGTTTGAAACAGTAATGAAAGAAATGAATATAATGGCTACAGAAGACCCGGATGATATAAACTCAGATATACTATTACTAGACTTAAAAGGAACTGCCAACTTAATTCCTTCATTAACAAATGAACAAGTAGATGGATGGATTGGGCTATCACCTTTCCCAGAATTGGCTGAAGTTGAAAAGGCAGGAAAGGTTGTTCTAGATATGAGAGATTTACCACCAAGTGGTAAATGGCATGAATTCCCATGTTGTGTATTTTCAGCTACAGATGATGCTATAGAAGATTATCCTGAGGAAATGGAACAGCTTTTTAAGCTATTAGTCATTGCATCGGAATATGCAAATGAAAACAAGGAAGACGCAGGAAAGTTGGTAGCAGATTGGACCGGGATGTCAAAAGATGCGGCTAGGAGTACTACTACAATCTACACTATAGAAGCGAGCCAAAAGTGGTTTGATAATGTAGATATAATATTGAAACATCTACAAAAATCTGGAAAGCTGGAAGGAGAATTGAAAGGTAGAGCATTGAAAGATATAAAAAACAAAATATTTTATCTAGATTTTGCTAAAAATCTACAATAAATGTAAAATAAGTTTCTTTTTTGGTGCTTGGCATCAGAAAGAAACTTATTTTAATTATGAAGAAGGACTTTTGGTATGTACATAGAAGTATTAATAAGGTATATTGAAATCACATTATTTAGTTTATAGAATTGTTATATAAAATAATAGAAAGGATGTCTTACAATGAAAGAAATACAATTTACCCATATAGATGGGATCAGGGTTGGCAATGCACAGGACTTAGAAGCTGCAACTGGGTGTACCGTTATCATATGTGAAGAAGGTGCAACAGGCGGAGTAGATGTGAGGGGTGGAGCCCCAGGAACTAGGGAGACAGATCTATTAAAACCTGAGAATTTAGTAGATAAGATTCATGGAATAGTGTTATCAGGAGGATCTGCCTTTGGACTGGATGCTGCCTCTGGAGCTATGAAGTATTTAGAAGAAAGAGACATTGGATTCGATGTTCAGGTGACAAAGGTTCCCATAGTTTGCAGTGCAGTGCTATTTGATTTAATCATTGGAGATTCCAGTAGAAGGCCGGATTTTGAAATGGGATACCAAGCCTGTGTCAACGCTACAAATCTAGAATGTCCCAATGGAAATATAGGGGCAGGAACAGGAGCTACCCTAGGGAAGTTTTTAGGTCCAGATAGGGCTATGAAAGGTGGATTAGGTTCCTATGCTATTCAAATAGGAGATTTGAAAGTAGGGGCTTTAGTAGCAGTAAACTGCTTAGGAGATGTAATAGATCCACAAACTGGAGAGATATTGGCAGGGTTATTGGATGAAGAAGGTCAAAAGCTTATTGGAACGGAAAACATATTGTTTAAAGATTATGATATAAATAGAAACGTATTCAACGGAAATACGACTATAGGGGTTGTAGCGACCAATGGGATATTTACAAAAGCTGAGGCAAATAAAATAGCTTCTATGGCTCATAATGGATACGCCAGAACCATAAGGCCGGCCCATACCTTATTTGATGGAGATACTATCTTCACCATGGCAACGGGTAAAGTGGAAGCGGATATAAATGTAGTGGGCACATTGGCAGCAAAGGTTATGGAAAGGGCCATTATCAATGGAATAAAATCGGCTAATTCTCTATATGGATTTAAGGGTTACAGGTAAATCTTATTGAGAATAAAAAATACCTTCAAAAAAACGTTATCATAGGATATAATTTAGGTAGGATGGAGTTTTGCCATCTATTACAAAAAAGGGGGAGGATTTGTAAATGAAAAGAAGAATCTCAGTTTTACTTATTTTGTTGTTGGTATTGTCTCTGGTAGTAGTTGGTTGCGGTCAAAAGGAGACGCCTACAGATGGAGAAAACGATACTTCAGCAGATGTAGATGAGGATTCAGTTGAAGAAACAAAGGTAGCCTTAGTAGTGGCTGGTGGTCTTGGTGATCGTTCCTTCTATGATTCATCCCATGAAGGAGTAGAAAAAGCCGAGGAAGAATTAGGTATTGAGTACAAGGTATATGAATGTAGAAACGATCCATCTTTATTTACAGATCAATTAGTGCAGGCTTCAGAGTATGCTCCAATAGTGGCTATAGTAGGACATGAATTCCACGATGTGGCGCAGGAAATAGCGGAAGAATTTCCAGATGTTTATTATATCTATGTAGATACTGAAATAGAAGGAATAGACAATCTAATTGCCATAAGCTATGCGGAAAATGAAGGATCATTCCTAGCTGGGGCTTTAGCTGCCATGTTGACAGAGGAGGACTCTATAGGAATGGTAGGCGGAATGGATATACCAGTAATTAGAAATTTCGAAGTAGGATATAAAGCAGGGGCCGAGTACATAAACCCAGAAATAACGGTAGAGACCATATTTGCAGAAGATTTTGAAGACCCAGCCAAAGGTAAGGAAGGAGCTACAGCTCTTTATTCAAGAGGGGCGGATATAGTGTTCCAAGTAGCAGGAAAAACTGGAGAAGGGGTATTTGAAGCAGCTGAAGAGATGGGCAAATACGCCATAGGCGTAGATACAGATCAGCGATATATAAATCCAGATGTAATCGTAGCTAGCATGGTTAAAAAGGTTGGTCTTTCCATATATGACACTATAGAAAATATACAAAAAGGTGAAATAGAACCTGGAAAAGTTGTCTATTATGGATTGGAACAAGACGGTGTAGGAATGGGTTACGGCACCGATGATATGGAACAATTTGCTACAGATGAAATGAAGGCTAAATTAGAAGAAATCAAAGAAAAAATAGTAAGTGGAGAAATAGAAGTTCCAGAGGCAAAATAATATTTAAAATGGAGAAGTAGACGTCTACTTCTCCATTTTAAACAATTTTTAATGTAGAGAGGTGATGTACTACATGACTAAAAAGTTAATTCAGGTAAAAAACATTTCTAAACAATTTCCAGGTGTATTGGCTAATGATAAGGTTAGCTTGGATATAGAAAAGGGAGAAATCCATGCTATTGTGGGTGAAAATGGGGCAGGCAAGTCTACCTTAATGAATATAATATACGGACTATATGAACCTACAGAAGGAGAGATATTTTTTGAGGGAGAACCCGTTGAAATAAATAGTCCATTAGATGCAATCAATCTTGGGATTGGAATGGTTCACCAGCATTTTATGTTATTACCTTCCTTTACTGTGGCGGAGAATATAGTTTTAGGTACGGAACCTAGGAAGAATAGGATATTCATGGACTTCAAAGAAGCTGTATCGAGAACGGAAGAATTATCTAAAACCTATGGATTGAAGGTAGATCCTTATAGGAAGGTAGAATCTCTGTCTGTTGGAATTCAGCAACGAATTGAGATATTGAAGGTATTGTATAAAGGAGCGGACATTCTGATATTGGATGAACCTACAGCGGTTCTTACCCCTCAAGAAGCGGAAGATTTATTCAATGTGATTAGAAAGCTTGTTAAGGATTTGGGAAAAACTATAATCATAATAACTCACAAGCTTCAGGAGGTATTGGCTATATCCGATAGGGTAAGTGTTATGCGACATGGGAAGATGATAGGAACCTTAGAAACAAAAGATGCTGATGAACAAATATTAGCGGAGATGATGGTAGGTAGGGAAGTACTATTTGAAAAACTTCATAAAGAGAAAATACCTAAGGAAAAGGTCTTATCTGTAAAAGGTATAAAGGCAAGGGATAACAGGGATCTTATTGCATTAGATCAGGTATCCTTCAGTTTAAATGCAGGTGAGATACTAGGAATAGCAGGAGTAGAAGGAAATGGACAATCTGAATTGGTAGAAGTGTTAACGGGACTAAGGAAGATGGAGGAAGGTACCTTTACGGTTAAAGGTATAGAAGTGTTTAATAAAAGCCCAAGAGAGATTAGGGATCTAGGAATAGCTCATGTGCCTGAGGATAGATTAGCAACAGGGTTATCCAGTGAGGCAACTATATGGGAGAATATGCTAATGGGCATTCAACATACAGAGCCTTATGCAATCAAAGGAATTCATATGAATAAGAAGAAGATTATGGAAAGGTCTGATAGATTAATAGAGGAGTTTGATATTAGAACCCCTACTGGAGATTTGCCAGCAGGAAACCTATCTGGTGGAAATATGCAGAAGATGGTTATTGCAAGGGAATTTTCTTTTAATACTCCCATATTAATAATTGCCCAACCTACTAGAGGGGTAGATGTGGGAGCTATTGAATTTATCCATAGTCAAATAATCGAGAAGAGAAATAAAGGGGCGGCAATACTACTGGTTTCTGCTGACTTAGATGAGATATTTAGATTATCTGATAGGATAATTACATTATATGAAGGAAAGATTACAGGGGAATTTTTGAATGGAGAAATATCTAAAAAAGATATAGGTCTTTATATGACGGGCAAACATATGGATTTAGCAGGAAGGGGGGCCTCAAATGAATAGTAAATTATTTAAAAAGGATTTGGAATACATAGTCTCTTTGGTTTTATCTATATCTGCTTCTCTATTAATCGGTGCCTTAATTATGATGGCCAATGGTAGAAGTCCAGCCGTAGGCTACGGAGCTCTTCTAAAGGGTGCTTTTGGATCCAAATATAATATGGCCAATACATTTGCTAAGACGGTACCTTTGGTACTGACAGGTCTTGCTACCGCTATATCCTTTAGGTCTGGCATATTTAATATCGGAGGAGAGGGGCAACTATACCTTGGCGCATTTGCTGCCGCCTATGTGGGCATTACCTTTACAACCTTACCTAAGGGAATAGGCATAATTCTAGCTATTATTGCAGGAGCTTTGGTAGGGGGATTATATGCATTTGTTCCCGGACTGTTAAAGGTTAAGTATAAGATAGATGAGGTTATTACTACTATAATGTTGAATACCGTAGCAGTTTTTTTTACCTCTTATTTGGTAAATTATCCTTTTGCAACTACTAGAGGGAAGTTAAATGGAACGGAGATTATAGCTGATCAATTTCATCTGTCAAGGTTGATAAGATTATCTACATTAAATACAAGTATATTTTTTATGGGATTCATAGCTCTTTTAATATATTATCTCATGGAGAAGACCTCAACAGGTTATGATTTCAAGCTAGTAGGACAAAACTCCTTATTTGCAAGATTTGGTGGAATAAACGATAGGAGACAGATGATAATTGCTATGGTGCTTTCAGGTGCTCTATGTGGTTTAGCTGGGGTTTTTGAAGTACTGGGGGTTCATTATAGATTTTTACAAAACATATCTCCAGGCTATGCTTGGGATGGAATGTTAGTAGCTTTAATAGTTAAGAACAATCCAATTGGTGTCATTATAATGTCCATATTCTTCGGAGCATTGAAAACAGGCTCTATTTCTATGGAGAATGCAACTTCCATTCCCTCTGAACTGGTATTGGTGATACAATCTATAATAATTTTATTCATTGCAGGGGAAGCAGGTTTTAAGGAGAAATTTAAGGAATGGAATGCAGGAAGAAAGGTTAAACAAAAGGCAGGTGAAAGGAATGCTTAAACAAGTATTAAACCTTACCTTGATACAACACACCATAAGAACTGCTACCCCCCTTATATTGGCGGCCTTAGGAGGACTTCTTACGGAGCATGCAGGGATGCTTAATATAGGAATGGAGGGGATGATACTTCTAGGATCTTTTTTTGGAGTACTAGGTAGCTATTATTTTGGATCTTCTTTGGCAGGTGTAGTTTTAGCAGGTTTAGTAGGCTTAGTTGTAGGGCTAATATTCGCTATATTTGTAATAGATTTAAAATCTGATGAATTCATCGTAGGTATTGCCATAAATATATTTGCCGGTGGTTTAACCGTATTTTTATTGAGGAGTATATTTGGGGTCAAAGGAGCATTTTCTTCACCAGACATAATCCCATTGCCAAGATTGAATTTTCCTGGCATCTCCAGTATTCCATTTTTAAATGTAATACTTAATAATCACTCCATATTCGTATATCTTAGTTGGATATTTGTAGCTTTAATCTATATTTATCTATATAAAACTCCCTATGGCATATGGCTTAGAGCATCAGGTGAATATCCAGAAGCATTGGAAACTGCTGGAGTTAGCCCTAAGAAGATGAAATATATAGGCTCCATTGTATGTGGAATTCTATGTGGATTTGCTGGCTCTCACCTTTCTTTAGGATATCTAACATTGTTTACGGAGAATATGAGTGCTAATAGGGGTTTCGTAGCATTGGCGGCCATAATATTTGGAACGGCTAATCCCATAAAAACTTTTGCTGCAGCTTTGATGTTTGGGTTTTTTGATGCCCTGGGGATTAGACTACAGGTAGTGGGTGTACCTAGCCAGTTTACCCAGATGATTCCCTATGTGGCAACCATAGTTGCCCTATTTATCTTAACCAAACGCCAATTGGCAAAGAAAAAAAGGGACAGGGAAGGAGCAGCTTAGGTGGAGAAAAGATATGATGTTTTGGTATTAGGTGGAGGACTAGCTGGATATTATAGTAGCATCACTTTGGCAAGGGGAGGCAAATCAGTAGCATTAATAGAGAAGGAGTCCTTAGGTGGTACAGCTCTTCGTTGGGGTGCGTTGCCGGTAAAGAAGATTTTGGATTCCTTTAAAAAAGGTGATGAAAAGTTTCTATCTACTTGGGATAGAGATTTAGAAGTTTTGGATAATAGAATAAAAAACAACCTTATAAACGAAGGTATAGACATTTATTTTGGAGAAGGAGAGTTTATAGATTCCCAATCCTATAATGTGGGAAATACTATATTGGAAGGAGATTATATAATAATAGCTACAGGCACGGAATCTGCTAGCATTAGAGAAATACCTATAGACGGGAATAGGATAATAACCCATAAAGAAGCGATAGATTTAAGCGTTATTCCCAAAACTATGATAATACTAGGAGGAAATGTAGAGGGAGTAGAGTTTGCAGCTCTATATGCAGAGTTGGGAGTTAGTGTAACCATAGTGGAAAAAGAGGACAGCTTACTGTTGGGAAACGATGAGGATTTAGTATTTCCTATTGAAAACTATCTAAAGAATAAAGGGGTTAATATAATAAAAGGGGTTGGAGCAGAAAAGGCCTGGACAGAAAAAGAAAGGGTTAAGGTCATATTAGAAGATGGAAGAACTATAGAAGGAGACAAGGCTTTGGTTACCCTTCTTAGAAAACCAAATATCCCTAGAGGAGTAGAAAGGTTAAATATAATTGTAAAAGAGGATAAAATAGTTGTAGATGAAAATCTAGCAACGAATGAAAGCCATGTATTTGCTATTGGAGATATAAATGGCATCATGGGCATGGGACATATAGCCATATATCAAGGAATACAGGTGGCAGACTATATACTCCATAATACTCCCGTAGATATAAAGTATGAGGAATTGCCACGGGCCATATTTACTTTGCCTGAGATGGCTGGTGTAGGAAAGCAAGAATGGGAATTAACTTTGCCTTACAAGGTAGGATATTCTTATTTTAAGGATACTTGGAGAGGCTGGGCAAAGGATATAGAAGAAGGATTTGTAAAGGTAATAATAGACCAAGAGGAGAAAATATTAGGGATATGGATGGTAGGAGAAAATGTATCTGAATATGTAAGTTTATTGAGCATATTAATTCACAATAAAGTTATGGTAAAAGATATAAAATCAAATTTAATAATACATCCTTCTTTAACAGAGGCTATATTAGAAGCGGTGTTAAATGCATAAGAATTCCTTTTTCGATACTTGGTATCGGAAAAGGAATTTATTTTTTATGAAACACAAGATTGTATAAAAAGTGACAATGAAATTTACAATCTTACAAAATACGACAGATAATAACCAAAATAGGGTATAATAAAAAGGTAGAAATAATTATATTTATTATATGAAAAATAGGAAGAAGGGATAGAATACATGATAACTATAGGAAAAGTTTTACAGAGACGTTTTTTTAAAGGATATAGAGTATTGGCTGGAGAAGGGGGTTTGGATAGGGAGGTTCAATCCGTAGTTTTATTCGATGCTCCTGATGGATTTAAATGGTGTAAGGGAAATGAATGGGTAGTAACTACAGGTTATTTATTCCTAGATAATATAGAACTTTTTGAGGAACTAATTTTGTTTTTACATGAAAAAAATGTAGCAGCTATAGGTATAAAGCCAGATAGATATTTAAAAGAGATTCCCAATAGAATAATAAATTTATGCAATGAGCTAAAGTTTCCGTTGATTTCGGTTCCCTGGAATGTTCGTTGGAGTGATATTATAAATGAAGTAAATACAATGGCCGTAACCAATTTTATATTAAAGATGGCTAAAAAAGAGGACAATTTAAGCAAGGCATTTGCTGATATAAAGACCACAAACAATGTAAAAGATATAGTTATGGCTTTGGAAGATGAATTATATAGGCCAGTAGAACTATTGGATATGCTCAATGAAAAGATTTATTTTAAGGATAAGGAAAAAGACCTCGACCAGGATTATTATAATAGGTTGTGGAATCCACCTTGTAAACACGAAAAAGAAGTACTGTGTGATAATTTAAATATAGTGCGATATAAAGACCTAGATGGAGAATGTGGTTATAATACTTGGGTTATTCTACCTATAGAAAGTTATGGCTCAAAGATAGTTTATTTAGTGATATGGGAAAAAGATCATAGGTTGGATTATTATGATATCTTACTTATTCGACTTTCCTATCTATTATTATCCTATATATACGATAAAAGCTTTATAACTGGTATATATGAAGGAAGGTTTCAGGATGAGCTAGTAGAGGAAATAGTAGAATCTGATCAATTAGATAGACAAAGGATATTTAAAAAAGCTGGAAAGCTGAATGTGGGTATAAAACATGAATACATTTCAATAGTTATTGAAGAAAAGGATGCAGATATAAACTTATATGAATGGAGAGATGATATTTCTCAATATATTTATCGTATCTTTGGAAGGGAGAACACCATATTCGGGTTACTTGCTAAAAATCAAATTGTCATATTACATTCAGTTGATGGTAAGAATAGGAAAAGTATATATCATGATATAAAGCAAAAGAGTCTAGAGCTTATTAATAGTTTGGAAAACAGGATAGAAGGCAGTATTTTTAGGGGAGGTGTGAGCCACACCACAGGAGATATTGTTTATATGAACAAAGGATATGATGAGTGTACGAAGACTTTGAAAATAGGCAGATATATATATGGTGAAGAAAAGATAATAAATTATAAAGATCTAGGTTTATTTGGTTTGATTGAAATGGATTTTTTTACAAGAGAAGGTTTGGAAATTTTAAGAGAAGATCTAGCTCCAATATTAGATTTAGAGGATAGATATGAATTATTGGAAACTTTAAAAGCATATCTAAAGCATAATTGTAATTCCAATTTAGCTGCAAAGGAGTTATTTATCCATCCCAATACGGTTAGATATAGAGTAGCTAAGATACAAGAAATTATAGACATAGACTTACAAAATCCAGTGGAGAGGATAAAGTTAGAGGTTCTATTACAATTTGATGAATTGCTGATTAAATAGAGTATAAAAAGTCCCCAGGATTACAGCCCTGAGGACTTTTATAATACATATTATAGGTTTTAATATAGTAGATATCTAAGCTAAGTATTCTAGTATCATACCTATATAGAATTGAGTAGCTTCCCATAAATTATCTATTGTAATATGTTCATTTGGTTGATGGGCCATATCTGAAGCGCCTGGTCCATAGATAATAGCTGGTAAATTGGTGGTTGGTAGGAATACTGCCGCATCTGTATAGAAGCTTACTCCCTTTGGTTCCAAGTCTTTATTGAATATGTCCTTAGCTACTTTTTGTGCTGATTTTATGAACTCATGATCTGGATTGGTTTCTACTGCTGGTCTATTGTTGATAACTTTGACCGTTGCATTTAGGTCAGGATGATCTTCTTTTAATCTGCTGATAATTGCTTCAAAGTCCTTAATTATATCATCATGATCAATAGATGGAACTGTTCTCATATCTATTGTGAATGAACATTTATCTGGAACTACATTTGTCTTAACTCCTCCTGAAATTGTAGATATATTCAGGGTTGGATCCCCTAAAAAATCGTTCTGGGTGTATTTATATTCATATTTTTGTATCTCGTTTAATATTAGGTTTGCATGGAGGATAGCGTTTACACCTTCTTGTGGGAATGCTCCATGAGCAGTTTTTCCGTAAGCAGTTATTTCTACCCAGAATGCACCTTTTTCGGCAATATTGATTTCACATGAAGTTGGTTCTCCTATTAATATTCCACCAACATCCTTTAGGCCATCGTTTTCTAGAAAGTGGAAAGCTCCAATACTATCATCTTCTTCACCTGCAGTTCCAGCAACGATAAGGTCGCCTTTAAGTGGGATTCCAGCAGCTTTAACAGCTTTAGCAGCCATGATCATTCCAGCCAAGCCACCCTTCATATCTGCTGAACCTCTACCATATAATTTGCCGTCTACTACAGCGCCTGAAAATGGACCATGTTCCCATTCTACATCTCCTGGAGGCACAACGTCTAAATGACCATTTAACAATAAAGCTTTTCTTTCGCCGCTTCCTTTAATTCTTCCAATAACATTGGCCCTATTATCCCCTAAATCAATTATTTCTGAATCAATATCATAGGATTTGAATTTTTCACCTAGAAAATCTGCTAGTATTTTTTCATTTCCTGGAGGGTTAACCGTATTAAATTGGACCATCTTTTGAGCTAATTCAACAACTTCATCTTTTGTGATAAGATTTACAACTTCATTAAACTTCATAGTATCACTCCTCAAGCTTTATTTTATGATATGAATGTATTGAAAATCCAATAGCAGAAATACACAAATTGGTATAACTGTCCAAACTAGAACAACCTTTACTATTTTACTTATATTATCCCATATAAGCAAACGTTTGCACTTGTAAATATGTTAAAAAACAACTTAGATTTAAGATGATTAACAAAAACGCTAAAATTATTGCAATATTATGTATAAATCTACATATGGTGTATTGTTCCTTTTATATTTATTTTTATACTTTTATATATTGCAGAAAGGTTATAAAAGACGTGGAAGTGCATACTCTAGAATAGGGAGATATATTGACAATTCCAGGGCAAGCTAGTATAATTTAACTAAATTGAATATTTAAAATAGTCTAAATATTATACCAACTATTGCATCAGAATAAGCAATACTTGTCACTCAAACAGACATGTCATTAGGACGTGTCTTAAATATTATTATAAGGGGGTTTTAAAATGAAAAGAAAGCTATGGCTACTACTATTGGTATTGGCATTAGCTGTATCAACCTTAGCAGGGTGTAGTCAATCAGAAGAGACGGGAGGTTCTTCTGACGCTGATGTAATTAAAATAGGGGTATTTGAACCTATGACTGGGGCCAATGCAGCTGGAGGAGAGATGACGGTAGAGGGTATTGAATTGGCCAATGAAATCAAAGGAGAAATACTTGGCAAAAAGGTTGAACTGGTTATAGTAGATAACAAATCCGATAAGGTGGAGGCGGCTAATGCAGCTTCAAGACTTATAGAAAAGGATGAGGTAGTTGCAATTATAGGTAGCTACGGTAGTTCTCTATCTATGGCAGCGGGAGATATAGTTAATAAAGGACAAGTGCCAGCGGTAGGATGTTCTCCAACTAATCCTTTGGTTACATTAAATAATGACTATTACTTTAGGGTTTGCTTTATAGACCCATTCCAGGGGACGGTAATGGCTAACTATGCATTTAATGAATTAGGTGCAAAAAAGGCAGCTATTATCCAAGATGTTACCCAGGATTATTCTGTAGGGCTTAGCAAGTATTTTGTGGATGCCTTCAAAGAGTTGACAGGTGATGAAGATAGTATAGTAGAAATTTCTTCTTATAATACAGGGGATCAAGACTTTACCGCCCAACTTACAAATGTAAAAGGAAAGAACCCGGATGTAATATTTGCACCTGGAAATTATGGTGAATCTGCATTACTTATTAAGCAAGCAAGGGATCTGGGCATGGATACACCGATTCTAGGTGGGGACACCTGGGAAGCGCCAGAACTGGTGGAAATTGGTGGGGATTCAGTAGAGGGTACGGTATTTAGTACTCACTTTACAGCAGAGGCACCGGTGACAGATGTTTCGGGAGTGTTTTTAGAAGAATATAAAGAAAAATATAATAAAGAAGCCAATGCTTTTGCAGCACTAGGCTATGACGCATACATGGTTATATTGGATGCCATAGAAAAAGCAGACTCTACGGATCCAAAGGTTATAAGGGATAAGATTGCTGAAACCACTGAATTTATGGGAGCTACGGGAATTATTACCTTGGATGAAAATGGGGATGCAGTGAAGAGTGCTGTAATTAAAAAAGTAGTAGATGGAGAATTTGAATACTTGACTACTGTTGAACCTAACTAAAAGATTAGGCTAGAAGGGGGATTTAATATGGGTAATCAGGGACTATTGCAACATCTGGCTAATGGCATTTCACTAGGTAGTTTATATGCTTTAATAGCCATAGGATATACCATGGTATATGGAATCCTTAGACTGATAAACTTTGCCCATGGTGATATATTTATGTTGGGAATCTATATCACCTATTATGGGATATTGTTCACATCCATACCTTGGTGGATTGTATTTATACTTGCTTCAGTACTGACCGGATTGATTGGTCTCCTCCTTGAGAAAGTAGCCTATAGACCATTGAGGGAGTCGCCTAGAATTACTATATTGATATCTGCTATAGGAGCTTCCTTCTTTTTACAAAATTTTGGAATAGTAGTATTTGGGGGAAGGCCCAAAGCCTTCCCTATTCCTAATGTATTTAATAAGGTAATAAAATTGGGAGGGGTATCCATAAGTTTAATAACCTTCATCATTCCACTGGTTACCTTATTATTGTTATTAGGTCTTACCTACTTCATTACCAAAACTAAAACAGGAATGGCTATGAGGGCTTTGTCAAAGGATTATGAAACAGCCAGTTTGATGGGGATAGATATAAATAGAATTATCTCTATTACATTTTTTATAGGTTCCTTTTTAGCTGCCGTTGGAGGAATTATGTGGGGGATTAGATATCCTCAATTGATGCCTTTAATGGGAGTAATGCCAGGTTTGAAATGTTTTATAGCGGCAGTTATAGGAGGAATAGGCAATATAACTGGGGCTGTATTAGGTGGATTTATATTAGGACTAGGGGAAATAATGCTTATAGCTCTGTTACCGAAGCTTACTGGGTATAGGGATGCATTTGCATTCATCCTTTTGATTGTAATACTTCTAATTAAACCTACAGGTTTAATGGGAGAAAAAATTACAGAGAAGGTGTAGCTTATGAAAATAAATAATAGATTTAAAAAATCATTGAGTATGCTTATAATTACAATAGTGGTATTGTTCATATTGAATAAAGTCTTAGATGATTATAAATTAAGGGTATTAAACCTTTGTGGAATTTATATAATTTTAGGCCTTAGCATGAATCTGATAAATGGATTTACCGGACTGTTTTCGTTAGGTCATGCTGGATTTATGGCTATAGGGGCCTATACGGTGGCAATCCTTACCATGCCTGCCCCTATGAAAGAGATGAATTTTTTCATGAAACCTATAGTGCCTTTTTTAGCTAATATAGAATGGAGCTTTTTTCCTGCCCTTATGATGGGAGGGGTAATGGCCGGACTATTCGGATTTTTAATAGGGGCCCCTGTTCTTAGGCTTACAGATGACTATCTAGCCATAGCTACTTTAGGTTTTGCTGAAATAATACGGGTAGTATTTACCAATACCCAATCTATAACCAATGGAGCATTAGGCTTGAAGGGAATACCTGCATCTACTAATGTATGGTGGAGTTGGGGATTAGCTCTTGTTACCATTTTATTTATGACCTTTTTAATGGAAGGAAGCTATGGAAAAGCCTTCAATGCTATTAGAGAAGATGAGATAGCAGCTAGATCCATGGGGATCAATCTATTTACTCACAAAGTGATGAGCTTTACCTTTGGATCATTTTTAGCAGGAGTTGGTGGAGGACTTTTAGCCGCTTTATTGGGAACAATAGACCCAAATATGTTTAGAATAGTACTTACATTTAATATATTGTTGATCGTGGTTCTAGGTGGATTGGGGAGTATAAAAGGTTCAGTAGTTTCAGCTATAATAGTCACCATAGCCATGGAAGCTTTAAGGTTCTTAGACGAATCCATTAATTTAGGTTTTGTGAAATTAGAGGGAGTGGCAGGAATGAGGATGGTTATCTTTTCGATAATCCTTATGGCAGTAGTCATATTTAGGAAGGAAGGGTTATTAAAAGAAAACTAAAAAGGATGTGAACTTCAGATATGCTGAAAATAGAAAATATGACCATGAGATTTGGTGGGGTTGTAGCTGCCAATAAATTTAATGCAGATATTGAAAAAGGGCAAATTGTTGGCCTAATTGGACCTAATGGAGCAGGCAAAACTACTATTTTTAATGTAATTACAGGAGTATATAGACCTACAGAGGGCAAGATAATATTTAACCCAGGGGAGGAAGAGCAGGATATAACGGGATTAAGACCAGATGAAATAGCTAAGCTTGGGATATGTAGAACCTTTCAAAATATTAGATTGTTTAAGGAATTATCCGTTCTGGATAATGTATTTATTGGAAACCATCTAAGAATTGAATCCAATGTATTCTCATCTATATTGAAATTTCCTAATTATAGGAAGGAAGAAAAGATGATGCTGGAAAAATCTCTTTATTTGTTAGAAAAAGTAGGTTTGGAGGATGAGAAAGATGGGAAGGCTCATTCCCTTCCCTATGGTAAACAAAGAAGGCTAGAAATTGCTAGAGCTTTGGCAACGGAGCCAAAATTATTATTACTAGATGAACCGGCAGCAGGGATGAACCCTCAGGAGACCAGGGAACTAATGGAATTTATAAAGGATATAAAGGATGAATTTGAATTAACCATATTTTTAATAGAACATCATATGGAAGTGGTAATGGGAATATGTGAAGAGATATTGGTATTGGATCATGGTAGTTTAATTGCTCAGGGTGATCCAGAGTCGATACAAACGGATTCCAATGTTATAGAAGCTTATTTGGGGGTGGAATAGATGCTCAAGGTATCCGATTTACACGTGCACTATGGAGGTATCAACGCCCTTAGGGGAATAGATATTACCATAGAAGAGAATCAAATAGTTACTCTTATAGGGGCTAATGGAGCAGGTAAATCTTCCACCCTAAGAGCTATTATGGGATTGGTGGAGAAATCCCAGGGAAAGATAGAATATAATGGAGAAGATCTAACCAATTTACCCACTAAAGATATTGTTAAAAAAGGAATAGTAATGGTGCCAGAAGGAAGAAGGGTATTTGCAGATTTAACCGTAGAAGAAAACCTAATATTAGGAGCTTATACTAGAAAGGATTCCAATGGTATAAGAAGTGAAATGAAAAGAGTCTATGAGATGTTCCCTAGATTAAAGGAAAGAAGTTGGCAAAAAGCGGGAACCCTATCAGGGGGAGAACAACAAATGCTAGCTGTGGGAAGGGCTTTAATGATACAACCAAAGGTATTGATGATGGACGAACCTTCCTTAGGGCTTGCACCTCTTTTAGTGAAGGATATATTTGAAATAATAAGCATGCTCCATAGTCAAGGAAATACCATATTATTGGTGGAACAAAATGCAAAAAAGGCATTGGAAATAGCGGATTATGCTTATGTATTAGAAACAGGGGAATTGGTTTTAGAAGGGCTAGGAAGTGATTTATTAAAAGATAGCAAGGTGCAGGAAGCTTATTTGGGAGAAGCAAAATAATTTTATATTGATATCATGGCTCTAAGCTATCTATAATTTCAAATAAATTATAGATAGCTTAGAATTTTTTTATTACATTTAAAATTATTTTTCAAATGTATGGACAACCGTACCAGTTAAATGTATAATGTATATAGATTAAATATAGGGGGGAGTTATAATGAAAAAAATATTAGCATTAGTATTAGCAACAGTAATGTTATTAACTGTTGTAGTTGGTTGTACATCTAAATCAGATGTACCTGACAAGGAAGATGGAATAACAATTGGTGCATCTCTTTTAACACAGGCCCATCCATTCCAAGTAGCCATAAAGGAGGCAATTGAGGAGGAAGCAGAAAACCAAGGTGCTAAAGTTGATGTTGCTATAGCAGATCAGGATTTAAATAGACAGATATCGGCTATAGAAGACTTCATCAATAAAGAGGTGGATGTCATTATTCTAACTCCAGTTGATTCGGATGGAGTTAAAGGTGCAATAATGAAAGCTAAAGAAGCTGATATACCGGTTATCACCATAGATGTAAAAGCCAACGATGTGGAAGTTGATTCACATATTGCAACTGATAACTATTCTGGGGGTATGATAGCAGCCGAAGCTATGGCTCAATATTTAGATGAAAAAGGTGAAGTAGGATTAATCACCTACCCAGAGGTACAATCGGTAAGGGACCGTATTGATGGATTTAAAAAGGTAGCAGAGCAATACCCAGATATGGAAATCGTAATTGAATTACCAGGTCGTACTAGAGAGGAAGCAAAAAAGGCTTCTGAAGATATGTTAACTAGTAAACCAGATCTAAAAGGAATATTTGGATTTGGTGATGATATGGCCATCGCTGCAACTACAGCTATTGCTGAAAGAAAATCCGATACCATCGTTGTTGGATTTGACGGACTTCAGGAAGCGAGGGATTCCGTTGATGAGGATAATGCATTTTTAGCAGTTGTTGTCCAATATCCAGACAAGATGGGTGCTGAAGCAGTTAAAAACGCTGTTAAATTGGTGAAGGGTGAAACAGTAGAAAAAGAGGTTCCAATAACTCCAGGCATATATATTAATGGCAAAGGATTTGTTGATGTAACTGTTGAAGGTGACAAGGTCAACACAAATGTAAAATAAACTATTGTTCTAAATCTAAAGAAATGCTTCTGCATTTCTTTAGATTTAGTTGCATAAAATAATATTTAGCAAGTGGGTGTTATATTGTGAAAACAATCTTAGAAATGAAAAATATAAAAAAGGTATTTCCTGGGGTTGTTGCCCTTGAAGGAGTTAACCTAAAGATCGAAGAAGGAAAGGTATTGGCATTATTAGGGGAAAATGGAGCTGGTAAATCAACTCTTATAAAGATATTATCAGGTCTATATAAACCCGATGGTGGACAAATATTCATGGATGATAAGGAAATTGAGATAAAGGATGTAAATCACGCCAATGGCTTTGGTATTAGCACAATATATCAAGAATTAAGCCTTTGCCCTAATCTATCGGTAGCAGCCAATATATTTGCTTTAGATGAGCCCACTCGTTTTGGGATTATAGATGATAGGGAAATGGAGAAAAGAACCAAAACGCTATTGAATGAATTGGGAATAGATATCACCCCTGATGTTTTAATCAAGGACCTATCTATATCCAATCAACAGATGATTGAAATAGCTAAGGGCTTATCTAAAAATCCAAGGATAATCATTATGGATGAACCTACATCCGCTTTAAGTAATAAGGAAACGGAAATCTTATTTAAGATTATAAGAAAGTTAAAATCTGAAGGTAAATCGATTATTTATATATCTCATCGAATGGAAGAGTTATACGAAATTGCAGATGATGTAACAGTATTGAGAGATGGCAAATATATAGGGACTGTTAAGATATCGGAAACAGCTTCTGATGAACTGGTTAAGATGATGGTTGGAAGGGAAATGGATAAATTTTATCCTCATAAAGATTTTAAATACCTTAAGGATGAAAGATTGTTGGTAATTGAAAACTATAATAAGGAAAATTTTTATAATGATATAAATCTGTACCTAAGACCAGGAGAAATACTGGGACTCTATGGATTGATGGGTTCGGGTAGGACGGAAATAGGGCAGGGTATATTTGGAATCCTAAAAAAAGATAGTGGAGAGATGTATATCCATGGGAAAAAGGTTAAAGTTGAGAACCCTTTAGATGCAATTGAGCATAGAATAGCTTTTGTTACGGAAGATAGAAAAAATGAAGGACTTGTTCTAAGTGGAACAGTTCAAGAAAATATTACGATGGCAAATATAGGGAAACTTTTAAATAGATTTCGATTCATAGATAGTAGGAAGGAAACTAGGATTACTGAAAAACATGTGGACAATCTTAGAATAAAAACGCCTAGCGTACATCAAATTGTAAATAAATTAAGCGGTGGGAATCAACAAAAGATAGTCCTTTCTAAATGGTTTGAAATTGAACCAGAAATTTTAATATTGGATGAACCTACTAGGGGTATTGATGTAGGTGCTAAGTTTGAAATATACAAATTGATGATTCAACTGGCTGAAAAGGGTGTAGGTATCATAATGATCTCCTCTGATTTGCCCGAGATATTAAACGTTTCGGATAGATTATTGGTAATAGATAGGAATCAAATTGTAGCAGAGCTGGATCCAAAGGATACAACTCAAGAGAAAATAATGACATATATAACTGGAAAGGGTGAGATAGATGGGGAAAGGTATTAATAAGATAACGGACAGCAAGGTCTTTAAGAGTTATGGAGGTGTCCTCATAGCTTTAATTGGCCTTATGATATTATTTTCGGCATTAAGTCCTCATTTTTTAAAGACTAATAATATATTAACCATACTTTCGCAGGTTTCCATAATAGCAATTCTTGCTTTTGGGATGACCTTTGTTTTGATGATCGGGGAAATAGATTTATCAGTTGGTTCCATAGCAGCTCTTTGTGGAATTGTATTAGGGATAAGTTTGGACAAGGGATTCAATGCTATGATATCCATTATTATCGTATTAATGGTAGGTGCTATAGCGGGATTCTTCAACGGTTTCATCGGTGCTAAGTTTAAAATCCCAACTTTTATAGTTACAGTGGCCACATTAGGCATATTTAGAGGTATTGGTTATGCTTTCACAGATGCAAAGCCAATTCAAATAAACAATTCAACAATTCTTTTTTTAGGAAATGGGAAACTATTTGGTATGCTACCTGTACCGGTTGTTATAGTGGCATTATTATTGATAGTAGGTCATGTTTTACTTTCTAAAACAAAGTTTGGAAGACAAGCAAAGATTATTGGAGGAAACAAAACTGCTGCAGAATATGTAGGGGTTAATACTGAAAAAATGCAGGTGATAATCTATATAATTATGGGGATAGCTGCAGCCATAAGCAGTATAATTCTTACAGCTAGACTTTATTCCGCTCAACCAAATGCAGCTACAGGATATGAATTGGATGCCATTGCCTCTGCCGTACTAGGAGGAACCAGCCTTTCAGGGGGTTATGGTACTGTACTAGGTACTTTTATTGGAGCTTCAATAATTGGAGTAATAAATAATGGTATGAATTTAATTGGAATGCCCTATTTTTATCAACAGATAATCAAAGGACTCATTATAATAGTTGCGGTCTATGTGGATGTTAGAAATAAAGAGAGAATGATAGATGTATAGTTTTAAATAGGGGGAGTGATTCTAATGGCTGAGATAATTACTATTGGAGAAATATTGGTTGAGATCATGGCAAAGGAAGTAGATCAGAAATTCTATGAAACTGGTGAATACATGGGACCATTTCCCAGTGGTGCCCCTGCCATTTTCACCGATCAGGCTGCAAAATGTGGCAGTAATGCCATGATCTTATCTGCGGTAGGTGACGATGGCTTTGGTAGGATAAACCTAGACCGTTTGAAGAATAGTGGAGTAGATATATCTTCAATTAAAGTTTTAGACGATGAAACTACTGGAGTCGCCTTTGTAACCTATAAGGAAAATGGGGATAGAGATTTTATATATCATATTGGAAATGCTGCCTGTGGGAAAATAGACGAGAAATATGTTAGAGAAAGTGATTTTCAAGATATCAAATATCTTCATATAATGGGTTCGGCAATTTACAACGAAGGTATAAGGGCGGCAATACTAAAGGCAATAGACTTGGCTAAGAAAAAAGAAGCTAAAATAACCTTTGATCCAAATGTGCGAAAAGAGATAGTTAAGGACGAGGAAGGAAGAAAACTTCTAGCTCATATATTGAAGATTTCAGATATTATACTTTCAGGTGAAAATGAATTGTTTTATTTAATGGGAATTGAAGACGAAAAACAATGTATAGAGATACTATTTAATGAAGGTGTAGAAACTGTAATCATAAAGAGGGGAAGTCGAGGGGCTACCTTATTTACTGAAGAGCTAGAACTTATAATCCCTCCATATGAAGTGGAGGAAATAGACCCTACAGGAGCGGGCGATTGTTTTGCGGGGACTTTTGTATCATGTATAAATCAAGATATTGATGTTGTACAATCGGCTAGATTGGCTTCCATAGCAGGGGCTATGGCGGTCACCAAGAGAGGTCCTATGTCAGGGAATACTACCTTCCATGAACTGAATAAAATTTATGACAAAATCTATAGATAAATAGAGGTGAAATGATGCTAATTTCAACAAAGGAAATTCTGCTGGATGCTCAAAAAAATGGATATGCGGTTCCAGCTTTCAATATACACAATCTAGAAACGGCGCTAGCCGTTGGGGAAGCGGCATTGGAATTAAAAAGCCCTGTTATACTAGCAGCAACACCAGGAACTTTTAACTTTAGTGGTAGGGCATATATCGATGCTATTATTAAGACCATGGCGAAGGACTTTCAAATCCCATTGACCCTACACTTAGATCATCATGAGAAGCTGGATGATATAAAGGCATCTGTAGAACTAGGATGCAGATCGGTAATGATAGATGCTTCTCATTTGTCCTTTGAAGAAAATATTCAGGTAGTAAAAAGGGTTGTAGATTATGTACACGGGGTAAGTGGTACTGTAGAAGCTGAATTAGGAAGGCTTGGGGGCATGGAGGATGATTTGATTGTGGATGAAAGAGATTCATACTATACGAATCCTATTCAAGCAAAAGAATTTGTGAAAAGAACAGGAATAGATTCATTAGCGGTAGCTATAGGAACTGCCCATGGCTTATACAAATCAGAACCTAAGATAGACTTTGATGTCCTGGCTAATATAAGGGATAAAGTGGATATTCCATTGGTACTCCATGGGGCCTCTGGTGTACCTGATGATATTATTAAAAAGACCATAGAATTGGGAATATGTAAAATAAACATAGCAACGGAATTAAAAATACCTTTTACCAATGCATTAAGGGAATATTTAGTTGGGAATCCACAAGAAACCGATCCAAGGAAATACTTTGCACCAGCAAAAGAGGCTATTAAAGAAATTGTCCGTGAAAAGATATTGCTCTGTGGTAGCAATAATAGGGCGTAGATTAACATGATATTAACTATTACCTTAAATCCATCTATTGATATATGTTATTATATGGATAGTTATAGTATAAATGATATCAATAGATGTAGGAATTATGTTAAAACTGCTGGTGGAAAGGGAATTAATGTATCTAAGGTATTAAGGAATCTGGGTAATAAAGTTATAGCAACAGGTTTTTTAGGTGGTGCCACAGGGCAATTAATTGAAGAACAATTGTCTGATTTTAAAATTGTTTCAGAGTTTGTAAAGATAGACGGTGATACAAGAAATTGCATAGCAATAATTTCTGGCGAAGAGCAAACAGAGATATTGGAGTCCGGCCCTATAATTACCGAGAAAGACTCGGAAAATTTAAAGAGATTAATAATCGATATATTGAAAAATAACCATATCAATGTAATATCTGCTTCAGGTAGTTTACCTGAAGGTCTTAGGGATGACTTCTATATAGATCTTATAGAAATAGCTAAGGAAGAAAATTTAAAATTTGTTTTGGATACAAGTGCAAAATATTTAAAAAATGCTATAAAAGTTGCACCATTTTTAATCAAGCCGAACATTTCCGAATTGGAGAACCTATTGGGTACTAATATTAATAGTGAGGACCAACTTATAGAAACTTTATATCATCTTAGAAAATATAATGTAGAAATGATAGTAGTATCCTTGGGAAAAGAGGGAAGTATCGCTCTTTGTGGTAATGATATATATAAAGTCACCATACCTACCGTGGATATTATGAGCCCTGTAGGCTCTGGCGATGCCTTAGTTGCGGGTATGGTTAGTGAAATCGATAAAGGAAGTTCTTATGAAGAAATACTGAGAGTTGGGAATACATGTGGTGTTTTAAATGCTATGAATAGGAAGACAGGCCATATAGATATGGATGACTTTGGGGAAGTATATGGAAAAGTAAAAGTAAAGATGATAAGATAGAAATTATAGCAATAAGAATAGTGGGTTTAAAGGTGGGAAAATATGATTGATAGAAATTCTAGATTACCTATATATAGCCAAATTGAGGATTGGATTAAAGATAAAATATTAAATAATGATTTTAAAGTAGATGATATGATTCCTTCAGAAAGGGAGCTAATGAATCTATTTAGCGTTAGCAGGCATACTATTAGACAAGCCATTGGCAACCTGGTAAACGATGGCTATCTATATAGAATGTCTGGCAAAGGAACCTTTGTGAAGGATAGGCATCTGATATACAAAGAAAATAAATATACCAGTTTTACTGAAGATATGAAACAAATCGGGAAGAAATTATATAGTAAAGTGATTAGCTGTGAAACCATAAATGCTACTAAAAAAACTACAAATAAATTATCGGTTAATGAAAATTCTCAGGTAATAAGGGTTTCTAGAATTAGGATTGCTGATGAGATACCTTTGGCCTACGAGATATTTTATATTTCAAAGGATATCACTGGTGAGATAGATGAGAAATACTTCGAAGGTTCTATAATAGATTATTACGAAAACGTTCTTAACCTTAAATTAGATTATGCAATGGAAACTATAGAATCCATTGAAGCAGATGCACATACCGCTAGGATTTTAGAATCCCATGAAGGATCTCCTATTTTATTAATCAAATCTAAACTATATATGGAAAACGGAAAGCAATTACACTATGTAAAAAACTATTTTAGAGGAGATAAATATAGGGTTAATATAAGATTAAAGAGATAGGATAAAAATACAGGGGATATTATTAAGAATAATTCAAAGACTTTCTTCTTGATTGAAGGAAGTCTTTTTTCTATGGTATAATATACAGATGTAATAAATAATAAAGCAAAGAGGTAAATAGAATGACCAATAAACAAAAAGTAACCCAATCAGTAACGATGATAGCTGTATTCACCCTTATCAGCAAATTCTTAGGATTTATAAGGGAAGTGTTGATAGCTTCTAAATATGGCTCTGGCTACAAAACCGATACTTATTTTGTTGCTATGACAGCTACTGTAATGCTAATGACTACCATAGGAGCTTCACTAAATACTACCCTTATTCCTATTTTTACCGAGATCGAAGAAAAAAAGGGACGAATAGGTAAATTAAAATTTTTGAACAATATATTGAATGTAGTTTTTTTAATAACTCTGATCCTGGCTTTACTGGGCTTTTTCCTATCTCCTTTAGTAATCAAGATACTGGCTAAAGGCTTTACTGGTGAACAGTTTGATTTGGCCGTTAGGTTGAATAGAATAGGACTACCTATTGTAATATTTCTAGGATTCACCTATGTATTTTCAGGATACCTCCATAGTAGCCAGGTATTTGGCCCACCAGCTATAATGGGGATTCCTTATAATTTTGTTTTCATATTTTTCCTGATTTTTTTAGGAAATAAAGGAAATATTAATCACTTGATGATAGCCAGCGTTATTGCCGCTTCTACCCAATTTTTAATACAGGTTCCAGCCATTATACATCAAGGATATAGGTATTCTTTAAATGTAAATCTAAGGGATAGATATTTAAAGAAAGCTCTTCTACTGGTTATTCCAGTGATGATAGGTTCGGCAGTTCAGCAGATAAACACAATAGTAGATAAAACTTTAGCCTCTAGCCTAGTAAGTGGAAGTATTTCTGCATTAACCTATGCTTCAAGAATAAACGATCTCATAATATCTGTATTCGTTATGGCTATTACCACAGTGGTATTCCCTATGCTATCTAAGGCCTTTTCTCAAGATGATCAGGCTCAGATTAAAAGCATTATGGGTAGAGGAATCAATATTATACTATTGATAACTGTACCTGCAACTATAGGAATACTTATACTGGCAGAACCTATGGTTAAGCTATTTTTCCAAAGGGGAGCCTTTGATGAGTTGGCTACCTCTATGACCTCAGAAGCTTTGATATTTTATTCTGTAGGACTGATAGGATCTGCTCTAAGACTAATGTTGAATAGAGTATATTATTCCTTTCAGGATACCAAAACCCCGATGATAAACGGAGCTCTGGCTGTAGGTTTAAATATAATACTAAACCTTATACTTATAAAGCCTATGGGACATAGTGGATTGGCATTGGCAACTAGTATATCTGCCATCTTCACTACTGCTCTATTGTTTATAGGTTTAAGAAAGAGACTAGGACCTATTGGTTTAACAAGCTATTTATCATCTTTTTTTAAAACTCTATTTGCATCCATAATAATGGGGGTTTTAGTTTACGGTATATTCTATGGTTTAACTCCAAAGCTGCCAGATTATAGGATAGTAGAGCCAATTATGCTCTTGTTATCTATTGGAGTGGGGGCTATATTATATTTTCTACTATGTTTTATTCTTAAAGTAGAAAAATAAGACGAGTATAATTTTATTAAGTTTAGTAAGGTGATTAAAGTGCCTTTTAATGCTTATATTCAAGCATCTGGTAACAAGGTCTATTGATTTGAAGTCCTTAAATATGCGAAAAGAAGGTGATAAAATTGATGTACCAAGAAGACTATATAATGCGAACTATAAAAAATTTAATCAAATTTTTATCAAAAATTGTATGTGGCAAGGATACCATTGTTTATGAACTATCTGAAAACGAAGAATATGCACAGAATGATAATTTACATAAAAGACTAATGACATTATTATCAGAGGGAAAAATAAATAAGGCCGAAAATATACTTTTTGAAAATTTCAACCCTAAAGACAGTAGGAATATGATGGTAGTAATCGATTTTTACCAAAGGTTAAGTAATCTAGATAATGAGTTTTTACAGGTAAATAACTTCTCTAGGGAAGAGATCGAGGAAGGCTTGAGAGATATAGCTAAAATAGCCGGGATACCAACATATAAATTATAGGGGATTTTTAGATTTTAGTTAGGAGGTATGGTTTATAGAATGTGCATTAGTAAAAAGATCACTGCTACAATTAAACGAAATACTGGTTGGCAGGGTATGGCCTCAGAAATTCAAATAAAGGTGAATGGAGTAAGGGTTGCTAGTGTTGCGGACAATCAACAAGTAGAAGTTGAACTTCCTGATAACAAAGCCCATTTAAAAGTCACGCAATTTGGAATTAAAAGCACAATTTTTATTTCTAATTTAACATATAGGTTAACTGTAACTCTTTTTCTAGGTGTACTACTTATTATTAGTCTGTTCTTGATTGATGGGTTTTATCTAAAAGTTTTTGACAGAGGATATCAATGATTTTACCTAAATACTTGCCACAATATTTAATGTTGTCTGATAGGAATAGATTTATTGTTAAGGAACCTATTCAATAATGGATTTAGTACAGGCGGTCACATTGACCTTCACGGATGAAGAATTGTAAATCTTGAATTATGGATGTTGTTTAGAATAATAAAATCTCATGACATGGGGAAAACATATAAATATGTCCTTTCATAGTAAAGATATATTTGGAAAGATAAGCCTTGACTAATAAAAGTTTCGTTGGAAGTGTACCCAATTACAAACAAGCTTATTAACAAGTCCACACTAATAATTCAAAAGGGACATATTATGTGTATACAATATGTCCCGTCGCTAACTATTAATATTTTTAAAATTAAATATTAATAGACTTAATTTCTTATATTATTTCCAAACAAGGATAGTATAGTTTTAGCTCCACTTAGGTTTATTGAAGTTATCAGGTGTTTTTACTCTTTTAGCTTCCTTTTCAGATATTATATATGCAGTTGCACCGTTTTTATCATGTTCTTTAACGGATTTTATGGCCTCGTCTTTAGACATGGGAGTTGAAAAGGCATTGTCGGTGACAACAACAAATTTTTGATCCATTTATATCTTCCTTTCATATTTGTTGTTATTATTATTACCTGAATAAACAATTCTATCCTTTAGTTTTTAAAACATACATTGACTTAATTTTAAAACGGTGTTAATATTGATTTGTCAAATAAATATGGAAAGTCCTTCAGGGCAGGGTGAAAGTCCCTACCGGCGGTAAAGTCCGCGAGCCTATTTTGGCAGAACTGGTGTAACTCCAGTACCGACAGTAAAGTCTGGATGAAAGAAGGAAAATTGAAATGCTCTTTGAGTTATATTTTTTAATAGTTCTTAGTGAGTTATTTTATGGAATCATGCCCTGATAAAATTTTTATCAGGGTTTTTTATGTGCAAAATATGAATTGAGGTGAAAATATGGATTCCTTATATATGGCTAGGGTTCTTAATCTAGCCAAACTTGGAGTTGGTTATACAAACCCTAATCCTTTAGTTGGAGCGGTAATAGTTAAGAATGGGAAGATCATAGGTGAAGGCTATCACAAAAAATATGGAGAGCCCCATGCAGAGATCAATGCATTTAACAATGCTACAGAAGATGTTACCGGAGCCACTATGTACATAAACTTAGAGCCTTGCTCTCACTTTGGGAAAACTCCACCCTGTGCTCAAACTATTGTTAAAAAGGGTATTAAGAAGGTTGTAATTTCTATGAAAGATCCTAATCCTTTAGTAGCTGGCAATGGAATTAAGATCTTAAAAGAAAATGGTATCGAAGTAATAACAGGTGTTTTAAAAAATGAGGCGGAAAAGTTAAACGAAGTTTTTATAAAATTTATTACAACAGGACTTCCCTTTTGTGTCCTTAAAACAGCAATGACTTTAGATGGAAAGATAGCAGCTTGTAGTGGGGATTCCCGCTGGATCACCAACTGGGAATCTAGACAATATGTTCATGAAATGCGACATCATTACTCCACCATAATGGTTGGAATAGGTACAGTTTTAGCTGATGATCCTATGCTTACAACTAGATTGAAAGATAGAGATGGAAGAAATCCCATTAGGATAATTGTAGATTCAAAGGGAAGCATCCCTTTGAATGCCAAGGTTCTTAAATGTGATGAAAGCACAAAAACTATTATTGCAACAACAGAAGCTATTGATAAAGAAAAACTAAAACATATTCAAGAAACCGGTGCTGAAGTGATAATAACACCTTTTGAGAAGGGAAAGGTAGATCTACTCTACTTAATGAAATCCTTAGGAGAAAAAAGGATTGATAGTGTCCTCTTGGAAGGAGGAAGTACTTTAAATTATTCAGCCCTTAAGGCAGGAGTTGTGGACAAGGTATTATCTTTTATAGGGCCTAAAATAATAGGAGGAAGCTCATCTAAAACCCCAGTTGGTGGTGAGGGCATTCCATATATGAGGGATGCTATACATCTTAAGGATACGAATGTTCAGAAGATTAAAGATGATGTAATTATAGAAGCTTACTTAAAAAAGGAGGTGTAATTTTGTTCACAGGACTTATAGAGGAAATAGGAGTAGTTCATTCCGTTGTAAAGGGGACCAAATCTGCCAGTGTTGTAATTAAAGCTAAAAAGGTATTAGAAAATATTAAATTAGGAGACAGTATCGCAACTAATGGTGTCTGCTTAACGGTGACAGGTTTTAATTCCGATAGCTTCCAAACGAATATTATGGCAGAAACCATGAGAAAAAGTAATTTAGATAACCTATCTCATGGAAGTAGGGTTAATCTAGAAAGGGCTTTAAGGATAGGAGACCGACTAGGTGGACATATTGTAAGTGGTCATATAGATGGAACAGGCATTATTAAAGATTTTAAGCGAGAGGACAATGCCATATGGGTGTCTATAGTTACTCCACCTAATATTCTAAAATATATAATATACAAAGGCTCTATAGCCATTGATGGAATTAGTCTTACAGTTGCCTATGTGGATGATGAAATTTTCAAAGTATCCATTATTCCCCATACTAAGAGGGAAACAACACTGGTTGAGAAAAGTGTAGGTGATGAGGTTAATCTAGAGGTGGATATGGTTGGAAAATATATAGAAAGGTT
>JAAYRD010000055.1 GCA_012518955.1 Tissierellia bacterium | reverse complement strand
TTCATATATTTTTCCTTCCTCTTCTAGCTCTTTGTCTAAATTTGCAATGTCTACTGCCGTGTTTATTAGACTCTTATATATACTTAGGGTTTCCCTTGCTTCTTCCCCATATATAACCTTTGCCTTTTCATAAATTTCAACTTTCATATTTAAAGCCTTTTCATGTTCATAATTATTACCATAAGCACTTGCCAGTTGACGCTGGGCCGATAAAGTCAAACTATGGTCCTCTCCCAAATGCCTCACACACCCCTTATAAGCATCTTTGGCTATAACCAAGCACTTATCTGGATCTGAATAGTAATAAGAGTCTGCCATATCATACAAAGCTTCTAAGGTCTTTATATCTTCTTTCCCATGAATTCGCCAAGCCTTTATATATCGCATTTCCCGAAGGCTTGCAACCCTTTCATCTTCTTTCATCCTAAAGCCATAAGCACTTGCCATCTTATTAATAATATTAGGTATATTAGGATCCCTCCCATCAAAAAACTCAAAACAATCTTCTAAAATCACAGCAAGCTCATCCTCTGTTTCTTCATAATAATCAAGCTCTTTTCTACAAACAATGAGATTAATTCTTGCCCCTATTGTTCTATAGTCGCATTCTCCAAATTGTTCATGATAAATATCATAGGCCTTTTTTGCATTGCTATAAGCCTTATCGTATTTCTCATTAACTAAAAATATCTTGGATCGATCTCCGTAGATTGTAGCCTTTTTCTCATTATCACTGTCCCATCTTCCTAAAAACCTATTAACTATCTTCTCCGTTTCCCCGCACTTACCTTCCTTAGCTAATTCTTTCAGATGAGGCTTAATAATATTATTGTATTTTTCAAACAAATCTGTATCATTCTTAGCACTTTCTATTAGATTAATTATATATTCATCTAAAATCCGTCCATATTCAGGATCCTTAATGGATTTACCCTTAAGCTCCTTTATATATTCCTTAGGTTTCATATCTTTGGTGGTATCTTTTCCCTTATCATACACATCTTTTTTGTATTCCATAAAATTTTTTATTCTCATAAGTAGGTCCTCCTATTGTGAAAGATAATAGTTTACATGTTTTAATTGTTGGTTCCTATTTCCTATCTCTACTATTTTCTTCTATTTTTTAATACCATAAGTTTCTTTAATCTTTCTAATTCGCTCTCTTTCTGTCCTACCTGTAATTGCATTTTCTAGATGCTTGCACTTGTCTAAGAGACTCTTTTCCCTTTCTCGGTATCTATCCATGTATTTTCTATATTCCTCTTCTTCCATCTTTCTTTTTCTGCGAAAGTAGTTTATATCCGCTGACCATTCTAGGCTATATTTACTAAAGTCCCTTAGTATTGCCTTAGCAAGATCTACTTTTGGGATTGGATATGTATCTATATCTGGATAAATGTTTATACAGGTTGACTCCTCATTGGCAGACAAACTGTAAATATGCGTTTCTTCAAAGTTATCCATGCCATAGTAAAAATCACAACCTACAAGAAGACTTTCCTCCATTCTGTAGATAATATTTGCAGCTGGACTTCCATAGGTTTT
>JAAYRD010000054.1 GCA_012518955.1 Tissierellia bacterium | reverse complement strand
TGCACCGTCATAGGGAACATATCCACCGGCTGTACTTCTTTCACCTCATATCCTTCCTCCACTAGATACCCTAAATCCCTAGCCAATGTGGCAGGGTTACAGGATACATATACTATTTTTTCAGGGTTAGCTTTGGTTATAGAATCTATCAGGGTTTTATCTAGGCCTTTTCTTGGAGGGTCTACTATTATGGCATCTATTTTTATTCCTTTAGCATTCAATCTCGGCAGTATGTCCTCAGATTTACCCCTAATAAATTCCACATTTTCCACCTGATTTAGTTTTAAATTTTCATTAGCATCCTCTATAGTTTCTTTTACAATTTCCACCCCGTAAACCTTCTTAGCATATTTAGATATATATAAGGCTATGGTTCCTATGCCACAGTATAGATCTGCCACAGTTTCATCTCTACTTAAATCCAGATATTCTACAACCTTATCATAAAGAATCTCCGTTTGAATATGATTTATCTGGAAGAAGGATTTTGGAGATATTAGAAACCTATACTCACCTATATAATCTGTTATTTTATATTCTCCATATAACTTTATATCCTTTAATCCTAATACCAGTGATGTGTCTTTATTATTTATATTTTGATATATACTGATAACTCCTTGCGAAACGAGTGCCTCTATTAGTTCTTTCTCGTGAGGAAGTTTTTGGCTTTTTGTTACTATAACTACCATAACTTTATCATCCTTGGTAGTTCTTATTAGTATATTTTTTATTATACCTTTTTTATTTTTTCTATCATAGCCTTGTACTTTATATTTTTTCATATACTCTTTTATTATATCTATTATCTTATCCACCGCTTCATTTTGAATGATGCACCTATTTACAGGTAGTAGTTCGTGGGTTCCTCTTTTGAAGTAACCTATGTTATGGCCATTCCCTACTTTAAATTCAGCTTTATTTCTATATCTATAAGGATATTCTATTCCTATGGTATCCTTAATCTCCACCCCTGTAATCTTCCCTATCCTCTCCAGACTGTTTTTTACTATGTCCTTTTTAAATTCTAATTGTTTTTCATATCTCAGATTATGTAGTTGACATCCATCACATTCTGGAAAATATCCACATTTAGACTCTACCCTATAAGGGGATGTTTCCAATATTTCTATTGTTCTACCTATGCCGAATCTCTTTTTTACTTCTACTACCTCTGCCATAACTTTATCACCTATAGTTGCCTCTTCTATAAAAAAGGTAAATCCATTGTATCTTCCTACTCCCATCCCTTCACTATTTATATCTATAATATCTAATTTTATTTTATCTCCAGTCTTAAAACTATCCATATACTACTCCTTTCCAAAAAAATAAGGCACATTGCGTGCCTTTCACAAATCAGTACCCCTTACATCCCATTATGGATCTTGTCCATTATTTTAAAATTTATACTATCCTAAAATAGATTCCACATTCTTGAGCATTTTTCTTATAGGTAGATCATAGGGGCATTTGGTTTCACATTCCCCACATTCTATGCAGTCTGCCGCATTTTCTGTCATATCCATATATCGCTCCTTAGCCCAGTCTTTTAAATCATACCTTGTATAGTAACCTTCCATTAAAAATTGAACAGGAATATCTATTCCTTGGGGACATGGTAGGCAGTATCCACACCTTCTGCAAAACTCCGTTCCCAATTCCTCCGCTTCCTTGAATATTATAGCTTTTTCTTCTTCATTTAAAGGTTCAACTTTGTGACCTATGCTAGTATTCTCCCTTACCTGTTCTATGCTTTCCATTCCAGGAATAACTGAGGTTACATTTGGATTATTAGCTATGAACTTCAAAGAAAGAGACGCATTTCTAATGGCCCCTCCTGCCAAAGGTTTCATGACTATAACCCCAATATTTAAGTCCTTCGCCTTTTTAAATAGCTCTTCTGCTTGTCGTTCCACTGGATTATATGGAAATTGAATAGTTGCAAATTCTCCAGTATCTATAACTTTATCAAGTACTTCCACACTATGTCCAGTTATTCCAATTTCTTTTATAATTCCCTTCTTTTTTGCTTCTTTTATAGCTTTTAATGCACCTTCTTCACCCATTATCATATTCAATTCTTCTAAAGTTCTAACATTATGGAATTGAAAAAGATCTATGTAGCTTGTCCTTAAATTTTCCAAACTTATATTTAGTTCTTCTATTATTCCCTCATAATCCCTTTTCATGGATTTTGTAGCAAGAATAAAATTTTCTCTACCCCAATGTTCTAATCCATAACCTATTAAAGATTCACTTGTTACATAACCTCTTGCAGTATCTATAAAGTTAATACCTGATTTTTTGGCTTCTCCTATTAAGTCTATAGCCATTTCCTTGTCCACTCTTTGAATAGGTATGCCACCAAAGCCTATGACAGAAACTTTAAAATTGGTCTTTCCTAAAATTCTTTTTTCCATATTGAGCCTCCTACCGTCTAATGATAATATTAGTATACCTTTTATTTATCATTTTTTGAAGTAATCTTTTTATATATTGTTTATAAATACCTCTAGTTCCTGGTATTACCATAGTTATACCTATTATATCAGTTACAATTCCAGGTACTGCCAACAAAAGTCCACCAATCAAAATACAAAGCCCAATTAATATGCTCTCTCCCGGTATACTTCCTCGAGATATTTCCATATTGATACTTCGGATTACTAGTTTGCCTTCAGATATTGCTAATAATAATCCTGCTATTCCCGTTAATATAATAAATAATATAGTAGTGCCAAATCCCATAGCCTGCGAGGCCTTTATTAATATATATAGATCTATTATAGGCATCAATATTAAAATAAAAATAATCTTTCTCATATAATTTCCTCCCACTATAGCTTAACCTATTTAAGGAAATTATATTTCAAATTCTAATGCCTCCCAAGCTTTCTTATATCTTAGAATAATGAATATGGTCATCCCATTACCTATCATCTTTACAGTACTCTTGCTTCACCTTTATATATACGTCCTCCAACAGCATCTACTGTAATTATTTCTCCATCTTTTAAAACCTCAGTGGCATCTTTAACTCCAACTACTGTAGGCTTGCCAAAGTTTAAACCTACTATTGCAGCATGGGAGGTTAATCCTCCTTGCTCAACTATAATAGCCGATGCTTTCTCCATATATTTTACCATGTCTCTATCGGTAAATTCACTTACCAGTATATCTCCTTCTTCAAATTTTTCTTCTATTTCCCCAATATTGCTGCCTACACATACTCTTCCTGATACAGATCTTTTACCAATACCCGTTCCTCTTGCTAATACCTTTCCAACGGTATGAACCTTAATTAAATTGGTAGTTCCTGAAACCCCTACAGGAATTCCAGCTGTCATAACTATTAGATCTCCTTCTTTAACATATCCTCGCTCCATAGCAGCATCAATAGATGCATCTATAACTTCATCTGTAATATTGCTTTCTTTAGATAATACTGGGTGAACTCCCCAAACTAAAGATAGTTTTCTCATAACCTTTCCAGTTGTGGTGGCAGCTATTATAGGAGCATTTGGTTTAAATTTGGATATAGCCCTGGAGGTGTAGCCTGAAGAAGTAGCAGTTATTATAGCACTTGCTCCCAAGTCCTTTGCCGTTGCACAAGTTGCCCTACTAATAGCATTTGTGGTAGATACATCTTTGTATATAAACTCTGCTCTTGTTGCTTCTAGATAATCTAAAGAATTTTCTGTTTCTACTGCGATATTATACATCATCTTTACAGATTCTACAGGATGTTTTCCTGCAGCTGTTTCTCCAGATAGCATGATGGCGTCGCTCCCATCTAATATTGCGTTGGCTACGTCTGCTACCTCTGCTCTGGTAGGTCTTGGATTTCTCATCATAGAATCCAACATTTGAGTTGCTGTAATTACAGGCTTGCCAGCCATATTACAACTTCTTATTATCCTTTTCTGTGCAAGTGGTACTTCCTGTGTTAAAATTTCCACTCCCAGATCTCCTCTAGCTACCATTATTCCATCTGAGGCATCTATTATCTCATCGATATTATCTAAACCTTCTTGATTCTCTATTTTAGAAATAATTTCTATATCTGCACCACCGTTTTCTTCCAATACCTTCCTTATTGTAAATACATCTTCAGCACTTCTAATAAAGGAAGCCGCTATAAACTCCACATCATTATCTATTCCAAATTTAATATCATCCACATCTTTTTCTGTTAATGGAGGTAGGTCTGTAGAAACGCTGGGTACATTTACTCCCTTACGGTCACTTAGTGTCCCACCATTTAAAAGTTTACATCTAATATCTGTTCCATCAATAACTTCTTCCACCCTCATCTCAACTAATCCATCATCTATTAATATTCTATTGCCCTTTGCTACATCTCTAGGCAACGATTCATTATATACAGTGACTATATTTTCATCTCCTAGGACTTCCCTAGTGGTCAATGTAAATATATCTCCCGCTTCTAATCGTATTTCCTTATCCTTAAACCTTCCTATTCTTATTTCAGGTCCCTTTGTATCAAGCATTATTCCTATGGGTAAATTTAGCTCTTCCCTTAGTCTTTTTATGGTGTCTATTCTTTCCTTATGTTCACTATGCTCCCCATGGGAAAAATTAAGCCTGGCTACATTCATTCCGTTTAAAAATAATTCTCGTAATACTGATTCATCTTCAGATGCTGGACCTATAGTACAAACTATCTTCGTCTTTTTCATAAGTTTATCTCTCCTTTATCTTATATTGAAAGTGTTTTAGCTATATTATACATATCTTTATTAAATATTTTTTCCACTTTAAGGGCCTCTTCCAAACTAATATCAATTATCTTGTTGCATTTCATACCTAAGGCTCTTCCTGATTTATTATTAAGTAGAAGTTCCACCGCTTTATGTCCCATTCTACTGGCCATAATCCTATCAAAAGAAGTTGGAGTTCCACCTCTCTGAATATGACCTAATGTGGTTACTCTCACCTCTGCCCCAGTTTTATCCTTAATTTCATCTGACACTTCATAAGGATTCTTTATGCCTTCTGCTAATACTATTATATGGTGAAGTTTTCCTCTATTTCTTCCCTGTATTATCTTTTTGCAGACTTCATCAACGTTTATACCTGTTTCCAATACTATAATGCTTTCTGCACCACCGGCTAATCCAGAGTAAAGTGCAATATCCCCACATTTTCTTCCCATAACTTCCACTATATTAGCTCTTCCGTGAGATGTAGATGTGTCCCTAATCTTACTTATAGCATCTACTACCGTTTCTACAGCTGTCATAAAGCCAATGCTATAATCCGTATAACCCATATCGTTATCAATTGTACAGGGAATACAAATTACTGGTATGCCTAGCTCTTCCAAACTCCTAGCACCTCTAAAGCTACCATCCCCTCCCAAAACTACCAAAGCATCTATTCCAAATACGTTAATTATATTTAAAGCTTTTTTAAGACCTTCTTCTGTTTTAAATTCCTCACACCTAGCAGTTCTTAACATTGTACCTCCTCTATGAATTATATCCGCCACAGAGGAAACATCCATCTCCATTACTTCTCCATTTAGGAGTCCATTATAGCCATGCCTAATCCCCATAACCTTCAACTTGTTAAAAATTGAAGTTCTTACCACTGATCTAATTGCTGCATTCATACCTGGGGCATCTCCCCCACTAGTCAGTAGCCCTATAGTCCTCACCAATACCGCCTCCTCGTTAATAAAACTATCATATTCCAACTAAAGTATGCCCAGATCGAATAATGCCATGTGTATCTCATTGGCTTCAAAATCAGGAGCTAATATTTCATATAGATCTTCGTCTCCTTCTCTGTATAAGAGTTGTTTCTTCACTAAAAAACCTTCTATCTTTAGATGTTCTTCTATCTTTATTGCTTGCTCTAAACTTGTAGCCAAATAGACTGTAGTCCACATGTCTTTACACTCTCCTAATAAGATTAACCTTTAGGAACGACCTTTTTCTATTATTTATAACTTTCATTATAGCATAAATTATACCTATGTTAAAACCTATATCAAGAAACCTTAACATTCCCTTTGCCCAATATTTGAATTAATTCTTCGATTAATGATTTCTGATCTAAATTTACCCATAAATCCCTTTGTGCCATCATCATTCTCCCTTGCTTTTCTACATAAACATATACTGGGGTTTTACCTTTATATCTGGTTAAAACTCCCTTGATCTCATTAAAGGTGTCCAAAGACTTTTCTTTAGATATTTTTAAATATATCTTATCCCTATTGAATTCATCTAATCCAGTTATTCTTTCACATATTATCTTAGGTTCATCTTCTTCAGTCATACTTATCTTGCCATCAATCACTATCAAAGAATCCTCTTCTATTAGCCTACTATATCTATCATAAGTAGCAGGAAATACAATACATTCTACAGCTCCATATATATCTTCTAAGGTTATAAATGCCATCATATTATTATTCTTAGTCACCATATTCTTTTTTAGAACGACTATTCCACCAATTGTTAATCTTTTGCCATCTATATCTTGAGCCAAATTCTGTTTTACCTGTTCCTGAATTTGAAATAGCTCTGCAGTAGTAATAGTAGATATTCGTTTTAAGTCATCTTCATAGGGTTTTAAGGGATGTCCACTAATATAAATTCCTAGCATCTCCTTTTCC
>JAAYRD010000053.1 GCA_012518955.1 Tissierellia bacterium | reverse complement strand
GCAGTCTATGTATTAACTGAACAGGTAGAGGAAGTTACTGCAGGACATATAAAGAAGAAAGTGATATTGATTACATTGTCGATGGGTATTGCTTTAGCAGTTACAATGTCCATGTTAAGAATTATGATACCAAGTTTAAAACTATGGCATTTCTTGTTACCCGGATTTGCAATTGCAGCTTTTTTAAGTTATAAGGTACCACCTATTTTTGTAGGTATAGCGTATGACTCAGGTGGAGTTGCATCTGGACCTATGACAGCTACATTCGTTTTGGCATTTGCTCAAGGTGCTTCCAGTATCATTCCAACGGCAAATGTAATGGTAGATGGGTTTGGCGTTATTGCCATGGTGGCCATGATGCCATTAGTAGCTATACAGGTTCTTGGTCTCATATTTAAAATAAAAGCCAAAAAGGAGGTATGATTATTCATGAATCTAGATAGCAATAAACTTATCTTATTTTGTTCTATAATGGATTTTGGAAAAGGAAGCAAGGCGTTGAAATTAGCTAGAAAATTAGGAGCAATAGGAGGAACTATTTTTTTAGGTAAAGGTACAGTGAGAAGTGAACTGTTAAATATATTAGGTCTTTTAGAGATAAGAAAAGAAATATTTTTAACAATTATTGATGAGGGATTAGAAGATATCTTTTATGATGAGATGTCGAATAAGTTTGGTCTAAATAAGCCTAATCATGGTATTGCTTTTTCTATGCCACTAAAGGGTTGCATAGAAATTAGGGAAAATAAACATTTATTAAACACTGAAAAGAAAGGTGTGACTAATGTGAATTATGAAGCTATATTTGTCATTGTAGATAAAGGATTATCGGATAGTGTACTAGATTCAGCGGGATCTGCTGGATCTACAGGGGGTACTGTAATTCATGGGAGAGGCACTGGAACTCGAGAGAAGGAAAAGTTGTTTGATATAGAAATTGAGCCAGAAAAAGATATAATACTAATTCTATCCAGAGTAGAAAAAACTGAAAAAATCGTAAACGCTATAAAAGAAAGACTGAATATAGATGAACCAGGTGCGGGTATTATTTTTGTGCTTGATGTAAATAGAACCTTAGGACTATATGGAGAATAATTATTGCTATATAGTATTTAGACAGGATGTTTTTATAACAATGAATAAAAAAGGGTTGAAGTACTTAAAAACTTCAACCCTTTAAAAATTCAAACTCTATATTCTAGTACACTCTTCTACCATAGGAGAAACGACTGTTGTAATAAGCTGTACCTAGGCTTGATATTATTACACCTTTGCCAGATGAGCTAGAATGTATAAACTGGTTACCTCCTAAGTATATTCCCGTATGGCTAGGACCGGATTTGTAGGTGTCACTAAAAATCACCAAATCCCCAGGTTGTAGATTGGCTCTGCTTATCTGGGTTCCAGCTGATGCCTGTGCTGTAGAAGTCCGAGGTATGCTTATTCCAAATTGCCTATATACGAATTGGGTAAAGCCAGAACAATCAAAACCAGATGTACTAGATCCACCGAATATATATGGAACACCTAAATATTTTTTAGCCGTATTTACTATATCTGCTCCAATATTTCTACTACCACCTCTATCAGGTGTTGTAGGCTTAGGTTGACTGGGAGCCTTATTAGATCCATTAATTGCGTTAATGGTTTGAGGTCCAGCAATTCCGTCTGCCGAAAGCCCTTTTGCTCTTTGATAGCTTACTACTGCATTATATGTGGCTCTACCAAAGATACCATCTGCTTTACCGCAATTATAGCCCAATCGATTGAGAGCCTCTTGTAAAGCTTTTACATCATTGCCTCTAGATCCCATTCTAAGTAGACGATTAGGAACTGTAGTTGTAGGCTTTGATGCTGGTGGTTTAGGTGTAGGGTTACTGGCTTTGCCTCCATTGATTGCATTAATGGTTTGAGGTCCGGCGATTCCATCTGCAGAAAGTCCTTGTGCTCTTTGATAGCTTACTACTGCATTATATGTGGCTCTACCAAAGATACCATCTGCTTTACCGCAATTATAGCCTAATCGGTTTAGAGCTTCTTGCAAGTTCTTCACATCTTGTCCACGAGTTCCCATTCTCAATAGGCGGGAAGAAGCTAAATTTCCAGATCTTGATGGAGAAGATGGTTTAGATGAACTACTGCCCTTATTGGCAGAATTTAATGCTCTAAATGTTGCTGGCCCGAAGATACCATCTACTGCTAGGCCTTTGGATCTTTGAAAATCCTTGACTGCCTTTTCGGTAATATTACCATAGTATGTAGTAGTATCCTTATAATGGAAAAAACCTAGATCTTTTAAACGTTGTTGAAGAACCTTTACATCATTATGGCGTGTCCCTTTTCTTAGCAGTCTGTCCCCTAAAGCAGCATGAGTAGGAACTGCACCAATGATTAGAATGCTAACTATCACAAAGGCTACAACAATATTTTTAAAAGATTTTCTTTTAAAAGTCAAATCTATACCTCCCTTCTTCTTTAATGTTTTACTTAATATATAGTATATAACATTATTGTTATAAAACAAGGAAAAATTGTAACTAATTTGTAACCTTTTTTTTGGAAATATTTTATTTTTGTAGATATCCTAATAATAAACCGATGGAATATATACTTAATAGTGTGAAAATTATATTCTCAGACCTTTTATCCAGTTTAAATTTAACCGGAGATGAAACGTTGATTTTAAGAGGATAAAATAACATTATCCCTTGTGGAGTGAGAAAGTCTGCCGCTAAATGCAATATATATCCTATAAGGAAACCGGAATATATGGATTTTAGTCCATAGTTTAATGTGACTAATTTGACTATGGACGCAAATGCAAAAACACCTATTATACTATGGGTAAAGCTTCTGTGACTTGATATTCCTATGATAATAGACACTATCCCTAAAAGTAAAAAAGGCTCCGTTTTGTTTGTAAAATATAAATACATAAATATACTGCCCAAAGATAGATAAAACAAAGCCCGATAAAGGTTATTCTTAATAAACAATAACTTTTGATTTAATTTAGCCTTCGGATGATCTAAATCGGGGGTCAAGGAACCTATTGAGGAAGCTATGACTAAAGCTAGTTGATTCTCCACTGGTTGCCCATGGGCCAAGGTTAATGCTGCTGCGACTCCTATTGCTACATGTGTTTTTCCTGTCATAAAATCTCCTTTCTAATATGTTTTAAAGTTTATACTAGATTTTAAATGGGACTTCCATATTATAACCAGTTTCGAACATACATTCAAGCCATACCTTAATTCTCTTATAATCATTCTAAGGTCGGAACCTTTATTCATCTTAAGGCGAGGGTTTGCATATAGCATATCCTATCTATTGTTTTTAAAATTTTACCGTGACAATGGTACCTTTGCCCTCCTCGCTTATTAGCTCTATATCTCCATTGTGATACTCAACAATATGTTTTACTATGGAAAGACCGAGACCGGTACTTTGGGTTTTTTTTGATCTACTTTTATCGACTATATAAAATCTTTCAAAAATTCTGTTCTGAGATTCTTTAGGAATACCTATCCCTGTATCTGATACTTTTATATAGCTATAATCTTTATCTTTATCAATAGTTACATCAATTTTGCCTCCAGGATTGGTATATTTGATGCTATTTTCAATTAAGTTAAATAAAAGCTCCTCTATCATAATTTTATTTCCATTTATAATAGTTTTTTCTCCATGTACTTTAAGGTCTATATCCTTGTCTTCAGCACCGGTTATCAAGTTTTGGCTGACGGTTTTAGCAATATTATATATATCAATAGGAAGAAGGTCTTTGTTTTTTTCTGTTTCTTCTAATTTGGAAAGTCTAATAATAGAATCAATAAGATCTAAAAGTCTAGCCCCTTCATTTCTTATAATAGATGCAAATTTAATTATATC
>JAAYRD010000052.1 GCA_012518955.1 Tissierellia bacterium | reverse complement strand
GGTCCATGGCCTTCTGCTAACTTAATGTTCTTATTTAACACTACTATTTCTTCTAGAAGTGTATTTACCTCTTTGGCTTTATTTAACATCTCCCTATTCAAATTAAATTGTAAGTCCTTCAATTGGGTGCTTATATGATTAACAGTTGTAGTAAGGGCTACTGCATTTTCATGAACAATGCCCCTTATGGTTAAACTATCTGGTTCCTTAAGTAATTCAGACCAACCATCCCAAAACTCGTCCATTACGTTTTGAAGACCACTAGAGGTTATCTCATTAAAAATGGATTCTACTTGGTTTAGGATGGTTGATTTAGTATTGTAATATCCAAAACTTGCCATTTCCCTCCGCAATTTAACGTCTAAAAATTCATCCCGTATCTGCCTAATCTGTTGCACATTGACACCGGTGCCCTTTTGAAATCTTATATTCCCTGTTGAATATGAGGTTTCTCTATGAATAACAGATTGTCTTACATAGTTTGGATTATTTACATTTGCTATATTGTGAGATACTGTGTCCAATGCTTTTTTATTTGCATTTATTCCTGATATGGAAATATATAATCCTCCAAATCCCATATTTACACCTTCCTATCAAATAAACTGTCATTAACTCCCTTGTTCTCTTTTCCCTTTCCATAGGTAGTGGATGTTTGTGCATTTGAAATTAAGTTCATATTAAAATCCAACCATTGCAGATTTTCATTTATCAATTCGCTATTGATGATATTTCTTTCGCGAATGCGGTTTAATATTTCAGTCAATCCAGCTTTTATTTCTATTAGCTTCTCTGTTCCATCTGGAGATCTTTCTATTATTTGGGTCATGGGAGTATTGATATTTAATCCCCAACTATCCATTAACTTTAGCCTTTTTTCCTCTGCTATACCCATTCTGTTTATTAATCCTTCTTCTTCCTTAGTTAATTGCTCTAAAACTTCCACATCATTGTTTATAATGACATCAGTTTTATCATAGGCCATTTTTTCTAAGGATTTAAGGATTTCTAATTGTTCCTTTAATATTTCCATTAATTCATCGCTAAAGCCCATCCTAACACCTCTTTATATTTTCTTGTCAAAGTTAATGCTTTCATACATTTTTTCAACGATTTTTCTACCTTCTATATTGTAGTTACCAGATTGTACCTGTTTCTTTAGTTTTTCTACCTTATCCATTCTCATCTCTGGTACTTCTTTCAACTTATTTATTGCAAATTGATAGTCCATAGCTTTTTCTGAAAAATCTATTGTATCCTTTTCGAATTTTCCCTTACCTTTCCTTAGTCTATTGAATTCTGCATTGTTATAAATTTGCAATATCTTATTGGTCTTATTTATTTTCATAAAAAACACCCCATTTTCCATATTCACTATTATTATCGGTAAAATGGGGCTATACTTTAGCTATTTTTATCTTTTTCTATACCTTTCAGCAATTCTAATCCTTTCCTTAAAATCTCCACTTGCTATATCCTTCGGTTCTTTTCCGCCACCGATGGACATTTTAAATTCTTTTTGCATCTCAATCATGCATCTTTCACAAAATCGACCTGTCCTTATTGGCGCTTCACATCTTTCGCATCCTAATATTATATTATTTTCATCCTTTATCTCTAGTCTTCCCTGTCTTAGAAACTCAATTATCTTTTTAGATTCAACATCCGTTTCCTCAGATACTTCAGATATAGCCGCTCCAGGATTCTTATATAGATAATCTTTCACTCTTTTGAAGGCTTTTTCTTCATCTTTCCTACATTGTGTACAAGTATTAAATCCATCATAAGCATATATCTTGCCACAATTACTACAATTTCTAATATCCATATCAGTCACTCCTCTATATTTTCATACTAGAATAGTCAATGGGACCATAGTCGTTGAAATGGCTACTAGGGTGAGGGCTAAATTGTAAAGATCCTTTCAATCATCGGAATATCTACTAGAGGTAAGAGTCAATCCATGCACCCTACTAGCTTTATTTTCTATAAAAACTTTGCTACATTCTTCCATAGTAGTTCCTGTAGTAATTATATCGTCAATTAAAAGGATTTCTTTACCTATAAAGTCCTCTATATTGATAGCCTTAAAACAATCTTTTAAGTTCTTCTCCCTATCTATCTTTCCTAATGTACTCTGATCCTTAGTCCATTTTACCTTTAATATGTGATTGTCCAATAATGGAATACCTAATTGTTTGGATATATACATGGCCAATAATTCAGATTGATTATAGCCTTTCAGTGCCTTTTTTCTTTTGTGAATAGGTACAAATGTTATAGCATCTATATTGGTTTCCAACCCCTTCTCCTTTATAGTATTTATGAGTATTTCACCAAAAGGCTTATATAGATAGCTTTTTCCTTGAAATTTAAAAGCATGAAGCTTTTCCCTTATAAATCTATTATATAAGGTAGAGTAATATACTTTTCCTATACCGGGAAGTTCTAAATCTACCTCTCTATTAGCAAGTTCTATTAGTTTAATACAGGTTGTACAAATATAATCTTTTCTATAGTGGGTATCCCCTTTGCAAAACAAACAAATATATTCCTGAGGAAACAACATATTGGTTATTCTATCCATAAAACCCATAGACTCTCCTCCTTAGAACATGGTCAGCATATTCCTTATCTTATAGTCTAGGCTTGAATATCTTTTTGTAATCCTATTATTATCTATCATAGTCTTTAAATATCTCTGTTCTCCTACCAGTACTACCAATTTTTTTGCCCTCGTAATACCCGTATATAATAAGTTTCTAGTTAAAAGCATGGGAGGTCCCCAATATATGGGCATTATAATTACTGGAAACTCGCTGCCCTGACTTTTATGGACAGTAGTTGCATAGGATAGTTGTAATTCATCTAATTGGTTAAAATTGTATTCAACCTCTTTTTCTTCATCGAATAGAACTTTTATGGTTCTTTCCTCTTCATCAATATCCAATATGATCCCTAAGTCTCCATTGAATACCCCTTCTCCCTTTTCTTCCAATACACCATCCTTAAATATCTCCCATTCCATGGTGTAATTATTCTTAACTTGCATGACCTTATCCCCTACTCGAAACAGCTCATTTCCTATTACCTTTTCCTTTTTCCCGTAAAATTTAGGGTTTAATATCTCTTGTAATTCCTTGTTCAAGGTATTTATGCCACAATCCCCCTTTTTCATAGGGCTTAAAACTTGAATATCATTAAAAGAATCTACTCCATAGTAGTTTGGTAGTCTTTCTTTGCATAGGTTGGATATTATATTCACTATATCTTTTGGCTTGCTCTCTTTTATAAAATAGAAATCCTTTTCCCTTTCGTTCAATAGAGGAAACTCTCCTTTATTAATCCTATGGGCATTTACTACTATCATGCTTTCTTCAGCTTGACGAAATATTTCCTCTAATTTTACCACCTTAACCACTCCACTTTCAATTATGTCTCCTAGTACATTACCTGGTCCTACAGACGGCAATTGATCCACATCCCCTACTAAAACCAACCTAGTTCCAGGCAATATAGCTTTTAAAAGACTATTCATCAAAAGAATATCAATCATAGAGGCTTCATCTATTATGAGTAAATCCGTATCTAAGGGACTATCTTCATCTAATCCAAAAGCCATCCCCTCTTCCATATATGTATATTCCAATAGCCTATGGATTGTCTTAGCTTCTATTCCTGTGGTCTCTGTCATCCTTTTAGCTGCCCTTCCTGTAGGAGCTGCCAAACTTACATTTAATCCTTGATCTTCAAATATTTTTATAATGGCATTTATTATGGTGGTCTTTCCCGTTCCTGGTCCTCCCGTTATAACTATCATTCCATTTTGTATGGATTCCTCTATGGCTTCTATCTGTTTTTCTGCAAACTCTATTCCCTCTTCCCCTTCTATAGTTTTTATCATTTGATCTATATCTATATCAAAGTTCTTAAGTTGAGCTCTAGATAGTTCCACTATCTTCCTACCTACATTATTTTCCGCCATATGAAAAGGGCTATAGTAGATTAAGACTTCATCATTCATATTGGATATATGGATTATTCCTCTAAGGGCTAGATCCCTTAGAGATTCCTCAATCAAACTTTCCTCCACTTCTATTAGCTCTGCAGTAGCTGGAATAAGCTCTTTCTTTGGCACATAGGTATGACCACTTCTTCCATACCTATGGATTACATACTTAATTCCCCCCTCAATTCTATAGGGAGACTTAAGACTAATCCCCATATTCTGTGCAATTCTATCCGCCTTCTTAAATCCTATTCCAAATATATCCTCTGAAAGCTTATAGGGGTTTTCCCTTATTATTCCTATGGTATCCTTCCCATATTTCTTATATATCCTCATACCGTAATTAGGAGTTATTCCAAAACTCTGGAGAAATACCATAATCTCCCTTAGCTCACCCTGTTCTGCAAAAGCCTCTACTATTTTAGCCAGCTTCTTGTCTCCTATTCCCTCTATCTCCTTCAACCTTTCTGGATTGTACTGAATAATATCTAAAGTGTCTAGCCCAAATTTTTTTACTATCTTCTTAGCTGTCTTAGGCCCTATATAGGGAATAAGTCCAGAGGATAGATATTTTTCTATGCCGTCTACCGTAGAAGGTACTATTGGAGTTACGACGGAAACCTCCATCTGTTCTCCATAGGTTTGATGATATATCCACTCCCCTTCCACCTTTACAGCCTCTCCTATATTTATAAAAGGTATATATCCCACAATGGTAGCTTTACCATCTTCTGTTTCTAAGCTAGCCACCGTATATGTATTGACCTCATTTCTAAATATTATATCCTCTATGGTCCCTTCCAATGTTAACAAAGCCATTCTCCTCTACCGATTATATTACATATCATTATATCATAAACTTTCTATCTAATAACTTCCTTTATCTTAAGTATTTCCTTTCTCAATAAAGCTATATCCCCTTTGGTTGCTGGTTGATTATATTCTTCATAGAAATCCCTTTCATTGATTTGAAGGCTGGATTGTCTTTCCTTCCAAAACTTTTTTACTATATATCCATTTTTTATATGTCTATTTACCGTTTGTAAAGAGCTTAGACATTCTATAGTAATATCATTGGTTAAATGAATCAAAGTAATATCTCTATGTTTTCTTATCTCATCTATATACTCAATATTTACATATCCAATAGAACCATCGTTTTTAAACAAAGGCTTTCTTACTTTTATAGGAGCAAATATATTATCCATATTGAAAGGGATTGGAGTTAAGTTTGTAATAGATAATATATTGGCACAATATCTCCTCGTAGCCTTTAAGTCTACTAAGTAATATCTGGCTAGTTGATTTAATACCGTATTTAAGGTTTTATCTATATCATAGGATTTGCCTTCCTTAGTATAGATTAGCGTACAGTTGCCTTTTAAACTTAAATATACAGGTATAAAGGCTATTATATGTTCCAGTATTATTTCATTTATATCCATAGAACATCCCTCCTTGTTTTATTTTAACAGAACATATGTTTGTGGTCAATGGAAAATCATATTATTTTGAAATATTTGGAATATAGTGGAATTATGTTACTGAAAATATGATATAATCAATTTATTAAAATATTGGGGGTGTTTTTTATGATACCATTTTTTATTGACGATCTATTTTCGCTAATTATTTATGGTGGTTTAGGATTATTTATAATATATTTTTCTTATATAAAAAAAGAAAAAACGGACAGATCTATAGTTGAATTGATCATCATACTTTTAGTAATCTTATTTATTAATGTTTATTTTCGATTGAAAAAAACAGACGAATTTAAAGTTGAGTTACTTATTATTTCATTGATTTTATTTGTTAGTGGTATTTTTTTCGGATTGAAAAAAACAAATAGATGAGAGCCAATAGCTCCCATCTATTTATTAATCAGGTTGATTCACCTTTTATGCACTTCTGACATCCGTTAACCAATAAGCCCCTTTGGAACCTCCACCTCTCCATTTATAGATGAATCTAACTTTTTTTCTTTTAGACATATTCAAAGCTAAAGTATCAAATTGTTTACCTAAACGTGTAAAATAAGTTGTTAAAGGTACTGCTGTTGCTATACTTACTCCAAATGCTTGTGACACACTTGCATGCATGTGACCCGCTACAACTCCTGCTATAATACTTATTGCTGTAGTACGTTGTGAATCTAATTTATAATAGTAATCTCTTATTTTGACAGCTTGGCTTTGTGTCAATGTAAATGCTTTTGATGTTATAGTTTTTCCTAATATATTAGCTCTTGTTTCCGATGCATAAATTACTAATTGTACTTCTGCCATATAAAATCAATCCTTTCTTTTTTATTTTTCTTAATTACACTTTCTTCAATTGTTTTACGCTACACCTTATTTCATGCCAACTATTGCTCTAGATAGCTCATTTATGCTTTCCGTCAATTGATTCAGTTTTCCCTCTATCCTAACCAATAGATATATGGAAATAACTATAGGAAAGCCTAAATTGGCTATATGAGTATATATCTCTTCCATGATATCCGTCCTTTCTATATGATAACCATATAAACCGATGCTTGGCACCGGTTTATATGGTTGTTTAAACTATATTTCCAGTTCATCTATAACGGTAGTTATTATTCTAGCTCCTACTGAATCTACAATATCACCAGCAGTAGTGTAGAATATGTTTTTATCTACCACATCATCCATCGCCGATTTTACTTCTGCTTCCGTTATATCTTCCCTAGGTTCATCTAAGGTCAATCTAAATTTCTTGCCTTCCTGATCTATGAATTCCATTTCCAGCCTTGATTTTTCCATTTAATCACCTCCTCTCCCTTGAAGTAGCCTTAAATTATTCCTCCTTTAAATGAATCTCCTCCAACCTTTTAACCTTGGATAAAGGTAAGGTTTGAAGACCTACCAAGGATTCTGCTACTCCATAAAGATCCTCGTCTGCTGACTCTGGTTTTACTTTGGAGAAGGTTTTAGACTTGATTATTTGCCTATCTCCTTTCATTCCTCCGTCTAGCTCTAGCTTCAATCTTACATTTTCCTTCACTCCTATGATTGCCATATTATCACCTCCTTCTATTTCCTATATAGAAAAAGGTGAATTATTTTACCATTCTTTTTCTCAACTTTTTTATCGCTATAGTTTTTGTATTGACTACGGTCCTATAGGATATTCCCAATCTATGGCTGATTTCCCCTATGGAAAGCCTGCGGATATAAAAGTAGATTACCACTTCTTTCTGCCTATTGGTAAGGTGTCTCAAGGCATCTTTTAACTCATCCTTTAACTCTCTATCCATAGCTCTAGCCTCTGGCCCCTCATCTTGGTCCTCTTGAATTAAATCCATTATCTCCGTACCCTTTTCATCTATTTCCACATTTAATGATCTTATCTGTTTCTCCTTATGCTTATCTAAGTAGTGATATTTAAG
>JAAYRD010000051.1 GCA_012518955.1 Tissierellia bacterium | reverse complement strand
AGATCAGAATGACACAACTTATTTGAGTACTTACGATACAGTTATGCCAGGGGAAACTTCACCAAAATTTGAATCATTTGGTCCTGAAACACAAGACCCAGATGATTATGAAATATTAACTCTGGAAATAACCGCAAGAACGGAAGATGGAAACGACTTATATATAGAATATGATTTTAAATTGAATGAAGCCACATGGTGGGAAGCTGATGATCAATAAAACAATCTGTAAATATTCGAAAATCCGATTTCCTAGCGAATAAACAAGGTCTCTGGTCTTTTAATTTGTAAAACTAGAGACCTTATAGATATAGGATAAAAAGAAGGGAAAAGGAAAAAAATGTAGAATAGGATAGTATGGATTAAGTATAAGAGGAGGTAATTTATATTAAAATAAAAATATAAATTTAATGGGGTGATAAATTATGGGTAAAGTATTGGGACTGGATATTGGAATTGCAAGTGTGGGCTGGAGTTTAATAGATACAGATAACAATAAAATAGTAGATATGGGGGTTAGATTATTTGAGTCAGCCGATGCAAGTAATAATCAGGAAAGAAGGGAAGCCAGATCAGCAAGGAGGACACTTAGACGTAAAAAATATCGGCTCAAAAATATAGAAGAACTCCTTTTCGAAAATGGATTCAAGCCTCCTAATGGGTCTAACTTAGATCCATATAAACTACGAGTTAAAGGATTGAATGAGAAATTAGATTCGGAAGAACTATATATAGCACTTTTCCATTTAGCCAAAAGAAGGGGGATTTCCTACTTGGATGAGGCGGAAGACGATGGAAAAAATATAAGCGAATCATTAAAAACAAATAAAGAATTGTCTAAAGAAAAGTATCCTTGTGAAATCCAGCTAGAAAGGTTAGAAAAATATGGAAAGGTGAGAGGTCTAGTAGAAATAGAAGATGATGATAGCTTAGAAACATTAATCAATGTATTTACTACAAACGCATATAAAAGAGAGGCTGTTGCAATTTTAGAACAACAGAAAAAATATTACTCGCAAATAGATGATAAATTTATAAAAGAATATACGGATATAATGACTAGAAAAAGAGAATTCTATATTGGTCCTGGAGATGAAAAAAATAGGACAAACTATGGCGTGTACAAGACAGATGGAACCACTATTGAAAGTATTTTTGAAGAACTTATTGGAAAATGTAGTATTTACACCGATCAACGGCGAGCCCCTGCTTCATCTTTTACTGCTCAGGAATTTAACTTATTAAATGATTTGAATAACATTACTGTAGGAGGTAGAAAATTAACGGAAGATGAAAAAATAGAGATTGTAGACGAAATACTAGGTTCAAAAGTGAAAAGTTTTACATATAAAAGAATGATGAGCATAATAAAAAAGACTACAGAAATAGAAGATGAAAAGGATGTCAAAGGATTTAGAATTGACAAGAAAGGGAATCCAGAATTTCATAATTTTGAAATAGAAAGAAAAGCAAAAATATTTTTTGAAGGTACGAACATAAACTATGATGAATTTGATATCGAAGAAAAGGACAAATTAGCCAAGGTTTTAAGTTTAAGTATGGACTTCAAAACATTAAAGAAAAATTGCAATAAAGAATTTCCTGAATTTAGAGACGAAGATATAGAAATGATTTTTTCTTTTCTACAAAATAACAAAGCATCCTATGCAAAATGGCATTCTTTTTCCTTAAAACTAATGAGGGAAATGAGAGAAGAATTGTATTCTAAACCTAAAAATCAAATGAACTATTTAATTGAAAAGGGTATTAAAAAAAATGTACAGGATAGTTTTGAAGGTTATAAATATATACCTATAGGATTTTTAGACGAAGAAATCTATAATCCTATTGTTAGAAGATCTATTAACCAAAGCATTAGAATAGTCAATGCAATAATGAAAAATCATGGTGATTTGGAAGCCATAATAATAGAAATGCCCCGTGAAACCAATGAACAGGAAGAAAAGAAAAAAATAAGTGAACTTCAAAAACAAAACCAAAAGGAAAAAAAGGAAGCAGTGGACAGAGCAAGAAACGAATATGGATTTACAAAACGACAGCTTCATGGTCAAAAGGAACTAATAACTAAAATAAGACTATGGTATCAGCAGGATGGAAGATGCTTATATACGGGTAAAGTTATATCAATTGAGGATTTAATAAATGACCCTAATATATTTGAAATAGATCATATTATTCCAAAATCTATATCTTTAGATGACAGCTTAAATAATAGGGTATTGGTTTATTCATATGCTAACCAGGCAAAGGGACAAAGGACTCCTTTTAATGCTTTTTATGTACCTTCGAAAGGCATCAATTACGAGGATATAAAACTAAGAGCATCGAAGTTACTTGAAAACAAAAAAATTAGTAAAACCAAATATGATTTATTATCATTTGAAGAAGATATAAACAAATATGACGTAAGGCAGAAATTTATTAGCAGAAATTTGAACGATACCAGATATGCTTCCAAGGCTATATTGAACGGGCTTCAGGAATTTATGAAAGCAAAAGAGAAGGATACACAGATACATGTTGTCAGAGGAAAGTTTACTTATCAATTAAGGAAAAGATGGGGTATCGAAAAGGATAGAGATGAGTCTTTTGAACATCATGGTGTGGATGCAACAATCGTTGCTGTATCATATATGTTGGGACAGAGCGAGGATACCGTAAGGAACCCATTTTTGCAGCAGTTAGGAAGATATGATAGAAAACTATGGAGAGTAGTAAGTGATAAAGAATATGATAAGGAAGTTTATAGATTACCTTGGCAAGGTTTTATTGCGGACTTGAATAAAGCTACGAATAAAATTAAATACTCTCATAAAATAGATACCAAGGTAAACAGAACAGTGGCAGATGCAACCATATACTCTACAAGACAGATTAATGGAGAGGATTATATAGTAAAAAAATATAAAAATATTTACGATAATGTAGTATCCAAATCCGTAATAAAATTAATAAAAAAAGATCTAGAGAAAATTGAGGATGCTAATGAAAGTGAAATTTTAATGAGAAAACATGACCCTAGAACTTTTGAAAAATTGGTAAAAATTATAGATGAATATTCAGATGAGAAACCTAATCCATTCGAAGCGTATAGAAGGGAACATGGGTATATTAGAAAATATTCAAAGAACGATAGTGGTCCAATTGTAAGGGACATAAAATATTTATCTAATAGATTAGGGGAACATATAGAACTTACCAAGACGGATGATATAAGCGATAATAGGAAAGTAGTGTTACTCTCGTTAAAACCATTCAGAACAGATGTATATTACAATGAAGAAACAGGTGGTTATAAAAACCTAGGAATTAAATATAATGATATTTCTTTTAAAGAAGGAAAGTATACTCTAGAAAATAAAATATATTCTGAAATGAAAAAAAAGCTAGGCATTGATGAAAAGTATAAGTTTTTATTCTCTTTACACGAAAATGATATTGTTGGTATAACTTATAAAGAAAAACCTGAAGTTGAATATAGATATAGATTTTTATCATCTATATCAGGTGGAAATAATAGGATTGAAGTGAAACCTATTGAGAAAAATGAATTTAAACCACGAAATAGACCTACAATAGGGAAAAAAGTGCTAAAGTTTAACAAATATCATACCGACATCCTTGGAAATACATTTAATGTTGCGGGTGAAAAGCTAAAATTAGAATTTATAGTTGACAATATTAATAATCTATAGTATCATAATATTGTAAATATTTACACAATAGCTTATATTCTTAGAGCCTACTAAAATAAGGCTTTAAGCCGAATTCGCCCCGAAAGGGGCTTTTTTGGTTTTTGACTGGAGGTGTGGGGGCATGAGTTGGAGGAACGTAATGGTGGATGATGGAGATCATCTGAAGGTTTATTTAGATAATATTGAGATTCATAAAGGTGAGGATAAATATGTAATTCCATTAAGTGATATAGGGATAATAGTTCTTGATGGGATGGCTACAAGCATTACAACCAGATTACTTGCTGCTTGCTCCACATATAATGTTGTATTAGT
>JAAYRD010000050.1 GCA_012518955.1 Tissierellia bacterium | reverse complement strand
GTACATGACCAATCCTTTAACCAATCTGCATGGGAGGGTTTGCAACAGGCAGAAAAGGACCTAGGAGTAGAAGTATCCTATGCGGAATCTCAACAAGATGCTGACTTTGCACCAAACTTTGAAACATTACTTGAAGCAGAAAATGATCTTATATGGGGTATAGGATTTAAGCTATCTGATGCAGTACTTGATGCAGCAGAGGCCAATCCAGATCAAAAATATGCCATTATTGACTTCTCTTATGGAGATGAGACTCCAGACAATGTAGTGGGAGTAGTCTTTAAGGCAGAACAACCATCTTTCCTAGTAGGATATATTGCAGGTAAGATGACAGAAACCAATAAAGTTGGATTTGTTGGCGGTATAGCAGGAGATGTTATATGGGGCTTTGACTATGGCTTCCAAGCAGGAGTTCAATATGCAGCTAAAGAATTGGGCAAGGATATCGAGGTATTAAACCAAATACGCTGAATCCTTCTCAGATATAGCAAAGGGTAAGGCTATTACTACCCAAATGTATCAACAAGGGGCAGATATTGTATTCCACGCAGCTGGAGACGTTGGTACAGGAGTTATAGAAGCAGCTAAAGAACAAGATAAATGGGCAATAGGAGTAGATAGAGATCAAAATTATCTAGCGCCAGACAATGTTTTAACATCTGCAATGAAACGTGTTGACGTTGGAGTATACAATGTAATTAAAGCTATGACAGAAGGAAACTATCCTGGAGGAGAAACTATAGTATATGGTTTAGAAGATGGGGGAGCAGTAGATATAGCACCAACATCAGATAAACATGTACCAAAGGAAATACTTGATGAAGTAGAAGAATTAAAGCAAATGATCATAGATGGAGAAATAGATGTACCATTTAATGAAGAAACCTTTGAAGAATATTTAAAAACATTAGAATAGAAAAAAATGGACAGCCCAGGCTAAGGTCTGGGCTGTCTAAGATTAAAACAGATAGGAGGAGCCCTGTTGAACAAAATAAACTTTGATAATAAAGTTATTGAGATGAAAAATATTACAAAGAAGTTTGGGGATTTTACTGCAAATGAAAATATTGATTTAACAGTTCATAAGGGAGAAATCCATGCACTACTAGGAGAAAATGGGGCTGGAAAAACTACATTGATGAATGTACTATATGGCTTATATGAGCCTACCTCAGGAGAAGTTTTCATCAATGGTAAAAAAGTAGATGTAACAAGTCCAAATATAGCTATTAAGAGTGGAATAGGCATGGTTCATCAACATTTTATGTTAGTGGAAACCTTTACTGTAGTTGAAAATATTATACTAGGCATGGAAGAGACAAGTAATTTTGGGGTAATAGATATAGACAAGGCCACTAAAAAGGTAGAAGAATTATCTAAGAAATACGGACTTTATGTAGATCCCAATGCTAAGGTACAGGATATCTCAGTAGGGATGCAACAAAGGGTAGAAATATTAAAGGCTTTATATAGAGGCGCAGATATATTAATATTGGATGAACCTACAGCTGTATTGACACCCCAAGAAATAGAAGAAATAATTCAAATTATGAAAAATTTAACTGAACAGGGAAAGACTATAATAATAATTACCCATAAATTAAAAGAAATAAAGCAATCGGCAGATTATTGTACCATTATTAGACGAGGCAAGAAGATAGATACGGTTAAAGTAGATGATGTGACGGAAGAGGATTTAGCGTCTATGATGGTAGGTAGAGAAGTAAGCTTTAAAGTAGACAAGAAGGATCCAGAGATTGGAGATGTGGTTTTAGAAATAGATAAATTGGTTGTTAAAGATAATAGGGGATTGGATATAGTAAAAGAACTTTCTTTAAAGCTAAATAAGGGTGAAATATTAGGAATTGCTGGGATAGATGGCAATGGTCAATCTGAATTATTAGAAGCTTTGACGGGATTAAGGGATATTGAAAGTGGGAAGGTAATATTAGATGGAAAAGATATAACCAATTTATCCCCTAAAGAGATTATGGAAAGTGGAATGAGCCATATCCCAGAGGATAGACAAAAACGAGGATTGGTATTGGATTTTACTGTAGCTGAAAACATGATATTAGAAAATTACCATAAAGAGCCTTTTTCACAAAGAGGTAGGTTGAATCATAGAATAATAAGTTCCTTTGCAAAGGAGCTTATAGAGAAATTTGATGTTAGGCCACAGAATGACAAGCAAATTGCAGGAGCCTTATCTGGAGGAAATCAACAGAAGGTGATACTAGCTAGGGAAATATCCAATGATCCAGAGGTTCTTATAGCTGCCCAGCCAACAAGAGGGCTGGATGTAGGAGCTATAGAGTATGTTCATAGGTTTTTAGTGGATCAAAGGGATAGAGGAAAAGCAGTACTTTTAATATCTTTTGAATTAGATGAGGTTATGAATCTTTCTGATAGAATAGGTGTTATATTTGATGGTAGAATAGTAGATATAATGGATGCAAAAAAGGCAGATGAAAAGACTATTGGATACCTAATGGCTGGAGGAGGTGCAGAGGATGAATCAGAATAAATTTATAGAAACTTTTATATCTATAGCACTAGGTCTGTTAGTAGGTGCACTAGTACTTTTGATATCAGGTTTTAATCCAGTAGAAGCTTATGGAATAATGTTTAAAGGTGTATTTAGTAATCCTAAGTATATTGGTTGGACTATTATAAGGTCAACACCTCTTATATTAACGGGAATATCCGTAGCATTTGCCTTTAGAACAGGACTATTTAATATAGGGGCAGAAGGTCAATTTATAATTGGAAGTTTAGTGGCTACATTGGTAGGTTATTTTGCAAAATTACCACCAATAATTCACCCAATAGTGGCTATATTAGCAGGATGTATAGCGGCAGGTTTGTGGGGTGGAATAGCTGGATTTTTGAAGGCTAAATTTGGAATTCATGAAGTTATTACCACTATAATGTTAAACTGGACGGCTTTATACTTTAGTAATTTTGTAGTTTTTTGGAAACCTTTTAAAAGGCTTAATAGAGATGCATCTGAAAGAATACTTGATACCGCTAGGATCAATATATTGGGTAAGTGGAAAGCATCTGAAGCGGGGAAAGCTTTTCTTAAAAACAATAGCTTTTTAAAAGATTTTTTAAACCCGCCGATTAATTATGGATTTTTAATTGCAATTTTAGTTGCTATATTAGTTTGGTATATATTAAAAAATACTACACTAGGTTATCAATTGCGAGCTGTTGGTTATAATAGGGATGCAGCCGAATATGGGGGTATAAATATTAATAGAAACTTAATCGTATCCATGATGATAGCTGGAGCTATATCTGGTCTTGCTGGTGCAACCCAAGTTCTAGGAGTGTCTAGAGAAACAGCAGTACTAGCCGCTATGGAGGGATATGGATTTGATGGCATTGCAGTTGCATTAATAGCTAGTAACAACCCTATTGCTTGTATTCCAGCCGCTTTATTGTTTGGAGGATTAAAATATGGTGGTAGTAAATTACAGCCAACTATAGGAGCGCCAATGGAAGTTATAAATATAACCATTGGAGTTATAGTATTCTTCATAGCTATGCCAAAGTTGATTCAAATGATAACTTCCCTTAGAGGAAAAAAGAGAGGTGTTAAAGTTGAAGATACTAAATGATCTAGGAAGCATAATTGGAATAACTTTAATGTACTCAGCACCTTTAATATATACTTCCTTAGGGGGAGTATTATCCGAAAATGCTGGAGTTGTAAATATAGGCTTGGAAGGTATGATGACTATCGGAGCCTTTGCTGGAGCAGCTGTTGCTTATTTTACTCAAAATCCATGGCTAGGTTTTATTGTAGCTGGATTAGCAGGAGGAGCTTTAGCATTATTACATGCAATTGCCTGTGTTACTTTTACGGCTGATCATGTAGTGTCAGGGATTGCTATAAACTTTATAGGTCCTGGTCTTGCACTATTTTTAACCAAGATGCTCTTTGATGGTGCGGCTATGACTTTGCCATTAGATTTGGATCATAAAATTCCTAGGCCGTTAAATGGAATTTTTTCATCAATTTCCGTTTCAAATCCTGTGTTAGTCAAAATTGTAAATGCTTTGAATTCTATATTTAACCAATATGCAACTGTATATATTGCTTTTATTTTAGTTTTTGCAGTGTGGTTTTTATTATATAAGACCAAAACAGGTTTGAGGATTCGTTCTGTAGGAGAACATCCAAGGGCAGCAGATACCCTAGGTGTAAATGTATATAAGATAAAGTATTTGGCAGTAATTTTATCAGGTATATTGGCCGGATTAGGTGGAGCGGCTATGAGTATTGCAGTAATATCTAATTATAGGGCGACGTTGATATCTGGTCAAGGTTTTATAGCTTTGGCAGCTATGATATTTGGTAAATGGAAACCACAGGGCGCCATGTGGGGTTGCTTATTATTTGGAGCAGCTCAAGGTCTTGTGGTACATCTGGGAGGCACAGATCTAAAGGTATCTTCTCAGTTGTTAGCCATGATTCCTTATATTATAACTTTGATAATATTGATGGGATTTGTAGGAGAAGCAAGGGGACCTGCAGCAAATGGAGAACCTTACGAGAAGAATCAAGGTTAGGATTTAAGCTTTTAACCTTTTATTGGGTTAAAAGCTTTTTAGTATCCATTATAGTAATTAACAACAGGGGGGTGTTTGAATGGAAAAGAAGGAATTGATAAAGAAGGCTTTAGAGGCCCAACAAAAAGCTTATGTTCCTTATTCTAAATTTAAAGTAGGTGCTGCTCTAATAGCGGAAGATGGGAAGGTTTTTACAGGATGTAATATAGAAAATGCGGCTTATTCTCCATCTGTATGCGCGGAAAGAACTGCTATATTTAAGGCTGTATCAGAAGGAAATAGAAAGATTAAAGCTATAGCAGTAGTAGCAGACTCTGATTATACATATCCCTGTGGAGTATGTAGACAGGTAATTAGGGAATTTGGTAGGGATGCTATAGTAATAATCGCTAAATCAGAAGATGAATATAAGGAATATAAACTAGATGAACTATTGCCCCATGGCTTTGGTCCAGAGAATTTGAAATAAAAAGTAGCTTAGGTTCCATGAACTGACCCCCATTCGTTAGAATTTTGGTCTAACTTTTGGGGGCGGTTCATTCCTAAGCTATTTTTTTATGAAAAAATACAGAAGTTTGTCGAATGTAAAATGTTTTTGTAACTGATGAAGTATTTTGGTATAATAATATTAATAGCTTAATAAACATTTACTAATAAGATTAAAAAATGTGGGAGTGAGTTTAATGAAATTGGGATACAATTTGACCTTAGAACAAACTCAAAAACTAATTATGACACCAGAATTGAGACAAGCTATTCAATTGCTTCAATTTACGAGTCTGGAATTAAACCAATACTTAAAAGATCAGATTCAAGAAAATCCAATGTTAGATATGGCAAATATAGATGAAAAACATGAGAATATAGATGAATATGATAAAGACAGGGAAGAAATAGATTGGAAAGAGTATATAGAACAATATGATGATATTAGCTATAGACCTCAAATAGATAAAAATCCAGAGGAATATAATTATGAGAATTTTGTCACCGAATCTCAATCTCTTAGAGAATATTTATTGTTTCAATTAAATGTTTTAAAGATAGATGAGGATGATAGAAAAATTGGAGAAATGTTAATAGAAAATATTGATGAGAATGGATATCTAATGGGTGAATTAGATCAAATCTCTTTGGATTTAGGAGTGGAGAATAAGAAGGTGGAAAACGTTTTACAAATTATACAGACTTTTGATCCATTGGGAGTAGGAGCTAGAAATTTAAAGGAATGTTTATTAATTCAAGTAAGAGAAGATGGATATATAGATCCCTATGTGGAGTTGCTTATAAAGGATTACCTTGAAGATATAGGCAATAATAGATTGTCAAAGATATCTAAAGAATTAAATATAGATCTTAAAGAAGTACAATTTATTTGTGATTATATAAAAACCTTAGAACCAAAGCCGGGAAGGGCTTATAATGATAGTTGTGGAGAGGTAAAATATATAACACCAGATGCAACTATTGAATTTGTGGATGGAGAATATATTATATTGTTAAATGATGTAACGGGACCTAGGCTAAATATAAACAATTTCTATAAGGATTTAATAAGGCAAAAAGGGGATTCTAATGCTACTAAATATCTAACAGAAAAGTTGAATTCAGCAATGTGGATTATTAGAAGCATTGAGCAAAGAAGGCAGACCATCTATAATGTAATAGAATCAATATTGAAGTTCCAGATGGATTTCTTTGAAAAAGGAGAGATAGGGTTAAAACCTTTAACCTTGAAAGAGGTGGCAGAAGATATCGATATGCATGAGTCCACCATAAGTAGGGCCACCAATGGTAAATATGTTCAAACCCCTAGAGGCCTATATGAGCTAAAATACTTTTTCACCGCGGGTCTATCTAGTGATAAGGGGGACATGTCCTCCACAGGGATTAAAGCTCTCATTAAGGATTTGATAGATAGAGAAGACAAGAAAAAACCTTATAGTGATCAGAAGATAACCGATATATTAAAAGAAAAGGGGATAGAAATATCTAGAAGGACTGTTGCAAAATATAGAGATGAGTTGGAGATTCCCTCCTCTTCAATTAGGAAGAGATATTAATAGCCCTAATATTAGGGCTATTAAAATTATATCTTGCAAAAAAAGTATTATTAGACTATAATACATATGTAGAGAGAATCCTCTCTGTATTTTTTTAATATTGGTGGGACATAATTAAAACACTAGGGACAAAAGATGACCCTGAGGGTTAATAATAACTAAATTACCCATACTAATAAATGATTATACTGATAAGAGGTGTTACATAATGGATTTAATTGAACTTGAAAAGAAAATAGTGCCTGAGATATTTAAATTGATGGAAATGAGATATGACATTTTACGTAGCATCTACTATAATCAGCCTATTGGTAGAAGAGGATTAGCTAACAATTTAAATATTGGGGAAAGGACTGTTAGGACTGAGGTAAATATTCTAAAAGAACAGGGACTATTGAATATAGAAAGTATGGGTATGTATGTAACAGAAGAAGGCAAAAGGGTCATTGAAAACTTAAAAGATGTGGTCCATAGGCTAAAAGGAATTTCGGATTTAGAAAAGAAACTAGAAAAGATATTGAAAGTGGAACAAGTTATAATAGTACCAGGTAATTTTGATGAGAATGGCTTAACGTTAAAGGATATGGGAAAGACTAGTTCAATATACTTAAAAAAACAAATTGAGAACAATTCTATAATAGGAATTACTGGGGGCACAACTATGGCCCAAGTAGCTGAGGAGATGAGTCAAGGTAAAATAGCGGACAATGTATTGATAATTCCAGCTAGAGGAGGACTAGGTAAAGATGTAGAAACCCAATCCAATAGTATAGTGGGAAAATTAGCTAAAAAGCTGGAAGGTAGTTATAAGCTTCTCCATATACCAGATAATCTTGATGAGGCAACATTAAATGCGGTGTTAAGCATACCTGATGTAAAAGAAGTAATTGAACTGATAGAAAAGATGGATATATTAGTATTTGGAATTGGAAGGGCAGATACAATGGCCGAAAGAAGACAATTACCAGATAAAAAAATAGAGGAATTGATAGGAAAAGGTGCTGTAGCGGAAGCTTTTGGTCATTATTTTGACATAGAAGGTAATGAGGTCTGGGAACATCTTACAGTAGGACTATCCTTAGATAGTTTCCAGACTATAGAAAAGGTAATTGGAGTAGCTGGTGGAGAGAACAAAGCCGAAGCTATAATATCTGTAGCTTCATTAAGACAAAATATAACCATAATAACCGATGAAGGAGCTGCAAAAAAAATAATAAAAATAGTTGAGAAGGCTAATTATTAGCTTTAAAATATAAAATATCTTTAATATTAAGGAGGAATATTAATGTCAATGAAAGTTGGATTAAGTGGATTTGGAAGAATAGGTAGAGATGTATTAAGGGCTTATGCCGAAAACAATGTAGAAGATTTTGAAATAGTAGCATTAAATGCATCAGGAGATTTAAACACTTTGGGACATATGTTCAAATATGATTCCATGTATGGGAAATTTGATGGTACTCTTGAGATAGTGGAGGACGGCTTTGTTATAAATGGAAAAAAGATAAAGGTAGTAGCACATAGAGATCCATTAGAGATACCATGGAAGGACTTAGGAGTAGAGCTGGTAATCGATTCTACAGGAGCTTTTAGAGATAGGGAGGGTCTTTCAAAGCATATAGAAGCAGGAGCTAAAAAGGTAATCGTAACTGCTCCAGCTAAGAATGAAGATGTTACAATAGTACTAGGTGTCAATGAAAATGATTATGATCCAGAAAATCATCATATTATTTCAAATGCTTCCTGTACTACTAATTGTCTTGCACCTGTATCTAAAGTTATTCTAGATACATTTGGAATTAAAAAGGGATTAATGACAACAATCCATGCTTATACAAACGATCAACAGATATTAGATAAAAGACATAAGGACTTAAGAAGAGCAAGAGCGGCAGCGGAAAACATAATACCAACTACAACAGGTGCAGCCAAAGCAGTAGCTTTAGTTTTACCAGAATTAAAAGGAAAGCTAAATGGCTTTTCAGTTAGGGTACCTGTACCTACAGTATCTATGGTAGATGTGGTATTTGAAGTAGAAAATGCTACAACAGTAGAAGAAGTTAATAAGGCATTAAAAGAAGCCTCTGAAGGAGCTATGAAAGGAATATTAGGCTATTCAGATGAACCACTGGTATCCAGAGATTACCAAGGCGATTCACATTCTGCAATAGTTGATGGACTTTCAACTATGGTAATTGACAATATGGTAAAGGTAATTGCTTGGTATGATAATGAGTGGGGATATTCAGAAAGAGTTGTAGACTTGGCTAAATTGGTTGCAAATAAGTAAAGGATCTTAAACGGAAAGATGTTTAGTTATCGCTCATAATTATAAACAGGTTACCATGAGAATGGCAGGTGTATTAATTAGGCTTTATATACAGTCTGACGAACATCTGCCATACATGCTTATTGGATTTATATATAAAAATTCCCAAGGAGTGATACCATGTTGAACAAAAAAACATTGGAAGATTTGCAGGTACAAGGCAAGAGGGTATTGGTTAGATGTGATTTCAATGTACCTATGGATGAAAATAGAAATATTACAGATGATAGGAGAATAACTAGTTCCTTGCCTACTATTGAATATTTAATAGAAAATGGAGCAAAGGTTATTTTAATGTCTCATTTAGGTAGGCCAAAAGGAGAGCCTAACACTAAATTTAGCTTACAACCTGTAGCTCAAAGGTTATCAGAGCTGTTGAATAAAGAAGTGGTATTTGCAAAAGATGATAAAGTGGTAAGCGAAAATGTTAAAAAAATCGTATCCCATATGCAAGATGGAGATGTAGTTTTATTAGAAAATACTAGATTCAGAAAAGAAGAGGAGAAGAATGAAGAGGCATTTGCCAAGGAGCTAGCGTCTTTAGGAGATCTATATGTAAATGATGCTTTTGGAACTTCTCATAGGGTCCATACTTCAAATGTAGGAATTTCAGGCCAATTACCTTCAGCAGTAGGTTATTTAGTTCAAAAAGAGATAAGTGTAATGGGTAAAGCTTTAGAAAATCCAGAAAGGCCTTTTGTAGCTATTCTAGGAGGGGCTAAAGTATCGGATAAGATTGGAGTCATAGAAAATTTACTTAACAAAGTAGATACTATATTGATCGGTGGCGGAATGGCCTATACTTTTTTAAAGGCCAAAGGATATGAAGTAGGAACATCCATATTGGAAGAAGATAAGATAGATTTGGCTAAAGGATTGCTTGAAAAAGCAAAGCAAAAGGGAGTAAAACTATTATTACCTGTAGATATAACCATAGCCAAAGAGTTTAAAAATGATACAGATTTTAGGGTAGTTGCTATAGATAGCATTCCTCAAGACATGATGGGATTAGATTCTGGACAAGAAACTATCAAGATTTTCTCAGAGGAAATTAAAAATGCAAGGACTGTAGTATGGAATGGACCTATGGGAGTTTTTGAAATGGAAAACTTTAAAAAGGGCACTGAAGCTATAGCCAAGGCCATGGCAGAGTCAAAGGGAGTTACAATAGTAGGTGGGGGAGATAGTGCTTCCGCTGTAGAAAAAGCCGGATATGAAAAAGAAATGACTCATATATCAACAGGAGGCGGGGCATCTTTAGAATTTTTAGAAGGTAAAACTTTGCCTGGAATTGCAGCTATCGATAATAAATAAAGGAGGCAAAAAATGCGTTTACCAATAATTGCAGGGAATTGGAAGATGAATAACACCATCTCAGAATCCCTTGCATTAATAGAGGATATTAAAAAATATGATTTAAACAAAGAAGTAGAAGCAGTAGTGTGTGTGCCTTATATTAGCCTTAGTAAAGTAAAAAAAGCTTTAGAAGGAACGGATATAAAGCTTGGAGCACAAAACATGCATTGGGAGGATAATGGAGCCTATACTGGAGAAATATCCCCAGTGATGTTGAAAGAAATAGGAGTAGATTACTGTATAATCGGACATTCAGAGAGAAGACAATATTTTAATGAGTTAGACGATAGGGTAAATAAAAAGATTAAAGCAGCCTTAAAATATGATATAAAACCTATAGTATGTGTAGGAGAAACGCTAGAGGAAAGAGAAGCTTCTAAGGAAGAAGAAGTGGTTAAAGAACAAGTATTAAAAGCACTGGAGAATATAGAGAAAGAAGATATTAAAAACATCGTCATAGCTTATGAACCAATCTGGGCTATAGGGACGGGGAAAACAGCCTCTAGTGATGATGCCAATAAGATGTGTGAATTTATCAGGAAGACTATTGGGGATAAATATGATGTAGAAGCTAAGGAAGATATAAGAATCCAATATGGTGGAAGCGTTAAACCAGATACTATAAAAGATTTAATGGCAAAGAAAGATGTAGATGGAGCCTTAGTAGGTGGCGCCAGTTTAGTTGCAAGGGACTTTGTCAGTCTAGTAAATTATTAGATTGGAGATAAAGATATGACTAAACCTATAATGTTAATGATATTAGATGGCTGGGGAATAGGAAAAGAATACGAGGGAAATGCTGTTCACCTAGCCAATACTCCCAATTTAGATAGATTATTTAAGGAATATCCTAGCACAACATTGGAGGCTAGTGGATTGGCCGTAGGACTTCCTGAAGGTCAGATGGGAAATTCAGAAGTTGGACATCTAAACATAGGATCAGGAAGGATAATATACCAAGAGTTGACTAAGATAACTAAATCCATAAAAGAGGGAGACTTCTTCAATAAAAAGGAATTTATAGAAGCCATAGATAATGCCAAGAACAGGGGAACAAAGCTTCATATAATGGGCTTAGTCTCAGATGGAGGAGTTCATAGTCATAATACTCATCTATATGCATTATTGGAATTATGCAAGGTAAAGAATTTCCAGAATGTCTATATCCATTGTTTTTTAGATGGAAGGGATGTACCTCCTACTATTGGTCAAAAACATATTACAGAACTAGAGGAAAAAATTAAGGAAATTGGTGTAGGACGCATTGCTACTGTATCTGGAAGATACTATGCTATGGACAGAGATGGAAGATGGGAAAGAACCAAATTAGCCTATGATTCCATGGTTTTAGGAATAGGTAAGAAAAATACATCACCCATAGATGCAATAAAAAGATCCTATAAGGAAGGCATAAACGATGAGTTCATAATTCCTACGGTAATAACTGAAGATGATAAGCCTATAGCTACCATTGATAGCGGAGATTCCATAATATTTTTTAATTTTAGACCAGATAGGGCAAGACAAATTACTAGGGCAATTGTAGATAAGGATTTTGATGGATTTGAAAGAGAAAAACAGGTAGATACTTTCTATGTAACTATGACGGAATACGATAGAACCATAGAAAATGTTTATATCGCCTTCAAAGTAGAAAAGCGAGACAATACCCTAGGCGAATATATTAGTGATTTAGGTCTTAGCCAATTGAGAATAGCCGAAACTGAAAAATATGCCCATGTAACATTTTTCTTCAATGGAGGTAGGGAAGAATCGTATAAAAATGAAGATAGAGCCTTAATACCGTCTCCAAAGGTAGCTACTTATGATTTAAAACCAGAAATGAGTGCTATAGAAGTAAAAGATGAGGTATTAAATAGATTAAATATGGATAAATATGATTTGGTAATTTTAAACTTTGCAAATCTTGATATGGTAGGGCATACAGGGGTTGTAGATGCAGCAATAAAGGCAGTGGAAACAGTGGATAGATGTGTAGGTGAGATAGTAGATCTATTGATTAAAAAGGGTGGAAAGGCTATTATTACAGCAGATCATGGTAATGCCGAGATGTTAATAGATGAAAAGGATAATAGTCCTATTACAGCCCATACGACTAATAATGTACCTTTGATTTTAATTGGTGAGGGTAATATCGGGTTAAGGGAAGGAATCCTTGCAGATTTAGCACCAACCTTATTGGATATGATGGATCTAGATAAACCCATGGAAATGACAGGTCAATCACTTATAGTTAGGTAAGAAGAGAGCCAAGTAGATATAAATTGAATAGGAGGAAATAAAACATGAGTATAATTACCGATATATATGCAAGAGAAGTATTGGATTCCAGAGGAAATCCAACAGTAGAAGTTGAAGTATGGACAGAGCTTGACGGCTTTGGAAGAGCTTTGGTGCCATCGGGAGCAAGTACAGGAGCCTTTGAGGCAGTAGAACTAAGGGATGGAGACAAGGATAGATATTTAGGTAAAGGTGTTATGAAAGCAGTAGATAATGTCAACAATATAATTGCAGACGAAGTTATTGGAATGGACGTATATGATCAATTGGAAATAGACAACCTATTGATAGAATTAGATGATACAGATAATAAAGGAAAACTAGGAGCCAATGCTATACTAGGGGTTTCCTTGGCTGTTGCAAGAGCGGCAGCTAACGAACTTGGAATGCCACTTTATCAATATATTGGTGGAGTAAACGCAAAGCTATTACCAGTACCTATGATGAATATCTTAAACGGTGGAGATCATGCAGATAACAATGTGGATATTCAAGAATTCATGGTTATGCCAGTTGGAGCACCAAACTTTAGAGAAGCTTATAGAATGGGTGCAGAGATATTCCATAATCTAAGAACTGTACTACAGGCTAAAGGCTTAAATACAGCTGTTGGTGATGAGGGTGGATTTGCACCAGATTTATCCAGCAATGAGGAAGCGTTAAAAACTATAGTTGAGGCAATTGAAAAAGCAGGATATAAACCTGGAGAAGATGTATTATTAGCTCTGGACGTAGCAGCTACAGAAATATATGATGAAGAGAGAAAAATCTACAATTTAGCTGGGGAAGGTAGAGAGTTGAATGTAGATGAAATGATAGACTATTATGAAGAGTTAGTAGAGAAGTATCCAATAATCTCTATAGAAGATGGATTAGCAGAAGACGATTGGGAAGGGTGGAAGAAGCTTACAGATAGATTAGGAAGTAAAATTCAAATAGTTGGGGATGATTTATTTGTAACCAATACTAGACGCTTAGAAAAAGGAATAGAAATGGGAGTATCTAATTCAGTATTGGTTAAACTAAATCAAATAGGAACCTTGACTGAGACATTGAATACAATAGAGATGGCAAAGATCAATGGTTATACTGCAGTAGTATCCCATAGATCTGGAGAGACAGAAGATACAACTATAGCAGATTTAGTAGTAGCAACCAATGCAGGTCAGATAAAAACCGGCGCGCCTTCTAGAACGGATAGAGTAGCTAAATACAATCAACTATTAAGAATCGAAGATTATCTTGGAGCAACTAGTGAATACAAAGGTAAAAAAGCATTTTATAATATAAAGAAATAGTAAGGCTAGCCTTACTATTTCTTTATTCCTGAGCTAATAATTAATCCTATTGATTTTATGCGGTCACTGTGTTAAAATATTCATGTTTATAGGTATAGTAAATTTCTTTTTATTTAAGCGTGGGGGGTGTCAATATGGTGAAGATCTTCTCAGCATTGATTCTTATATCGGGGATTACGTTAATTGTATCCGTATTGTTTCAAGAGAGCAAATCAGAAGGATTGGGAGCCATAAGCGGAGGAACAGAGGGCCGTTTTGGAATGTCGAGAGTTAGAACTTTGGAGGCTATGCTTGCTAAAATAACCACAATTTCAGCAATAGTATTCATGATATCTGCACTTGTAATTGCAGCTATTCAATAAAAAATTAGGAGGTATGTAAAAATGGGTTTTGCATTAATGGCAGCACCGGTAGTTGGTGTGCTGGCTTTATTGTTTGCTCTTTATAAAGCAAATTCTATTGAAAAAACAAGTCCTGGTAATGACAGGATGAAAGAAATAGCATCTTTCATAGAAGAAGGTGCTATGGCATTTTTAAAGAGGGAATATAAAGCATTATCAATATTTGTAGTAGTCTTATTTGTTGTACTAGCAGTAGGTATAAATTGGCAAACAGCGGTATCCTTTTTATTGGGAGCAGTTTTTTCAGCTCTTGCAGGATATTTTGGAATGAAGGTAGCTACTAAGGCGAATGTTAGAACTGCCAACGCTGCTATGGAAGAAGGAATGAACAAAGCATTAAATGTTGCTTTTTCTGGTGGATCAGTAATGGGTATGAGCGTTGTTGGATTAGGTATTATAGGTGTAGGAATACTATACATACTATTTGATGATCCATCAATTGTAACAGGATTTGGATTAGGAGCTTCATCAATAGCTTTATTTGCTCGTGTTGGTGGAGGAATATATACTAAGGCTGCTGACGTAGGTGCAGATTTGGTAGGTAAAGTAGAAGCAGGTATACCAGAGGACGACCCAAGAAACCCTGCAGTAATAGCGGATAATGTAGGAGATAATGTAGGAGACGTAGCAGGTATGGGAGCAGATTTATTTGAATCCTATGTAGGTGCTATAATATCTGCAATTACATTGGGACTGGTGGCTTATCCTAATGGTGGAGCTGAATTTGCATTAGCATTATCAGCAGTAGGAATAGTAGCTTCTATAATAGGGGTTTATTTTGTAAGAGGAGATAAAGACCCACAAAAAGCATTAAATAGCGGTACATTAGCAAGCTCAGCTATAACTTTAGTTGTTGCTTTTATTTTGAGTAAAAGAATATTAGGTGGATATCAACCTTTTATAGCAATTTTAGCTGGTTTAGCAGTAGGATTGATAATTGCAAGAATAACAGAACATTATACTTCAGCAGATTATGAACCAGTAAAAAGAATAGCAAGAGAATCAGAAACAGGACCATCTACTAACATTATAGGTGGACTATCCGTAGGAATGATGTCAACTGGTGGACCTATTATAGTAATAGCTATAGGTATTTTAGTTGCTTTCTATGTATCTGGTGGATTAAATGATGCAGCTACAGGCCTTTATGGTATAGCATTAGCAGCAGTAGGAATGCTTTCAACGGCAGGAATGACCATAGCAGTAGATGCTTATGGGCCAATAGCAGACAATGCTGGTGGAATTGCTGAGATGTGTGAACTGCCAGAGGGAGTAAGAGAAATTACAGATACATTAGATGCAGTTGGCAATACTACAGCTGCAGTTGGTAAAGGATTTGCCATAGGCTCAGCAGCATTGACTGCATTAGCTTTATTTGCATCCTATACACAAGCAGTACAACTAAGTGGAATAGATTTAACTGAACCATCGGTAATTGCGGGAATGTTCATAGGTGGAATGTTGCCATTCTTATTCTCAGCTATGACAATGGATGCAGTTGGGAAAGCAGCGTTTAGCATGATAGAAGAGGTAAGAAGACAGTTTAAGGAAATACCAGGCATAATGGAAGGTAAAGCAACCCCTGAATACAGTACATGCGTTGATATAAGTACAAAGGCAGCTTTAAGAGAAATGGTAGTTCCAGGAATCATGGCAGTAGTAGTCCCTGTAGCCATAGGCCTATTATTAGGACCAGAAGCTCTAGGTGGATTATTAGCTGGAGCATTAGTTACTGGAGTACTAATGGCTATATTCATGGCCAATGCAGGTGGAGCATGGGACAATGCTAAGAAATATATAGAAGATGGTAATCACGGTGGTAAGGGTAGTGAAGCACATCATGCAGGAGTAGTTGGGGACACAGTAGGAGACCCATTCAAAGATACTTCAGGACCTTCACTAAATATATTAATAAAATTGATGACAATAGTATCCTTAATATTTGCTCAACTATTTTTAAATTATGGTGGAATGTTATTCAATATGTTTAAATAGATAAAAAACCCTCTGGATAAAGAGGGTTTTTTTATTTGTATCATTCCGAGGAGTATTGAAGAATCTTTCTTGTATATCAAAGAAGACCTTTATATGGTATAATCTCATAATAGGATAAATTCATACTAGTCATATATTTGTTATATTCCCATAGGTATAGTTAATAATATTTACTATATAATTATATTACCAATTTTATTTAAAAGGATGGTATATATGAGAATATTTATTGAGGATATTGAAATAAATTATATAGAAGAGGGCAAAGGAGAAGCAGTATTAATCCTGCATGGTTGGGGTGCTAATATAAACACTGTCATTCCCATAGTAAACTTTTTAAAACCCTATTTTAAAGTATATGCTTTGGATCTACCAGGTTTCGGAGAAAGCGAAGAACCGAAAGAGGTATTTAATTCAAAGGATTATGCCAGAGTAGTAAAAGGCTTTTTAGACGCTATGAAAGTTAAAAAAGTTATATTAATAGGCCATTCCTTTGGTGGGAAAATATCCATATTATTGGGATCTTCTTATCCTGAAATGGTAGATAAGATAGTCCTTATTGATAGTGCTGGCTTAATTCCAAAGAGGAGTTTAAATTATTATCTTAAGGTTTATAGTTTTAAAACTTTAAAGTTTTTATATCGGACTATCTTCTTCTGGATGAATAACAAGGAAAAAATGGATGGGTTTTATAAGAAATTTGGCTCTCAGGACTATCAGGATGCAGACGGAATAATGAGAAAGATATTAGTAAAAGTAGTAAATGAAGATCTTTATCCAATACTGAAAGATGTTAAGTCCCCTACTTTATTAATATGGGGAGATGAGGACACTGCAACACCATTATATATGGGAAAAATAATGGAACAGGAAATACCAGATAGCGGTTTGGTTATACTCAAAGGTACAGGTCATTATTCATACTTAGATGATTTTAATAGATTTGCCACAATACTTAAAGCATTTTTATTGCCTAAGGACTAGACAATTAATAGAATTATATAGGATTTAGGGGGGAATAGATTGTATAAGGGAGTAATTTTATTATTATCATTGTTCTGGCTATACCTTATATTAGGCAGAGCAAAATTCTTTTTACATATGATGCAATTAGAAGGATATAAAGGAGAACAATATAGAAGATGGTTGAGAAAAACTAATCAGGCATATACTCGTATATTAAATAAAGTTTTAATAGCTACTTTTATAATGAATGTAGTATATATAATTGGTTTTATCATAACCAATAAAGGGGATTGGATAAAGATATATATATGGTACCTTTATATTATGATATGGGTATTATATATGGTGTTAACCTTAAACCCTAAAGGTGAGGAAGCAAAAAAACCCTTAGTTTTTACCAATAGGGCTAAAAGACTTTACGCCACAAATATACTATTGAATATATTTATTATGTTTATAGTGATTACAGTATATTTAAAATTAATAGGTGATAAATTATTTTACTTTCCTATAATTTTATTCATAGGCACTATTTTATATTATTTTCAATCTGAAACCATGTACTTATCAAATTTAATAATAAAGCCCGTTGAGAATAATATAAATATGCGATTCTTTGAAAATGCAAAGGAAAAAATAAATACTATGAAGGATTTAAATGTAGTTGGTATTACAGGAAGCTTTGGAAAGACTAGTACCAAGTTCATAACAGGGACCATATTAGGAGAAAAGTATAGAGTATTGAATACACCAGAAAGTTACAATACGCCTATGGGATTGAGCATGGTTATAAATGATAGTTTAACTGAAGAACATGAGATATTCATAGCGGAGATGGGGGCTAGAAATATTGGAGATATTAAGGAACTGTCTCAGTTGACTAAACCTAGAATCGGAATCATTACATCCATAGGACCTGCCCATTTAGAAACCTTTAAAAATCTGGATAATATAACTAAGGCAAAATATGAACTAATAGAGGAATTACCTGCAGATGGGATAGCCATATTCAATTATGATGACGAACATCTTAAAAAGTTAGCGGACAAAACCTTTAAAGAAAAAATATTATATGGAATAGACAGGAATGAGGGGTTAGATATATATGCTAAGGATATTGAGGTATCTGAAAGAGGTTCTACTTTTACCATTGAAGATCAAAGTGGGAAAACCATAAGGTGCACCACTAGATTGTTAGGCAAGCATAATATATATAATATATTAGCAGGAGTATGTGTGGCTATAGCAATGGGAATGGATCTGGAAGAGATAAAGAAGGGAATTGAAAAAATAGAACCAATACCCCATAGATTGAATATAATAGATCCAGGAACGGGAATTATTATAATTGATGATGCATTTAACTCTAATCCTATAGGTACAAAAGCAGCCCTAGACGTTTTATCCCAATTCAAAGGGGGTAAAAAGATAATAGTAACTCCAGGGATGGTGGAATTAGGTGCAATGGAAGAGAAGGCCAATAGGGAGTTTGGAGTTAATATAGGGAAGGTATGCGATTATGTTATTTTAATAGGGGAGAAAAGAACGGTTCCTATTTATGAAGGATTGTTAGAATCAGGATATAATGAGAACAATATATTCATTGTAAACAATCTAGACCAGGCCACATTACAGATTCAAAAGATTGCAAGACCAAAGGATATAATATTATTTGAAAATGATTTACCTGATAATTATGATGAATAAACAGGGAGGGGTTTAATGAAAAAGAAGGTAGCTATTGTATTTGGTGGACGTAGTGTAGAACATGAGGTTTCGGTAATTACGGGGATTCAGATAATAGAGAATATAGACAAGGATAAATATGAACCAATACCTATCTATATAGATAAAAATGGAAAATGGTTTACAGGTGAAAGTTTAAAGAAGTTTGAAAACTTTAAGGACAATAATTTAAATGATTTGCAGGAGGTAATGTTCTCAACCAATGCCAATGATCATAATCTATACCTACATCCAGAGAGCATAGGGCTCTTTAGAAAAAAAGTAATAGACAAGATAGATATTGTTTTTCCTACAATTCATGGAACCAACGGGGAAGATGGAACCATTCAAGGATTGTTTGAATTGATTAACATACCCTATGTAGGTGCTGGTGTATTGGCTTCCAGTGTAGGTATGGATAAGATACTCATGAAAGATGTATTTAAAGCCAATGGTTTACCCATAGTAGAACATATCTGGTTTTATAGAAGCAATTGGCTTGAAAACCAAGATGAGATTGTTGATGATATAGAAAAGAATTTAGGATATTCCATATTTGTAAAACCTGCAAATTTAGGTTCTAGTATAGGAATTTCAAAGGCTAAGGATAGGGAAAGTCTAATAGATGCTATTGAAATATCTATAAGATATGATAGAAAGATAATAGTAGAAAAAGCTGTAGAAAATCCACGAGAAATTAACTGTGCGGTAATGGGTTATGGCCAAAATGTGATAGCCTCTGTATGCGAAGAACCTATAGGCTGGGAAGAAATATTGACTTTTGAAGATAAGTATGTAAAAAGCAATATTAAAGGAGCTGGAAAGGAAAGTAGTAGAAGGATTATCCCTGCGGATATAGAAGATGATATTAGGGTTAAAATAGAGAACATAGCTAAAAAATCCTTTATATCCATTGATGGTAGTGGAAATTCTAGAGTAGATTTTCTATTGGATGAAGAAAATAATGTGTTTATAAATGAGATCAACACCCTACCAGGTTCCATAGCTTTCTATCTTTGGGAAGACAAGGATTACTCCTTTAAAGGTTTAATAGACGAGATGATAAATATCGCCATAGAAGTTCATAGGGATAGGAATGAGAATATGTATTTCTATGAGGCAGACCTTTTTAATAAGGTTCATTTAGGCGGCAGTAAAACTAGCAAAATATAGAACAATTTAGCATAATGATATGGGAAAAAGGGAATAATAGGGTACTAAAGATTGGAGGATAAACATGGGGATAAGAAGAAATATAATAAAGTTTATGGAAGAAAAATCATATAAACCTATGTTAAAAGAAGAGATAGGAGTAAGGTTTGGTTTAGAAGGAAAAGAATTAAACGCTTTATATAATGCATTGGATGATATGGAAAAAGAAGGAGTCATAATAAGGAATAGAAATGAACGCTATGGCCTCATAGATAAGATGAATTTAGCGGTAGGAAAGCTAGAAGGTAATGAAAAAGGATTTGGATTTTTAATTGCCGATGACAAAACAAAGGAGGATATATTTATTCCAGCAGAAGGAATGAATGGTGGTCTTCATGGGGATAGGGTAGTTGTTAGGATAACAAGTAAAGGAGAAGTAGGCAGAAAAGAAGAAGGAGAAGTTCTTAAAATACTTGAAAGGGCAAATCAAACCATTGTTGGAACCTATGAGAGTAGCAAGAACTTTGGATTTGTAATACCTGATAATTCAAGAATAGCCTATGATGTATTCATTCCAAAGGCTTATACAAACTCTGCTAAGACCAATCAAAAAGTAGTGGTAGAAATAACTAGATGGCCAGAACAAAGAAGAAATCCTGAAGGAAAAATTGTTGAGATTTTAGGGTTTGTAGGAGAAAAAGGCACTGATATTCTCTCCATAATAAAGCAGTTTAAACTTTCAGAAGAGTTTCCACAAAAGGTTCAAGAACAAGCAAGTATGATTGAACAAGAAGTAAGCAAAGAGGCAATTGAAAAAAGGGTGGATTTAAGGAATTTAAAAACCTTCACCATCGATGGAGCAGATGCAAAGGACTTAGACGACGCAGTCTCTATAGAAATCCTGGACAATGGTAACTATATGCTAGGTGTTCACATAGCAGATGTTTCCCATTATGTAGGGGAAAGATCCGTCTTGGATAAGGAAGCCTATAAAAGGGGCAATAGTGTGTATTTGCTAGATAGGGTAATCCCTATGCTGCCTAAGGAAATATCCAATGGCATATGTAGTTTGTATCCAGATAAGGATCGATTGACTTTATCCGTATTTATGGAAATAGATAAAGACGGCAATGTGAAGGACCATGAAATAGTAGAAGGGGTTATAAGGAGTCAGCAAAGACTGGTATATGACGATGTTTCCAACTTCTTAGAAAATGATGATCAAGAGGCAGCAAAAAAGCTAGTAAATGTTTCAGAAGAATTAAAGCTGATGGAAGAACTTTGTCATATATTATATAATAAAAGAGAGAGAAGAGGCAGTATAGACTTCGATTTTCCAGAGGCCAGGATAATATTGGATGAAGATGGTATTCCTATAGATATCGTAAAAGAAGATAGAAGAATTGCCAATAGAATGATAGAGGAGTTTATGCTAGCATGTAATGAAACCATTGCAGAACATATGTATTGGGCTGAGATGCCTTTCCTATATAGAATACATGAAGAACCAGAGATGGAAAGGATAAATGAATTCAATAAGTTTATTCATAATTTCGGATATTTGATTAAAGGAACTCAGGAAATCCACCCAAAAGAATTGCAGCGATTGACTAAAGAGGTAAAGGGAAAGAAAGAAGAAACATTGATAAATACATTGCTTCTACGATCCCTTAAAAAAGCCAGATATAGTAGTGAAGAGGATATACACTTTGGATTAGCAGCCAAATATTATACTCATTTTACAGCACCTATTAGGAGATATCCGGACTTGCAAATTCATAGAATTATTAAATCCTATGTGAATGGTAAATTGAATCTTAATGAACAAGATAGACTTGATAGAATATTACCTAAAGTAGCAGATCATACTTCCATGACGGAGAGAACAGCTGAAGAGGCAGAAAGGGAAGTAGAGGATTTAAAGGTAGCTGAGTACATGTCCACAAGGATTGGAAATGAATATAAAGGCATGGTATCCTCTCTTACTAATTTTGGAATGTTTGTCCAATTAGATAATACGGTAGAAGGATTGATTCGCTACAGTGATATGGTGGATGACTACTATGAATTTGATGAGAAAAATTATTACGTCATAGGGGTCCATACTAGAAAAATATATAGATTAGGAGATATTGTAAAAATCAGGGTAACTAAGGCAGATTTAGTTAAGAGGACAATAGATTTTATGCTAACTTCCCAAGAATAAAGTT
>JAAYRD010000049.1 GCA_012518955.1 Tissierellia bacterium | reverse complement strand
CTTGAAAAAGGTAAAGATAGAATAGGAACATTTCCAGATTTGATAATGACTTTTGATAAAGACACTGGGTTACCTTTGACTACAGCAGAGATTAAAAAAGGACAAAATGTAGTTGTAATAGCAACTAATAAAGAAAATATCAAATTAGGAAGTGCCATGTATGATGAGGAATTGCTAAAGGAGATTGAACCAGTGGTGAGTAGGGAAATATTAAAATACGTACTATAGAGGAGGCTGATATCATGTTACTAAAACAAATACTGGAAGTATATGAATATATAGACAAGGCCGATGCCAATGGAAATGAAATCAAAAAATATATGGAGTCCTATGGTGGTGAAGATATAGAAGTAAAGACCATAGAGGGAGAAAAGGGAAGTACCGACTTTATTAGAATAAGAATACCTGGGACTAGAGGAAAATCCAAAGGGATGGATGCGCCGACAATAGGTATACTAGGTAGACTTGGAGGAATAGGAGCAAGACCAGAGATAATAGGAATGGTATCCGATGCAGATGGAGCAGTTGTAGCATTAGCGGTGGCTGCTAAGATTTTGGATATGCAAAGAAAAGGAGACTATCTTCCTGGAGATGTGGTCATCTCTACTCATATATGTCCAGATGCACCAACACAACCCCATGACCCAGTACCTTTTATGGGATCGCCAGTAGATATGGCTACTGTAAATAAGGAAGAAGTGGATGTGGAATTAGATGCAATTTTATCTATAGATACTACAAAGGGCAATAGAGTAATTAACACAAAAGGATTTGCCATATCTCCAACGGTAAAAGAAGGATATATTTTAAGGACTAGTGAAGATTTGCTAGATATTATGCAAATTACTACAGGAAAGCTACCCTATGTATTTCCAATAACAACTCAGGATATAACCCCTTATGGTAACGACATATATCATCTTAATAGTATATTACAACCCTCTACTGCAACAAATGTTCCAGTAGTAGGAGTAGCAATAACTACTGAGGTTGCAGTGCCAGGATGTGCCACAGGGGCGAGTAGTCCATATGTTTTAGAGGAAGCAGCAAGATTTTCCTTAGAGGTGGCAAAAGCCTACGGAAATGGAAAGTGTAAATTCTATGATGAATCTGAGTTCCAAAAGATAGTGGAGAAATATGGACATATGCATCATATACAAACTCTTGGAAAATAGGGAGGTTAATTAATATGAAGAGGAAATTAGGAGCTATTACCATAGGGCAATCTCCAAGGGATGATGTAATTCCAGAGATGAGTCAAATATTGGGTGAAGATATAGAAATTATAGAGGCAGGGGCATTGGATGGTCTAACAAAGGAAGAAATATCAAGATTTGCTCCAGATGAAGATGATTATATTTTAGTTTCTAAATTAAATGATGGAACCAGTGTAAAATTTGCTGAAAAGCATATATTACCCAGACTTCAAAATTGTATAGAAAAGTTAGAAGAAGAAGGGGCAGAACTAATACTATTTATCTGTACAGGAGCTTTTCCAGATATATTTAAATCTAATAAGTTGATCGTCTATCCTCAACAAATATTTCATGGATTGGTTCCAGAATTAGTTGGCAAGGGAAAGCTAGGAATAATAACACCGGATAGAGACCAGATTGGGCAAAGCAAATCTAAATGGGCTGAAACGGGGATCAAGGTAGAGGTAGTAGCTGGTTCTCCCTATGGCAATGAAGAGGAATTAATAGATGCAGCAATGGCCTTAAAAGAAATGGATGTAGACCTCATAGTGATGGATTGTATAGGATACGATATGGCTATGAAGAAAAAGGTGGTTGAAATTACCACAAAGCCTGTTGTTTTGGCTAGGACAATTGTGGCTAGGGTTGTTGGTGAAATACTAGAAGTATAAGAGGTGAGAAAGTGAATAAAAAAACAGGATATAGAATAGTATTAGAAGATTGTTTGGATGTAAAAGAAAAAGAAACTGTCTTAATAGTAACAGATGATAATAAATTAGCCATTGGAGAATCCCTCTATGACGAGGCAAAAGCTATGAAAGCAGAAGCTATGCTAATGGTTATGAAACCTAGAAAGGTTAGTGGAGAAGAACCACCTCTAGCTATAGCTGAAGCTATGAAAGCAGCGGATGTAATTATATGTCCTACTACTTCTTCCTTAACCCACACCAATGCTAAGATCAATGCAGTCAAGGCGGGAGCTCGATTTGCTAGCATGCCTGGTATAACAGAGGAAATGTTCATGGAGGGAGCTATAACGGCAGATTATAATGAAGTGGAAAGGTTGACCTTAGAGTTTACGGAGTTGTTAAGCAATGCTAAGGAAGCCAAGATTATCAAGGATGGATATAGTTTAACTATGAATTTGGAAGGCAGAAAGGGAATTCCTAGTACAGGAATATATAAAAATCCAGGAGAAGCAGGAAACCTTCCTTCTGGAGAAGCTTATATTGCACCAGTGGAAGGGACTAGTGAGGGAGAGATCATAATAGATGGAAGCATGGTAGGTATGGGAATACTAGAAGAACCTGTTTATGTTAAAGTGAAGGATGGAAAGATAATAGAACTAAAAGGTAAAAACACCGAGAAAGTCAATATACTACTGGAGAATGATAACAACTCTAGCCTAGGAGAGCTAGGAATAGGAACAAATCCAGCGGCAAGACTTACAGGGGTCATCCTAGAGGATGAGAAAATCTACGGCACAGTCCACATAGCCTTTGGTACTAATACATCCTTTGGTGGAACAATAAAAGCAGACTGCCATATAGATGGAGTTATATTAAAACCTACCCTATATTTAGATGACATATTGGTTATAGAAGAAGGAGAATTAAAAATCTAACCGGACAAGTTAACCGTCCCTTTGTCCGGGTTTATGGATAGGATGTGATTTTATGGATAGGATACAGGCAACCCTTACTGTAGAAGAAGGCAAGGAACTTATAGCTATGGGAGTTGTTGAAAACCCTTTAGTACAGGAAGTTTTGAAAAAAGGAAAGGTACTATTGAAAGGTGGAACCACCGTATCCAAGATATCTGAAAAATTATTGGGATTTCCACTTAGAATTAGTGGAAGAATTACCAATAGAGGAACTGTGGCTAGTTTAAAAGATGTTGATGGACCTCATTCTATCATTATAGAAAAAGGTAAATGGTATGATATAGATGAGACAATAGCTAGCCAAGTGCAGAGATTTGGTAGGGAGGATGTTATAATATGTGGAGCCAATGCCTTCGATTCGGAAGGTAGAGCAGCCATAATGGCAGGAAGTCCTGGTGGGGGAAATATTGGGCTATCCCTATCTTCTTGGTATACGGAAGGAGCCTCAGTTCTCATACCTGTAGGAATTGAAAAGATGATACCGGGGAATTTAGATAATATTATTTCTAAGACCGGTAGAAGGGGAAAGAAGTTATCTTGGGGAATGGCAGTAGGTTTAATGCCTTTGAAGGGAGAGATTTTTACCGAAATAGATGCTATAAAAAGCTTAGCCAATGTGGAAGCTTATGCTATAGGAGCAGGAGGCCTGGGAGAAGCTCAGGGAAGTATTACCTTAGATATTATGGGAGAAGAAGTGGAATTGGAAAAGATCATAGAGATTATAAGGAATATAAAGGCTACTGAGCACAGTGTATCAGGACAGGAGGATTCCCTAACAGAGTGTGAGGCTATATGTGACAGTTGTAAACGACATATAGGATGTGGTTATAAATCCGGAAAGCTATAAGACAGAGGAGAGACGCAAACCCTCTGTCTTAAAATTTTATTGATATTAAAGCTACCTTTGGTATAATAATAGAAATAATATATATGAGGAGGGGTTATGGGTGTCTTATATTACGGATAAAGGAATACTATTGAGAAAGGCAGAATCAGAACTTTCTACTGCCCCTACAAAGGATAAAAACTTAGCCATTGAAAAGGTATGTGAAAGTTTAGAGAAACATAGAAAAAGCATCCTTGAAGCCAATTTATTGGATATAGAAGATGCTGAAAAGAATAAGATGGCTATTGGTCTAATAGATAGGTTGAAATTAGATGATGAAAGATTGGATGATATTATAGGAGCACTTCATCAAATAATTGAATTACAGGACCCTATATGGAAAAGTGATCAGGTTTGGACTTTAGAAAACGGATTGACCATATCTAAGATGACGGTGCCTTTAGGGGTAATAGGCATAATATATGAATCGAGGCCCAATGTAACAGTGGATGCTTTTGGCTTAGCACTAAAAAGTGGTAACTGTATAATGTTAAGGGGAAGTTCTAGTGCTATTAACTCCAATATAGCTTTGGTAAAGGCTATAAAGGAAGGATTGAAGGAAAGTCCTATTTCTGAAGATATAATCCAGTTCATAGAGGAAACCGATAGAGAATATGTACTAGAAATGCTTAGAGCTGATAAATATATTGATCTTATAATACCAAGGGGTGGGCAACAGCTAATAGACTTTGTGGTGGAGAATGCATCTGTGCCAACCTTACAAACAGGCTCTGGTAACTGTCATATATTTGTAGATGATACTGCAGATTTAGATAAAGGGCTGAACATAGTTAAGAATGCCAAAACTCAACGGGTAGGGGTGTGCAATGCTTGTGAAACCTTACTAGTTCATGAAAAAATTGCAGGTAAATTTTTGCCTATGGTTTATGAAGAATTGAAGGATATAGTAGAACTAAGAGGATGTGTTAAGACTAAAGAGATAATAGAAGTTAGAGATGCAACAGAATCTGATTGGAAAGAAGAGTTTTTAGATTATACATTAGCAATAAGAGTAGTTAGAGATGTAGAAGATGCCATAGAACATATTCAAACTTATAGTACCAAGCATTCAGAAGCAATAGTAACAGAAAACTTAGCTAACTCTAGGATTTTCTTGAGAAAAGTAGATTCAGCTACTGTATATTTAAATGCATCTACCCGATTTACCGACGGAGGGGTATTTGGATTTGGGGCAGAAATGGGAATCAGTACTCAAAAGATGCATGCTAGAGGTCCAGTTGGATTGGATCAATTAGTAACACATAAATACTTAATATTGGGAGAAGGACAAATAAGAAATTAGGGGGCAGAAATGGAAGAGAATGTGATAAAGGATAGTAATAAAATAGTAATAAAAATTGGAAGTAGCACCATAACCAGTGAGGATGGAGTTGTAAATAAAGAGTTCATAGATAATCTGGCTATTCAGGTAAAGGAATTAATAGATCAGGGAAAACAAGTAGTCATTGTATCCTCAGGAGCTAGGATCGCCGGAGTATCTACTTTGGGAAGATGGTCTAGGAAGGAAGATGTAAACTACAAACAAGCCCTATGTGCCATTGGTCAAGTAGAGCTTATGGATTCCTATAGAATTATATTTGGCAAATATGGAACCCATGTAGCTCAGATACTATTGACTAGAGAGGATTTTAATAGCGATAATAGGACGTTGAATATAAGAAATACCTTATTTACATTACTAGATGAAAAAGTTATACCTATAGTAAATGAAAATGATACAGTCTGCGTTGAGGAAATAAAGATAGGGGATAATGATATGTTGGCAGCTCAAACAACAGTATTATGGAATGCAGATCTACTTTTAATACTTAGCGATATAGATGGTATATACGATAAAAGTCCAGTAGAACATAAAGATGCAAAATTGATTGAATTGGTAGAAGATGTACATGAGCTAGAAAACAAGATCTCAATAGGCAAATCTAGCTCTTTCGGAACAGGGGGGATTCATACCAAGCTTGAAGCTGCTAAGCTGGTAACTAAATATGGAATAAAAATGATGGTAGCCAACGGTAAAAAAGAAAATATCATTGAAAAACTGGCCAATGGGGAAGAAAGGGGTACAGTCTTTAAACCATAATATCCTTTTATATAGTAGAGCTGGTTAATGAATTGGAAAAAAGCGATTGGAATTACGATTATAGAAAAAAATAGAAGAAACCAGGCAAGGGGACAGTTCTTCTGGACAAGAGAACCGTCCCCTTGTCCGGGAGATGAGGGGGAAAATAGATGATATTCATTAAAAATGGCCATATATTTACTATGGCGGGAGAAATTATTGAAAAGGGTTCTATTCTTATAAAAGATGGAAAAATACTAGAGGTAGGAGAAGATTTGGTAGCTCCACTGGATGCTAAAACTATAGATGCAGAAGGAAAAATGGTCTTACCTGGATTTATAGATGCCCATTGTCATATAGGCATGTGGGAAGAGGGAATGGGATTTGAAGGCAGTGATGGAAATGAGATGATGGACCCAGTAACACCACAATTAAGGGCTATCGATGCCATTAATCCTATGGATGAAGCCTTTGAAGAAGCCTACATAGGAGGAGTAACTACAGCTGTAACTGGTCCAGGGTCTGCTAATGTTATAGGTGGAATGTTTGCAGCTTTGAAAACCTATGGTAAAAGAGTAGATGATATGATAATAAAAGAGCCTATTGCTATGAAGATAGCCTTTGGAGAAAACCCAAAAAGGGTATATGAAGCTCAGAAAAAATCTCCTATTACTAGGATGGCAACGGCAGCCATATTAAGGGAAGCCTTGTTTAAGGCAAAGGCATATATGAAAAAGAAGGAAGAAGGAAAAGAAGATCCTACTAAAATGCCTGAATACGATATGAAAATGGAATCTTTATCCTTGGTTTTAAACAAAGAGATTCCATTAAAAGCTCATGCTCATAGGGCTGACGATATATTCACGGCAATTCGTATTGCTAAGGAGTTCGATGTAGATATTACCTTGGATCACTGTACAGAAGGGCATTTAATAGCGGACTATCTAGCTGAAGAAGGCAAAGCTGCTATAGTAGGACCAACCCTATCCAATAGGTCTAAAATTGAACTAAGAAACCTAACCTTTGATACGCCAAGAATACTTCACGAAGCTGGAGTTAAAATAGCCATAACCACCGACTCTCCAGTAATACCATTGCAATATCTTCCAGTATGCGCAGGTTTAGCTCATAAATCTGGGCTAGAAGAAATAGAAGCATTAAAGGCTATAACAATAAATGCAGCGGAAATCACAGGGATTGACGATAGAGTAGGAAGTATTGAGCCAGGGAAGGATGCGGATATAGTAATATTCGATGGCAATCCAATTAAGGACATAGATTGTAAAACCTATGCAACTATAATAGATGGAGAGATTGTTTATAGTCAAGTATAAGCAAAGAAATAGAAAGTCAGGGAAAGGAATCCCTGACTTTCTATTGGGAAAATGCATGTCTACCAATGCTTGATACATAACTTTTATTTTTTATAATTCAAGTACCTGTTGCTTTATCTATATTGAAAATATTTAGAGTAAAAAAAGCTAGATCTATAACAATATTTGCCCTTTTACTATATAATGGAGTTAACTAATAATTATAATAAGGAGACTGATAATGTCTGGCAAGTTTATACAGAGAATAAAATCAAAAAAGGTTGAGGTTGTATTTAGAAAACTATTTTTTATAGTTTTGGGGAATTTATTATGTTCTATAGCATTTAATATATTTTTTATACCGAATAAATTATTAAGTGGCGGGGTAGGAGGATTAGGAATATTAATACAATACTTAACAGATATTCCTGCAGGTATATCCGTGTTCATATTGAATATTCCAATATTTATAATAGGTTCCAAATTGGTTGATAGGGAATTTGCTATATTTGGATTTATATCGATGTTGGCTTTTTCTTCATTGTTAACCATAACCCATGGACTAGGCAGATATTTCATAATAGATGATATACTGTTGGCTTCAATTTTTGGTGGGGTATTTAATGGGGTTGGAATGGGACTAATGTTTAGAAATAGGGTGTCTCAAGGAGGTTTTGATATAGTAGCAGCGATTATGAGGAGAAAGTACGATGTAAATATTGGAACGGCTTTAATGACTGTCAACACCATAATCATCTCTATTTCATCTCTATTATTTGGATACAAATCTGCAATGTATACATTAATAGCCATGTATATAGGATATAGAATATTGGATAAGGTACAGACTGGATTTAATGTAAAGAAAAATGTGGTTATAGTTTCTGATAAACCTGAAGAATTGGCTAATGCAATAATTAAGGAATTGAACAGAGGAGTTACTTTTCTAGAAGGAATAGGGGGATATACTAAAGAAGACAAAAAAGTTATATACTGTATAGTCATGTCTAGACAAACTGCTAAACTGAAAGATATAGTAGATGAAATAGACCCTAATGCTTTTCTCACCATAAACGAAGTGGTAGAGGTGAAAGGAAAGGGATTTCAAAGCTTTGGAATATAAAATAGCTACTGCAACAGTAGCTATTTTTAATCCATATGTTCTTTAGCCTTTCGCATCAATTGGTTTTTTTCAGCTTTTTTATACGAGTCATAGTATTCGTTTAAATCTTTTATGACTTCAGTATCATGGTTATTAGCTTTTAATTCTTTTTCCATTTCTTTTATCATGGCATTAAAATCATTATCACATTCTTTTTCTAGTCTACTCCCCTCTTTGAGTAGCTTATTTGCTAGTTTAGGGGTGGACACTTCCCCAGATTTATACTCCTCATATCCTACCCTAATCAAACTATCTAATTTGGCTTCATAGTCACTTTTCATTAATTCAAAATTATCATTAAATTTTGCTGCTATTTTAGCTTCCTCCCCACCTTTTTCTATGATACTCAATAAGGGATTTTCTCCAACCTTTAAACTACCATTTTCATCAATGAAATCCTCTTGCCCTATATTCATGTAGCTTTTTATCATATTGAACATAAACTTGATTTTGCCAAAATTTAAAGCTACTACAAGAGCAAGAATTACTAAGATGAATAGGGGTATATACCTACCTCGGTTCCTACGCTTTCCATACATAAAATCACCCTTTTTTAGTTCTATTATTAATTATATCATAGAAGGGAGGGGATATAGAACCGAACGCAATGTAAAATTACGATAAAGTTTCCTAACAACCCTTTATTTTGTAATTAATATAAACGGTAGATATCTGGATACCACGCATAAGACATTGTCGAATACTATCATATTTAATCAGTTGAAGGAGATAGGTTTAATTGTTATAATAAAATATGTAGAAAGATATGGCAAAAAGCTATTTTTTCATGGATATATTCTATGGAATGGACTTAATATTTAAATGATAGGATGAATTAAAGGAAGGAGAGATATATTGGAAGAGATTAGCTTACAGGAAATTTTTTTTATCCTTAGAAAAAGAATGAAGTTGATAGCAGGAATTACACTATTTTGTATAGTTATAACTGGAATTATTAGTCTTTTTATTTTAAAGCCAGAATATGAGACCTTTACAACTTTGATGGTAGGAAAGCCTAAGGCTTATCAAAGTATCAATAATGACTTAAACTATAATGATTTATTGCTCAATCAAAAGTTAGCACCTACCTATAGAGAATTAGTAAAGATGAGAGTAGTTACAGATGAGGTGATTGAAAACTTAGGGCTAGATATATCTCATCAAAACTTTGCTAATAAGGTAAATGTAAACTTAGTAATGGATACGGAAATTATAAAATTGGAAGTGAAAGATAGTAATCCCAATTTAGCTGCAGAAATAGCCAATGAAACTGCCAAAGTCTTTATGAAACATGTAAGGAATATTATGATGGTAGAAAACATTCAGGTAATCGATGAGGCCCAGGTGCCAGAAAATCCAACAAAGCCAAGAACAACAATCAACATAGCCATTGCAGGGGTACTAGGACTTATGATAGGGATATTTATAGTTCTTTTATTAGAGTATTTGGATAATACAATAAAGACTCCTGATGATGTGGAAAGGCATTTGGAATTAAATGTAATTGGTACTATACCAATGATTGATGAATAAAAGATATGATTTGAGGTGAAAAGATGAGAAGACCCAAGGTGTTTACATTAAGAAATCCAAAGTCGGTTGTATCGGAAGCCTATAGAACTTTAAGAACAAACATTCAATTTTCAAGTATAGACAAGCCTATTAAAAGCATTGTAATTACATCTTCAATTCTAGGAGAAGGAAAGAGCACCACATCTATAAACATTGCGGTAACCATGGCTCAGTCGGGTAAGAAGGTTCTTTTAGTAGGTTGTGACTTGAGAAAACCTAGTTTACATAGGGCTTTTATTATGAGTAATTCAAAAGGTTTAACAAATATTCTAGTGGGGAATGAGGATTATAAAGATATTGTATATAAGGCTAAAGGGGTTGAAGGATTGGACGTAATAGGTTCAGGGCCTATTCCACCTAATCCTGCAGAACTTTTAGGGTCATACAAGATGAAAAACTTTATAGAAGAGATGCATGAAGAATATGATATGATAATATTGGACACGCCTCCAATAGGGGCAGTAACGGATGGTGCTATTTTATCTACTATTGTAGATGGAACCATTTTAGTATGCTCTGTTGGAGAATCAGATATAAATGCTGCTAAAAGAGCAAAAGACTTACTTGATAAGGTTAATGCTAATATATTAGGAGTGGTGTTGAATAAAGTGCCAATAGATGATGGTGGATATTATAAATATCATTACAGTGAATACTATGATTATTCTTACGATGATACTAGTACAAGATCTGGTAAAAGGAGTAAAAGGAAGAGGAAAGTCCATGCTTGATATACATAGCCATATTTTGCCTAACGTAGATGATGGATCAAGGGATATGGAAGAATCCATTGAAATGGCTCGAATCTATCTAGATAATGGAGTAGACAAGGTAATAGCCACACCTCATTATATCGAAGGAGCGGAGAATAGTACTAAGGATGAGAATTTAAGAGCTTTGGAAAAACTTAGGGAAACCCTATCTAATAATGGATTGGATTTAAAAGTATACCTGGGAAACGAAGTCTATTTTACCATGGAGATAATCAACTACTTAAAAGAGGGGAAGGTATCCACCCTAAACGATTCTAGATATATACTTTTGGAATTACCTATGTATGATATGCCTTTATATACGGAAGATTTAATATATGAACTATTGTTAAATGGATATATTCCAATAATTGCTCATCCCGAAAGAAATTTAAAGATAATGGAGAATCCTAATATATTATATGAACTTATAATACAAGGAGCATTGGCCCAGCTAAACCTACCTAGCATAGAGGGCAGTTATGGAAGTAGAGTAAAGGATACAGGGGAAATACTTTTGAAACATAATATGATTCATTTTGTAGGAACAGATGCCCATTCTCAAAACAAAAGGGCTCCCAATGTGGAAAAAAGTCTTGATATATTAAACGGTATAGTAGATCAGAAAACCTATAAGAATATCACCTATTTAAATGGATTAAAGATAATAAACAATGAAGAAATTATGGTAGAAGGTCCTAAGAAATATGAAGGAGAAAAGAATTCTTTTGCCTTCCTAAAGGAAAAAGTGGTAAGGATAATGAGAAATTTTAGAGACCAGGTCTAATGCCTTTTAATTTCTATTCATGTCCAAATATATTGAAGAACCATATATAATATGATAATATTATACAGGTAAATATAATGATAGGATTAGGGGTGGGTACAATGGAAGAAGAAATAAGTTTGAAAGATATGTTTCAAATATTGAAAAGAAGATTTACTATAATATTAGCTACATTCTTATTGATTACAATTTTGGGTGGGGCTTTCAGTTTCCTATTAAATAAACAGGAATATTCGTCAACAACTTCCCTATTAGTAGGTGAGGAAAAGGAAGTAATAGTAGAACCAAAAGATCCTGAAGAAGAGGATTCAGAACCTGTATATGAAACTACAATAGTATATGGAGATACTATCATATCGAAACAAGCATCAAGCCTATATAATGAAATAATAGCACGTAGAGATTTATTGGAAGATGTAATCAATAGTTTAAATTTAAATATATCGGTAGGTCAATTAAAAAACAGTATAACCATGGAGATACCTCCAGATTCAGGGATAATTGAGATTACAGTTACGGGAATTACAATGTCCAACGCAGATGAAATAGTTAATGAAATTGCCAAGGGTTTTATGGAATTGGTGTTTGAAATTACAGAAGTAGAAAACATAAGGGTTATGAATACTGCTAATAGGCCTATAGTTTCAAATACTCAGAATATCAAGTTAAACATTGCTATATCTGCGGTTTTAGGGATTATGATAGGTATTTTCTTAGCATTTATAATGGAATATTTAGACGATAGAATTAGGACAATAGATAATGTAGAAGAAAGGCTAAAATTAGAGGTTATAGGAGAAGTACCAAATGCTCCTCATGCTTCAGAGGCTCTCAGAACCATACGAACCAATATACAATTTTCTAGTAAGTTTAAGGATAAGAAGACATTGGTAATTACATCACCTGTACTAGACAATGATAATACAAAGCTTAGTTCCGATTTATCCAATATAATAGCAGAAGGGAATAAAAAGGTTCTTCTCATAGATTCTGATTTGAGGAACCCTAGCTTACACGAAAAGCTTAAAATATCCAATGACAAAGGGCTTTCAAATGTATTATTGGGAAATGCTGACTTAGAAGAATCTTTAAATGCTTTCCAAGAGAATAAGAATCTTCATATTCTTACATCTGGCCCTGCTCAAGAAAAACCGGCAGAGCTATTATCTGGAGATGAGATGAAAGGCTTTCTATCTATTGTTAAGGATAAGTATGATTATATAATATTAAACTCCCATCCCATAGGTGAAATAACGGACTCTATAGCTTTATCCGCATTAGCAGATGGAGTTATATTAGTATTAAGCTCTGGAGTAACAAGGGAAAAGGATGTAGAGGTTGCAAAGAAAGCATTGGAGAAGGTAGGAGCAAATATTGTAGGAGCTTTATTAAATCAGGCATAATAAAAAACTAGGAGAGTAAATACTCCTAGTTTTTTTCATCTTCATATATAAATTTATTTAAAAGCATAACATTATCTTCCAGGGATTGAGGCACTACATAGGATACTCCATTGATTGTTTGATTCTTTACATATCCATCTGCAGGAATACGATATTGATCTATATCTCTAATTCCAGAGGTAAGAACAGATGTGCCCAGGGATAATATTTCAGGTTTAGAAAGGCTGGTTTCTACATATGGAAGCATGGCATTTAATAGTGCAGGATACTTAGTAATCCCTGCATTCATTCCTCTTTTAAGAACCTGTTCTAAAACCACCCTTTGTCTCTCCGTTCTTTCATAATCTCCATTGCCAGTTTTTCTTATTCTCGAATAGGATACAGCCTGTCTACCAGTTAACAACTGAGTACCCTCTTGTTGAACAAGTGGGGAGCTGGAATTATCCAATCTATCCATCTCTTTCACGCCAGTGTTTATATATTTCACTTCATTGGATTTTACATCAATCTCTACTCCACCCATAACATCGATTATCTTTTCAAGGCCAAAGAAATCTACAGTTGCAAATTCTCGGATATTCATATTGAAGTTTTGATTTATGGTCCTAATGGCTAATTCGGGGCCACCAAAAGAGTATGCATGGTTCAGCTTGTCCATCCCCCTACCAGGAATATCTATATATGTATCCCTCATAAGAGATGTTAGTTTTATTTTTTTATGCTTTTTATCTAGGCTTGCAATCATAACGCTATCGGACCTTCCACCACCAGATGTATCCCTACGATCTAGACCGAAAAGAGCAATATTGACAACATCTTTGCTGTCAGCACTTTCATCTGTTATCCCTAATTCTGTATCATCTTTAGATATATCGGCACTATCCATTTTATTGAGTATATTATATCCATAGACAAAAATAGCAGCAAATATTATTAAAGATATAAAAAATACCCTTCTAAATCGTCTTCTTTTTTTATTTTTTCTATTACCTGCCATTATATTCCTCCTTAATCAATTATCATAGATATGTAAATCTACATTAAATATTATATCACAATAGAGATGTTTAATTGTTAAGAAATGGTGAAGAATGTATAAAGAGAACCAAAGCTCCTTTTAATTTATTGAGAATTGGAAATTTGTCTGTTATAATAGTACATGGATGAACAGTAACATCGGGAGGTGTACCAATGAAAAAGAAAAGAGTCTCTTTTTTGATGATATTAGACGTCATGTGCATTGTTATGGCATATGCATTGGCTCTTTATCTAAGATTTGATGGAAAGATAGAAAGTAGATATTTATATACCTTAGTGGACAATATAGCGGTAATTATCGTTATTAAACTCCTAATCTTCTATGCTTTCAATCTATATAGAAGCTTGTGGAAGTATGCAAGTGTAGATGAAATGATAGAAGTGGTAGGAGCATCTGTTATTGCCAACCTATTGGTTATGATCTACATGAGTTATTCCAAAGCAGATTTACCAAGGAGTATATACGTTATGGTTCCACTCATAGATATGGCTCTTATAGGTGGAAGTAGATTTACCTATAGAATATTTAAAAGGGTTGGGTTTGGAGCTTTAAATGGGGAAAGTGATGAAAAGAGGGTATTGATAGTAGGAGCAGGCGAAGCTGGTGCCATGGTCATAAAAGAACTTAGGAACCACAAGACTTTAAATAGTAGGCCAGTGGCAATAGTTGATGATAATCCATCAAAAAAGAGACAGCATATAAATGGGGTGCCTGTATTAGGAAATAGGAAAGATATTAAAAAGATATGTGAGAAAAAAAATATAGATGAAATAATAATATCTATCCCATCTGCTAATAGAAAGGATTTAAAGGATATAGTAAATCAGTGCAAGAAGACCAAATGTAAGACTAAGATTGTTCCAGGTTACTATGAGCTAATAGATGGAAAAGTTAATGTGACTAAAATAAGGGATGTAGAGATTGAAGACCTTTTAGGTAGAGAAGAAGTAAAACTGAATATGGAAAAGATATGCCATTACATAGAGGGAAAAAAAGTTCTAATAACTGGTGGTGGCGGTTCTATTGGCTCAGAATTATGTAGACAGGTTGTTAGGTTTAATCCAAAAGAATTGATTATATTAGATATATATGAGAACAATGCCTATGATATACAAAATGAACTATTAAGAGAATATAGGAATCTAAACTTGAAAGTAATTATAGCATCTGTTAGGGACAGGCAGAGGCTGGAAGAAATTTTTAGCAAGGAAGATATTGATGTGGTATTCCATGCTGCAGCTCATAAGCATGTACCTTTGATGGAAGAGAATCCTAAGGAAGCCATTAAAAACAACGTATTTGGAACATGGAACCTAGTTAAAGTGGTAGATCAATACCAGGTAGATAAATTCGTATTGATTTCTACAGATAAGGCAGTTAATCCGACCAATGTTATGGGTGCTACAAAGCGAGTAGCAGAGATGATAATTCAGACTGCCAATAGAAATAGCAATACAGAATATGTGGCTGTGAGGTTTGGAAATGTCCTTGGGAGCAATGGTAGTGTAATACCATTGTTCAAGCATCAGATTAAGGCTGGAGGTCCAGTAACGGTTACTCATCCAGAAGTAATTAGATACTTTATGACCATACCAGAAGCTTGCCAGCTAGTATTACAAGCTGGGGGTATGGCTAAAGGTGGAGAAATATTTATATTGGATATGGGAGAACCGGTGAAGATAATAGATTTAGCCAAGGATTTAATTAGACTTTCAGGTTTTGAACCAGGAAAGGATATCGCCATAGAAATTACTGGACTTAGACCTGGAGAAAAGCTATATGAAGAGCTTTTATTAAATAAGGAGGAGTCGGTTACTACAGATCATCAAAAAATATATATAGAGAAACCTCTATTCTATGATTATAGAAAGATGAAGCATAATTTATGTAGATTAAAAGAAACTATAGATTATGCTGATGAACATATGATAAAGGAAGTATTAGCAGAAATAGTCCCAACTTATAAACCCTATAATGGAGGGGGGAAGATTAAAGATAATACGGTAGTGGAGATAAGTAATTTATCAGAAACAGCTATGACTGCAGAAACCACAAGAATAAATTAATATCATTGTTTTAAGCATTGTAGTTCAACCGTATATTGTGGAGAAACACTCTGAACTTTAGAAAGAGAAACCTTAGGTTTCCTCTACGACAACTAGTCGTTTTAGAGGAAACCTAAGGATATTTTTTATATCAGAGTTTAAAATTGCTGTAGATTGACATAATTTTAAGAATAAGATAAAATATTATAGTTATAATGTAGTTTATAAGGAGGATTCGGAGAAAATGCCAACTAAGTATATATTTGTTACAGGAGGGGTTGTTTCATCTTTAGGAAAGGGAATTACAGCTGCTAGTTTAGGACAATTGTTGAAGAGTAGAGGTCTAAATGTAACCATTCAGAAATTTGATCCATATATCAATGTAGATCCAGGTACCATGAGCCCTTATCAGCATGGGGAAGTGTTCGTAACCGATGATGGAGCAGAGACGGATTTAGATTTGGGCCACTATGAAAGGTTCATAGATATTAACTTAAATAAGAACAGCAATGTAACTACAGGAAAGATCTATTGGTCTGTATTGAATAAGGAGAGAAAGGGAGAATACGACGGTAGAACGGTTCAAGTTATCCCCCATATTACCAATGAGATAAAGGAGAGGATAAAAAGAGTTTCCAAGGATACGGATGTAGATGTAGTAATAACAGAGATAGGAGGAACTGTTGGAGATATTGAGTCTCTACCATTTTTAGAAGCTATTAGGCAGATTAAAAATGATGTAGGCAAAGAAAATGTAATGTATATCCATGTGACATTGGTTCCATATCTATCCAAGGCAGGAGAACTTAAGACCAAACCTACTCAGCATAGTGTAAAGGAATTGAGAAGCATAGGTATACAGCCAGATGTACTTATATGTAGAACGGAACTACCTTTATCCAAGGAGATGAAGGATAAGATAGCTTTGTTTTGTGACCTAGATCCATCGGAAGTAATAGAGAACACGGATGCAGAAACCATATATGAGATCCCTCCAATGTTGGAAAGGGAAGGATTAGCTCAGTTGGTAATAGAACATCTCCATCTAAAGTGTGGTGAATTGGATTTAAGTGAGTGGAATAATATAGTGGAAAAGGTTAAGGCGCCAAAGGAGAAGGTGACCATAGCTCTTGTAGGGAAGTATATAGAGTTAAAGGACGCCTATTTGTCTGTGGTAGAGTCCTTGAATCATGGAGGCATATTTAACGATGTGGATGTGGAGATAAAATGGATTCATGCAGAGGAAACTAATGGGGACAATGGGGAAGAAATTTTCAAAGGTGTAGATGGTATCTTGGTACCTGGAGGCTTTGGAGATAGAGGAATTCATGGAAAAATATTTGCAGCTCAATATGCTAGGGAAAACAAAATCCCCTATTTTGGAATATGCTTTGGTATGCAATTAGCCGTAGTAGAATTTGCTAGAAATGTGGTAGGGTTGAAGGGTGCAAATAGTTCTGAAATAGATCCAGATACACCTTTCCCAGTAATAGATTTGATGCCAGATCAAAGGGATATAGATAAACTAGGTGGAACTATGAGACTAGGATTATATCCATGCAAGCTTAACAAGGGAACTAAGGCGGCAGGTATATATAATAAGGAGATAATATACGAAAGACACAGACATAGATATGAATTTAATAACGAATTCAAGAGAAAACTAGTAGATAAAGGATTGATAATAAGTGGGGTATCTCCTGATGAGAGATTGGTAGAAATAATTGAGCTAGAGGATCATCCATGGTTTGTAGGATGTCAATTTCATCCAGAATTTAAATCTAGGCCAACTAAAGCCCATCCATTATTTAAAGATTTTATCAAAGCAGCAAAGAAATATAAGGGGATATAAAGAGACTCGGACAAGGGGACGGTTAACTTGTCCGGCTACGTTATCCTAAACGTAGTGAAGGATTTCACCCAGATAAAACTTGGACTTGAGAGTTTTCTTTAAAAGATATAATATAGTATGTAGAAAGATAATATTTCTCCCATGAATTCCATTGGCCATATAATAATGGGTTGGGAATTATTAAAAAGGAGGATTCAATTAATGTTAGTTACTGGTAATGAGATTTTACAAGATGCTCATAAAAAGGGATATGGTGTAGGGGCATTTAATGTGAACAATATGGAGATTGTTCAGGCAATAATAGAAGCAGCAGAGGAGACCAACTCCCCTGTCATACTCCAAGCTAGTCAAGGTGGATTAAAATATGCAGGCATTGAATATGTGGCTGAACTAGGAAAATTGGCGGCCAGAAATGCCAAGGTTCCAGTAGCGGTTCATTTAGATCATGGTACGGACTTCGATCAGGTAATGCTATGTATAAGACATGGTTTTTCTTCTGTAATGATAGATGGTTCTAGGTTTGAGTTGGAAGAAAATATTGGTATTACCAAGAAGGTAGTTGAAGTTGCTCATGCAGTAGGAGTTTCTGTTGAGGCAGAACTAGGTAAGATTGGTGGAACGGAAGATCATATAACCGTAGATGAAAAGGATGCAACTTTTACAGATCCTAAAGAAGCTAAAATATTTGTAGATGAAACCAATGTAGACTCCCTTGCTATAGCCGTAGGAACAGCTCATGGAGTATATAAGGGAGCACCAGAATTGGACTTTGATAGAATTAAGACCATTAAGGAAATTTTAAATATTCCCCTAGTTCTACATGGTTCCAGTGGAGTACCAGATGAATCTATAGAAAAAGCAGTATCATTGGGAATTAACAAGATAAATATAGATACGGATTTAAGAATGGCTTTTGCTAACGCTATCAAGAAGTTTTTAAAAGAGGATCCGGATAATATAGATCCAAGGAAGATATTAGGGCCAGCTAAGGCGGCTATGAAAGAAGTAATAAAAGATAAGATGAAATTATTTGGATCGGCTGGTAGAGCATAGGTATTATTCGGAAAGGGGTAGATATGATGAAACTATTTATAGACACTGCCAATATAGACGAGATAAAAGAAGTGAGTCAATGGGGTGTGTTGTCCGGAGTAACTACCAATCCATCTCTTATAGCTAAGGAAGGCAGGGACTTTCAACAGGTAATAAAGGAGATAAATAGTATAGTAGATGGGCCTATAAGTGCAGAGGTTATATCCTTAGAGGCAGAGGGGATGATAGAAGAAGCTAGGAAACTAGCCAAGTTGAGTTTTAATATGGTAATTAAAGTGCCTATGACAAAAGAAGGATTAAAGGCCGTAAAAATACTTTCTGATGAAGGGATAAAGACAAATGTAACTTTGATATTTACACCTAGTCAAGCATTGTTAGCGGCTAGAGCAGGAGCAACCTATGTAAGCCCCTTCGTGGGAAGATTGGATGATATAAGTAGTGAAGGTATGTACATAATAGAGGATATAGCTCAAATATTTGATATACATGGAATAGAATCGGAGATAATCGCAGCAAGTATAAGACATCCTATTCATGTAATTCAATCGGCTAAGGCAGGGGCTCATATAGCAACTATACCCTACAAGGTATTTGCGCAGATGCTGGCTCATCCTTTAACGGATTCTGGGATTGAAAGGTTCTTAAAAGATTGGGAAGGGGTCTTTTCAAGCAAGGGTCAATAGGCCCTTCGCTTTTTTTT
>JAAYRD010000048.1 GCA_012518955.1 Tissierellia bacterium | reverse complement strand
TTAGTTTAAACTCTGCATCCTTTGGTTCCCTATCGATTTCCTCGGCAATATTATCTATAATTTCTTTCATAGCCTTTTCATCATAGCTTGAATTTAAGGCTATACCTACTCCCTTTTTTCTAGCGTTTAATATATCCTTGACCCTTTTAAATACATTTCCTTCTCTACCTATAGAATAAAGCTTATCGATAGCATCTTCATAATCATAAAAAAACCCCAATTCCTTTAAACCGATATTATACTCCTTATCCTCATAAGTTAGCTTCATACTACCCTTTTCTATTTCTGGCTCTTTTTTGTTTTTAATGAATTTTAAAGCTTCTTCTTTAGTCATAAAAGAAATATCATAATCTTCAATAGTTATTCCTTCATAAAAAAGATCTGTTCTCAGTACTTTGAAGTAACCATAGGTCCCTAGTCCTAAAACAATAATAAGGAAAGCAATTGTTGAAAATAATAATATCTTTTTATTTTTATCAGTCCGTTCCATATCATACCTCCACAATGATTTTAAATAATATGTTTAATACATATGTACTTCTTTTTGAAAAAATGTTACTTAATTTAACTTTATTAAACATATCATTTTACTCATTAGAATACAATAATATTTTCTAATCTTTAAGGTTTTTTCTATTATTGATCCTTCCCTTAAAATAAAAACAATAATCTGTTAATGGGCATTTTTCACATAGAGGTCGTCTAGCCTTACAAATTCTACGTCCATGGAATATTATCAAGTGGTGAGCCTTAGACCACATTTCTTTATCTATGTTTTTCATCAAATCCTTTTCCGTATCCAAAACATTTTTGCTATCTGCTAGTCCTATTCTATTAGATACCCTAAACACATGGGTATCCACAGCTATAGCTGGTTTTGAAAAAGCATTACTCAAAACTACATTAGCCGTCTTCCTTCCAACACCTGGCAAGGTGGTTAACTCTTCCAAAGTGTCAGGAACCTGACCGTCAAATTTTTCAATCAATAAATTGCAAGTAGCTAGGATATTTCTACTTTTGGTCTTATAAAATCCACAACTTCTAATTTTCTGCCCTAGTTCTTCTTCTGTCAACTGTAAGTAGTCTTCTGGTCTATTATAATCCTTAAAAAGTTTTTCCGTTGTCTTGTTTACTTGCACATCAGTGCATTGAGCCGATAAAATGGTAGCTATTAACAATTCAAAATCACTGGTAAAGTTTAGTTCAGCTTTAGCATCTGGGTATAATTCCAATAAAATATCTATAACTTCTTTTATCTCTTCCTTAGTCAGCATCTTCTTCATCTAATCACCTACATTATTTCTATATTATAATCTATTATTTCTACTCTACTATCCCCATCTATAAAATTTATGACCTTTGATAATATCTGGTTAGCATGATCAGTGCCATTGGTTACACAAGCAAATCCTATGATAGAGGTCTGCCAGGTATCGTTTAATCCTATCTCCGCTATGGATACGTTGAACCTTGATCCAACTCTACCAATTATACTTCTTACTATATGCCTTTTATCCTTCAGAGAATTTGATTCATATATTATTAGCTTTAAAGTACAGGCACCTACTATCATGTATACCACCCCAATTTTATATTAATCCTTAATTTCTAAAATTTTTATTAATAAAGAAGGGGATTATAATCCCCTTCTATTATTCTAAGATATTCATTTCCTTTCCAACCTGTTGGAATATATCTACTGCCCTATCCAATTGCTCCTTAGTATGGTCAGCGGTTATCATGCATCTTACCCTACCTGTGCCCTTTGGTACAGTTGGAAATACGATAGCAGATACAAATACCCCTTTATCCAATAGGTTTTTACTAAATTCCATAGATTCTGCCTCATCGCCAATTATAACCGGTGTAATTGGAGTCTCGCTATGACCTGTGTTAAATCCTAATTTACCAAGCCTTTCTTTAAAGTACTTGGCATTATCCCATAGTTTATCCGTATATTCTGATGACTCCGTTAACATTTTAATAGCTTCTATAATAGCTCCAACTGCTGCAGGTGGTAGTGAGGTACTAAATAGTACTGGTCTAGCTCTATGATTCAACCATTCATACATGGTCTTGGAACCGGCTACATAGCCACCTACTACCCCTATTGCCTTTGAAAGGGTGCCTATGGTAAAATCTACTCTACCATGTAATCCAAAATGGTCTACGGTTCCTCTGCCATTCTCACCCAAAACCCCTGAACCATGGGCATCATCTACATAGGTCATAGCATCATATTTTTCGGCTAACTCAACGATCTCAGGTAATTTAGCTATATCTCCATCCATACTAAATACTCCATCGGTAATTATGAGTACATTTCTATATTTATCCCTATTCTCCTTTAAGATTTGTTCTAATTGATCTATGTCCGAGTGTTTAAATATCTTTTTATCTGCTTTGCTCAGTCTTACACCATCTATTATGGATGCATGGTTTAATTCATCGGATATAATCAAATCCCCTGCTTCCGTTATAGCTTGAATGGTTCCTGCATTGCAATTAAATCCTGATTGATAGACAAATGCTGCTTCTTCCCTTTTAAATTTTGATAATACTTCTTCTAATTCTTCATGAATGGACATATTACCAACTATGGTTCTTACTGCGCCTGCACCTGCTCCATATTTTTCAATTGCCTCTATTGCAGCCTTTTTAAGTCTTGGATGATTGGCAAAACCAAGATAATTATTGGATGATAGATTGATTACCTTATTTCCATTTAAAATAATTTCAGCTTGATTTGCTCCTTCTAGAACTGGTAATCTTCTATATATTCCCTCTTTTTTAAGGTCTTCAATTTTCTCCTTTAAATAGTTTAATTCATGAACATTTCCCATTATAATCCTCCCTATTTAGTTAATTTGAAAACTTATCCCTGATAATAGTATAGCATAAATTTAATTATACTTGGATATTTTTGGTAGCAAAATAATTGATAAGTCTCTTTATTTCTTGTTTAACAACTTTATTCTGCTCATATTCTAGTATATCCCCTATTACTTCTATTCCATACCTATAATCTATATTTAATATAGCCCATGCTGTATACTCTCTAATCATAGGATTAGGGTCCTTTAAAAGCGACTTTAATATTTGCAGATTTTCCCTATCCTTCGTATTTCCTAAAGCAATTATTCCATTTCTCCTCCAGATATTTCTGCCTCTCCAACTTCCAGCCATAGAGCCATACTTTTCTTTAAATTGTTTATTGGATATAGACAATATCTCTTCTATATTTATATATCCTTTTCTATCTTTTGGTATGAAATCCTCATGATTTACTCTATTTATATTTTTATTTTTGGGACAAGATTTTTGACAAACATCACATCCATATATATTATTACCCATTTTACTCCTTAATTCATAGGGAATTCTTTCCTTGGTTTGAGTAAGATAGGATATACATATTTTAGGGTTGAATATATAGGGAGACTCTAAGGCACTGGTAGGACAAGATTTTAGGCATAGATTGCACTCTCTACATTCTTCTTCTAATAAAATAGGATCAATATTTATATCTAGATCCGTTAGAATATATCCTATAAATATAAAAGAACCATATTCATAATTTATAATAGAGCAATTTTTGCCATAATATCCTATACCGGCTTTTCTTGCCAACTCTCTATCTATTAAAGGACCTGTATCTACAAAACTTTTAAATCTAAACTCTTTTATCTTTTCAATCTCTTTTATAAGATTCTCCATTCTTTTTTCTAAAACCATATGATAATCTAATCCCCAAGAGGATTTAGATAATTTTCCTGTTAGACCTTCTTTAGGTTCTTGATTGAAATCATTGTTATAGGATAATCCAATTACTATAATGGTTTTGCAATCTGGAAAGGTGGCTTTAGGGTCAATTCTTTTTTCTATATCTTTTTCTTCAAATTCCGTTTCCTTGTTTTCTTTTTGTCTCATGACAAGATATTCTTTCAAATGGAATAGAGGCTCGCAATCTGTAAAACCTATTATATCTATATTCAATTCCTTTGATTTATCAATTATATATTGTTTTAAATCCATTATTAGTTCACCCAATTTTTATAATGTATTAGCAGCATACTTATGGAAAAATGTGTCGGAACGCACCACTGAAATACAACACATTTTTCCCCTCAATATGCATATATCATCTAAATGATGTACCTTATATAGATGTAGGATAATACCCCACAGTTCCATTATTTTAAACCCAATTCATCACTTAGTTGCATTTCTCAACAACTCTATCTCCTGTTTATATCCATCCAATTCATTAGGTGTTTCCAAATAAAAGGGCAATTCCTTTAGAGTTGGATGATTTATTATATTCTTAATGGCTTCCAATCCAATAGTACCTTCTCCTATCTTTGCATGCCTATCTTTCCTGCTATTGAACTCCATCTTGCTATCGTTTAAATGGATAGCCTTTAGTTTGTCTATACCTATTATTCTATCAAACTCATCTAAAACCCCATCTAAATCATTTACAATGTCATATCCAGCTGAATATATATGACAAGTATCCAAACATACTCCTACCAGCTCATTGTATTTAACCCTATCAATAATATCCCTCAACTCCTCAAAGGTATGTCCTACTTCTGTTCCTTGACCAGCCATAGTCTCTAATAATAACATGGTAGTCTCATTACCAGTTATTATTTCATTTAAAGCATCTCCTATCCTTTCAATGCCATATTCAGAGCCTTTGCCTACATGATTGCCTGGATGAAAGGTAAAGTAAGGAATGGATATACTGTTTAACCTCTGATAATCCTCTCCCAATATACCCTTTGCCATTCCATAAATATTTGATTTATGGGAAGCAAAATTTAAAATATAGGGGGCATGAGCAAGTAATGGCCCAAAGTCCTTCTCCTTCAATATCCTATTCATATCTTCTACGTCTTCCATATCTAAATCCTTAGATGAATACCCTCTAGGATTTCTACTAAAGAATTGAAAAACATTAGCTCCCACACTTAAAGCCAATTTAGCCGCCTCTTCATATCCTTTTGAAATAGTTAAATGACAACCAATATACATCTAATCACCCTTTCCTATTTTATATATTACCACAATTTATAATAAAATTATCTATACCATATGTTTTAAAGTATGATATAATTTGTTTTAGCATTGTATAAAGGAGCATAGGATATGTTTAATTTAAAAAAGAAATCCTTTAAAAGGTTTGATTTTATATTATTTATTACGGTTGTATTATTGTCCATCTATGGAATAATAATGATTAGGTCTGCAACATTAAGCTATGAGGATATTAGGGCTGTTCGTCCCGTAAGGGTACAAGCTATTTCTACAATTTTAGGTATAATAGCTGTATTTTTTTTAGTCCTACTTGATTACCAATTTATAGGTAAATTATATATTCCCATCTATGTTGTTTCCGTTTTAATGTTGCTTGCAGTTGCTTTATTTGGAATTGGAGCAGAACAATGGGGTTCTGATTCCTGGCTAAAAATTGGTAGTTTTGTTTTTCAACCAGCTGAAATTGCAAAGGTAGGTATAATAATATTCTTAGCCAAATACATTGATAATAATAAGGACAAGATTAACAAACCAATTACATTATTAAAAATAATAGCCCTTGCAGGAATACCTATACTCCTGATAGCTAAACAACCAGACTTGGGTACAGCTATAGTATTTGTGTTTTTTACTGTAATTATGTTGTTTGCAGCCGGTATAGATTGGAAATATATTGGTTATGTAGCTTTAGTAGGTATAATTAGTCTGCCTATATTATGGTTCTCCTTAAAATCTTATCAACGTGATAGAATATTTGACTTTTTAAATCCAGAAAGGGACACCTCTGGCACAGGGTATCAAGCATTACAATCCAGGATTGCCATTGGCTCAGGAAAGGTTTTTGGTAGAGGATTGTTTCAAGGAGTCCAAACCCAATATAACTATATACCAGAAAAACAAACTGACTTTATATTTGCAGTTATAGGAGAAGAATTGGGCTTGATTGGAGGACTAATCCTTATACTGTTATATTTTATATTGCTATATAGACTTTTAAAAATTGCAAGAGACAGTAAAGATACCTTCGGCTCTCTCATGGTAACTGGATTTACCGCTATGTTTCTAATCCACATATGGGAAAATATTGGGATGACCATAGGTCTTATGCCTATAACAGGTATACCCCTACCCTTTTTAAGTTATGGTGGAACCTTTCAACTGATCAATCTAATGTGTATAGGCATTGCTTTAAGCGTTGGTGTTCATAGAGAAGGGCTTAACTTTTAAATTCCAAGCAACAAATAGCTACGAATATAAACCGGCATGTGTTTTATTTTCCTGAACAAAGAGAAGGATCTTAAAAGCAAAAGGGATATCCCTTTTGCTTTCTTTGCTTTTAGTGATTTTTTAAAAACCATTCTATTAATTCTGAATTTATGCTTATGGATTCTCTGTACATTTTCTCCACTTCATCCTTAGAAAACCAACCTGCATGTACTATTTCTTCCCCATCTACTTTTATATCCCCTTCTAAATACTCTGCTGTAAAACCTATCATCATAGAGTTTGGAAAAGGCCAGGGTTGAGAGCCAAAGTATTTTATGTTTTTTATCTTAATTCCTACCTCTTCATATACTTCTCTTTTAACACATTCTTCAAAAGTTTCCCCATATTCTACAAATCCAGCTACACAACTATATACCCTATTTGGAAATTGTTTATTACGGGCCAACAATAGTTTATCTCCTTTAGTTATAGCTACAATTACGGCGGGAGATGTTCTTGGCCATGTTGTGTTTCCACAATTGGAACACACTAGAGCTCTTTCCGTATAGCTATCCTTCTTGTATGTCGCTGAACCACATATACCACAGCATCGATTTAATTTTAACCAATTAAGTAATAGATTAGCTTTAGAAGCTAAACTATATATTTTTTCTCCTACAATTTCAGGTAAGGCTTTTAAATCTAAAAATTCTATACCATAGACTTCAACATCATCTTCAATTTCACCACAATGACAATTACATCCACAATCAGCTCCCATATGTTGAATATTGTACAGACTTACATTTAACTCATTTACATCTTTCCATCTTGGGAGTATTAGCTTATCCTCTTCTTTAAGCATCATTAGTTTGTTATCCTTGAACAAATACCAATAATCCTTATCGTTTTCTTTATATAAGGGTTTTACCGACGGTTCAAAAGGTATATAATTCCTTATATTGCTCTCTTTATTCATTTTTCATCATCCTTTTTTTCTTCTAAAAAACATTTTCTACATAGGGGCTCGTACTCCTTAAAAGCTCCAATTTTTATCCTTTCCTGATCTCTAGATTTTCTATGGCTAACCCATGCATCAACACCACATTTTACGCATACTGCATGATGCTTATATAGATAATCAGCTATAGGCATCAACTCCTTCACTATTTCAAAAGGGGTTCCTGTAAAGTCCATATCCAGTCCAGCTACTATTACAGTTAAATCCATTTCCAATAGGCTATTAACTTCTGCAACAATCTTCTTAGCTCCCCCTCCTAGAAATTGAACCTCATCTATTGCTATAACATCTGGCTTTAATTCATTACAGTATTGGATCAATTCCTCTATATCATTTATTAAATAACAATCCATCGAAGTCTTGTCATGGGTTACGATTTCATCCCTTCTATATCTATTATCCATAGCTGGTTTAAATGCTATGGTCTTATATCCAGCTATATTAAATCTTTTAACGTCCTTTTCTAAGCTAGATGTTTTCCCTGAAAACATAGAGCCTGTATGTACTATTAATTTTCCTTTATACTGGTGCAAACTCACCGCCCCCTTTATTGATTAACTTTTAATATTATATCACGATTTATATACCCTGCACTAAAAACTTTAATATAAATTCACAGAAAAACTCCTAATGAATATTATAAAGTATCATATATACTCTTAAAGGAGAGTTGCTTATGGATAAAAAAACAATAGTGGAAATAAGAAATTTAGGTATGACCTACCATACATTGAATGGAGAAACGGAAGCTATCAAGGATATAAATCTTGATGTTTATGAAGGCGAAATAGTAGGAATAGTAGGTCCTAGCGGCTGTGGTAAGTCTACACTACTATCAATAATTGCAGGTTTAATCTCTCCTACTAAAGGCGAGGTGTTGGTCAGTGGAAAAAGGGTGGAAAAACCTTCTAAAGATATAGGTTATATGTTTCAAAGGGATCATCTTTTTGAATGGCGAACCATATTACAGAATGTAATATTAGGCCTTGAAATTCATAGCAAAGTAGATAAAAAATCTATAGAAACAGCAGAGCATTTGTTGGAAACATATGGTCTAAAAGATTTTAAAAATAATTATCCTAGACAGTTATCAGGAGGTATGAGACAAAGAGCTGCATTGATCAGAACATTGATAGTTGAGCCTAATCTACTACTACTGGACGAACCTTTTTCTGCTCTTGATTATCAAACAAGGTTAGCTATATCTGATGAGGTAGGCATAATTTTGAAAAAAGAGAAGAAAACAGCCCTACTAGTGACTCACGATATTGCGGAAGCTATATCCCTTTCAGATAGAATTATAATCCTTACCAATAGGCCAGCTACTATTAAAGATATAATTACAATTGATTTGACCTGTCCCAATGGAATATGGAGTCCAATAAAATGTCGTGAAGCTCCAGAATTTAGACACTATTTCAATAAAATATGGAAGGAGCTTGATATCCATGTCTAATAAAAATATATCTAAAGAACATAGTATGTATTTGAAACAAAACCAGAAAAGAAAGCGCACCATTTTAATTTCTCAAATTACTATTCTCATCTTGGGTTTAATCCTATGGGAAATAGCTGCACGCTTTAATTGGATAGACTCTTTCCTAACTAGCAGTCCTTCGCAAATATGGAATTTGTTTCTAGAATATACTAAAAACGGTGACCTATTCTATCATGTGGGTATTTCAGTATTTGAAACCGTCATTGGATTTTTAGCAGGGACTTTGTTAGGGGTGTTTGTGGCCATAGGTCTCTGGTGGTCTGATTTTTGGGCTAAAGTATTAGCACCCTATCTAGTAGTGTTAAATAGCTTGCCTAAGACAGCTTTAGCTCCAATTGTAATAATATGGGTAGGAGCAGGTTATTCAGGAATTATCGTTACCGCCATTACAGTTTCAATAGTGGTTACAATAATGAATATGTTTATTAGCTTTACATCTGTAGATGAAGATAAAATTAGGCTTCTGGAAACCTTTGGAGCTACTAAGTTCCAAGTCCTTAGAAAGGTCGTATTACCCTATTCAATCCCAGCTCTAATGAGCACACTAAAAGTAAACATTGGCTTATCTTGGGTAGGAGTCATCGTAGGAGAGTTTTTGGTATCCAAGGCAGGAATCGGTTATTTAATAGTCTACGGTGGTCAAGTATTTAGGCTAGATCTAGTAATGATGAGCGTATTTATACTGAGTATAATTTCTGCTATTATGTATAAAGGAATTGCAATAATCGAAAATAGATTTGCAAAATGGCACGATTAAAATTAAAGGTTAGGCTCTAGAGCCTAACCTTTAATTTTTCATTGGATTTACAAAAGAACATGGAACTCCTACTAGGCATTTCCCACATACTTCACAGGAGCCTAAATCCTTATACCTTTCTCCATTCTCACTACACATTTCATAACATCTGTCCCTATAAAATTTTTCTTCTGTCAAAGCGTCGTTGATGCAGCTTTCTATACATCTGGTGCAATTTTTCCCCGCCTTATAGAGACAATATTCCCCCTGGTTTCTTTTAGTAGGTTCTATTTCCAGATCAGTAATTATAGTACCTACCCTTCCACAACAACCTTTTTCCGTTATAAGCATATTATTAAGCCCAAACTTGCCTAATCCTGCAATATATGCCACATGTCTTTGGGACCAATCACTCTTTAAGTTTTCTGGGGTAAAGCTTAAAGCCATAGGTATTAGCTCCGCCTTATACCCTAGCTTTTCTATTTCCTTTTTTATATGGAAGTTTAAACTTGCTATAAGAGTATTAGTTTCCACATAGGCAACAGCCCATGTTTTAGAACTCTTTCTTCCCCCTATATTGCTATCTGGTATATAATTTTCAAAGGGTAGAAAATAAGAGATTACAGTTTTCCCATCTGCCATAAAATCTCTAGGAAGGGCATGGCTAGGTGCAACCACTTCCTTTAGCATGTTGAACATAGGATCCCTTGCATCTGCAAAAGCAACAATGGGCTCCTTCCATCTGGTTTCCACTTTTCCAACGCTTTCATAGTTCCTTACATAGTTTTTAATAATGGATTGGACCTTATCCCTCATAAAAATTCCCCCTTAATTTAAAAACTATTTATCCATTTCTTTGTCTTCTTTTGATTCAACCTTAGTCTTATGTTCGCCAATTTTATCTATATCTTTTCCCTTAGCTTTGTTATTTTTATCCCTATTTATATACGTATTAGCCACCTGTATTCCTTTAAAGATCAAAACAATAGTAGCTATTTCTTTAATCAAGCCTATAACAAAGGACAATATGCCAACAAATCCATATAAACCCATTCCACCCATATCCATTACAAATCAACACTCCTCATCATATATTTACTAATAATTAACTATTTGAACCTTTTCCATTATAACTGGTTCTACAGGCTTATCTCCTGCATCTGTTTCTACTGATGCTATCTTATCTACTACATCCATACCTTCAAATACCTGTCCAAATACAGTATGTCTAAAATCTAAATGAGGAGTTCCACCTAGCTTGGTATATGCTTCTACTACAGCTTCTGGAAATCCATTTTCCTCTCCTATTTCAGTCATTTGACTAATAAGCTCTTCTTCTACTTCATGTTTTTGTACTATGAAAAATTGACTTCCATTGGTATTAGGCCCTGCATTGGCCATGGATAAAGCTCCCCTAATGTTGTGATAATTTATATCGAATTCATCCTCAAAGGGCTTTCCCCATATACTTTCTCCTCCAGTTCCTGTTCCATTTGGGTCTCCTCCTTGAATCATAAATTCTTCTATAACCCTATGGAAAGTTATGCCATCATAGTATCCATCTTTAATATGGGTTTTAAAGTTTTCTACAGCTTTTGGAGCTATTTCAGGAAAAAGTCTTATTTTAATAACCCCGTAATTAGTGTTCATTTCTACAATCTCTTCTCCATCCTTTGGTAATTTCAATTGTTCTAACACTATTTCATCTCCTCCTCGTAATTCTTCCTTTATATCCTTTTTTTTACATCCTGCTAAAAAAAATATGCCAATTATTATAATAAATAACAATATGGTTTCATATCTTTTCCTATTCAATTTCATTTTCCTTTCTCATATATGACTTACTTCTATAGGATATCATATTATAATCAAGAGAGCTATACCTAATTGAGTATAGCCCATTTTGTCAGATTTTTTCCCTTTGAAATCCTACTCTATATATCCCTTTAATATAATTTAATTCTCTTATAAATTCATTATATTCAAGAATGGTAGGTACCTTAACCAGAAAATGGATTTCCATAGTGGAATAGCCTCCATTTTCATTCTCCTCTATATCATTATCTATTATAGATATATCCCTAATACTAATATTATATTCTCCCATTAAAGTGCCTATCTCACCAATAAGCCCAGGTCTACTAGTCCCTACCACTTCCAGAATTCTGTATTTTGACCCAATTACCCTTTTCTCTAAGGATCTTAAGCTCATCAAGGTTACAAGTACTATTGCCGCTGTTAATAATCCTCCTAAATAATAGCCACTTCCAATAGACAACCCTATTCCTGCGCAAACCCATAAACTAGCTGCAGTAGTAAGCCCTTTGACACTACCTCCAGTCCTCATTATGGTTCCCGCTCCTAAAAAACCAATTCCACTTACTACCTGAGCAGCCAGTCTAGCCGGATCCCCTAGACTCAAACTGGTTTCCGCATCATAGAATCCATCTATGGACACCAACATTATTAAAGTAGATCCTAAGGTAACTAAAACATGAGTTCTTAATCCAGCTGGTCTATTGTTTACTTCCCTTTCCATACCGATTAAACCACCAATTATAGCTGACAATATTAGTCTTATTACTACCTCACTTTGTTTAATCATATACATTGCCCCTTAAAAGACTGAATAATTCCATAAAACCTATTATCCTATTTTATTCCAATCTAGCTTTTACCAGATACTCTTTTAATACAACCAATAAAGCTATCCACATCTTCTTCTGTTATATCAAAAGAAGTGACTAGCCTAATAGTATTATTTTTTTCATCGGTTATATATACAGGATATTCTTTTTGCAATGATTGGTTCCATTCCTTTGGAATTTGGACAAAAAGCATATTGCCTAGAGTCTCATCATTCACCCTTACATTTGGAATCTTAATGAGCTCTTCTTTTAAATACTGGGCCATTTTATTGGAGTTAGTTGCATTCTTTTTCCATATTTCATCTTCTAAATAGGGTATGAACTGTGCAGATATGAAACGCATTTTAGATACCAACTGCATACCTTGTTTTCTAATATATTTAAAATTTTTGCTTATATCCTTGTTAAATGAAACTATGACCTCTCCCATCATCATTCCATTTTTGGTTCCGCCAAAGGAAAGTAGATCTACTCCTGTATCCGTTACCATTTCTTTAAAACTAGAATCTAGAGCTACTACAGCATTGGCAATCCTAGCCCCATCCATATGTAGAAGCATATTATTATCATGAGCAAAATTAGCCAGTTCTTTTATTTCTTCAACGGTGTAGGCTGTTCCCAGTTCTGTTATTTGAGATATGGATATAACCTTAGGTTGTACCTGGTGCTCATCCCCTGTAGATCTGACAAACAATTCTACATCCTCTGGAAGTACCTTTCCCTTTCTATTAGGTACATAGAGTATCTTAGCTCCCCCAAACCTCTCCAAAGCTCCACACTCATCTACATTTATATGAGCTGTATCTGGTGCCACCACTCCCTCATAAGGTGCCAATAGCCCACTTAGTCCAACTATATTTGCAGCTGTTCCTGTAGTCACAAAATATGCATCTACATCCTTATGAAATACTTCCTTTAATAATTTTATGGCCTTTTCTGTGTATTTATCATTACCATAGGATGGTTCATGTCCAATATTACATTCATATATGGCCTCTAGAATTTTGGGATGAACCCCTGAGTTATTATCACTTAAAAGCATTTTCATGATTTTTCCTCCTACCATTTGTCAAAATGTACTTTACTTTCATCATATCTGTCTATTGTTCTTTTTCCTTCATCCTTTACCCCTACCACAACCATTCCAATAGGTATGATATGCTCTGGTAGCTCCAACACATCTGTCATAGGCTCTGTTAGTTCCTCAACAGAATAAAGCCCACACCATACAGCCCCTAATCCTAATCCATGAGCTGCTAGTAGCATGTTTTGTATGGAAGCAGAACAATCCTCTACAAGAAACCCTATCTCTGGTTGCTTGGTTTTATCTCCACAAACTATTATGCCACAACCAGCCTTAGGTAGCATCTTTGCATATTTATGAAATTCTGAAATTTTTTCAATAATATCCTTATCCCTCACTACTACATATTCCCTTGGTTGATAATTATGAGCTGAGGGAGCTTGGAACCCTGCCTTTAATATAGTCTTTAAATCCTCTTCCTTAATAGATTCCCCTGTATATTTACGTATGCTCCTACGAGTCATTATAGCCTCTAATATATCCATTTAATATCACTCCTTAAACAAATTTTTATTATGAAAACTCTACCTCTATACCAATTGATTACAGAGTGTTCAGATTTATTATATCATATATTAGTTCTACAATAAAAACTATCTATAGTGTAACATTCTTTATAATTACTGCTTACATTGTATACCAAGATTAATTTTATTTTAAGTTTAGAAGATTTATATTCCCAATAACAATATGATATAATTATACTGTTTACTAATTAATATTTATATGTTTTATGGAGGGAGTTTTTATGGATAAGATTATTAAAACATGTAAGGTCTGTCCTGTAGGTTGTGAGCTTATAATAAATGAAGATCAATCCGAGCCTTCTGGATATCATGTTGAAGGAAATAGTTGTAATAGAGGTAAAGATTTTGGGATAAAGGAAATTATAGAGCCTTCGAGGATTTTAACAGGTAGAGTATTGCTTAAGAACGGTGCAATGAGTCGGTTGCCTGTAAAAACCACTGGGGTTGTACCAGAAGATAAAATAGAGGAATGTCTAAAGATTTTCAACTCTACTGAAGCTATTTCCCCTATTAAACGTGGCACTGTAATAATAAAAGATATATTGGGATTAGGTGTAGATGTAATAGCTGCACGGAAGGCATAAGACTCGGATAAATTTATCCGAGTCTTATATTCCCTATACTAGATGTAAAAATATACCTATAAAGTGAAGTACCGTTCCTCCCAGCACAAACATATGCCAAATAGCATGGTTATATGGTATCTTTTTTATACTATAGAATATAGTTCCTATGGTATAGGTTAATCCCCCTCCTAAAATCCATAAAAAAAAGTTAATAGAAGTCATCCTAATAATGGGTTTTATAGTGAACAATGCTATCCAGCCCATACCTATATACATTATTAAAGATAGGGCTTTGTACCTGTCAAACTTACCTGCAGTAACTATTTTAAATATTACTCCTGTTATTGCAATAGACCAAACTGCAATCATAATTCCTATCCTTAATCCACCTTTCAGCGTAAGAAGGGCTATAGGTGTATAACTTCCTGCTATGAACAAATATATGGAAGAATGGTCAAATACTCTTAAAATTTTTTTGGCCTTTTTGTTTGTAATACTATGGTAAAGAGTTGATGATAAATACATAATTATCAAACAAGAACCATATATGCTAAACGCTACTATGGATAGAATATTTTCTTTTCTAATGGAGAAAATCAGCAAAATTACCAGGGCCACTATACCAAATAATACACCCAACCCATGGGTAATACCGTTAAATATCTCTTCCTTCTTGGTGTACATCCTATCGTTTTTCATTTTTAGCCCCCTTAATCCATAATTAGCAATAGCCTTAAAATTAGGTTTTCCATTAAAAATGAAATTCATACCCAATCTTTATTTTTGATTTCTATCTATTATTATATCATATAAAGAACTCCCTATTCCTGGGAGTCTTCCTGATCTGTTAGTATTATTGGACCATCTTTGGTTATAGCAATGGTATGCTCATACTGAGCAGATAGTTGTCCATCAATGGTTCTAGCAGTCCATTTATTGTCGTCCATGGTGCAGCCATATTCCCCTATATTTATCATGGGCTCTATGGTAAATACCATTCCCTCTATAAGCCTTTGTCCCCTACCAGGCCTTCCAAAGTGAGGCACTTGAGGGTCTTCATGGATATTTTTTCCTATGCCGTGCCCCACAAAATCTCTTACAACGGAGAATCCTTCTGCTTCCACATAGGATTGAATAGCATGGGATATGTCTCCTATCCTATTTCCTATAACTGATTGTTCTATTCCAAGATATAAAGATTTCTTGGTTACATCTAATAATCTTTGAGCCTCTTGAGATATGTTCCCTACCCCATAGGTCCAAGCTGAGTCAGCTAACCATCCATCTAGATTTACTACCATGTCTATACCCACTATATCTCCATCCTTTAAAGGTTCCCTTCTAGGAAATCCATGGCAAATTTCATCATTGATAGATGCACAGGTAGCGTATTCATATCCCATATAACCTTTTTGTTCCGCCGTAGCATTGTGCTTTTTTAAATATTCTTCTACAAATTGGTCTATTTCATAGGTACTAATACCTGGTCTAATCATCTTGGCAATTTCCTTATGTACACTTGCTAGAAGCTTTCCAGCTTCTTTCATCATCTCTATCTCTTGTTCCGTTTTTATTATTATCATATATATTCGCCCTTTCTTTATTATTTCTATATTATATATACCAGAAATATATCACTTAATCAAATTCTTCTTTCTGATTGAGTAAATCCATAAATCTTTCATCTTCTCTAAGATTATTAAAATCCTCATCATTCATTGCCATCTCTATAATCTGAGGATGTATGAGTATGGATTTTCTTAAATCCTTTATAGCTAAATCCTTAATATTTAACCTAGAATAACAGCAAGCCCTATTATAATATAGATATTCTGCATAAGGGTTATGTTCTATGCCTTCTGTTAATAGGTTTATACACTCTCTTAGTCTACCTTCTTCAATGTATATGGCCGACTTGTTCAAATAAGAATAGGAATATTTTTCATATTCTAAAGATCTATCATAATATTCTATAGCTTTTTTATTGTTGTCCAGTTTCTTATATATAACTCCCATATTGAATAACGCCTTATAATAATCAGGATTTAGCCCTATACTCTTCTTAATCATGGTATAAGCCTTATCGTAATTCCCAATCTCCTCGTATATAGAACCTAAATTATTATAAGCTATATAATCATCTGGTCTAAGGTCTATAACCTTTTTATAGTAGTAAATAGCCTTTTCTTTATCTCCAATTTCATCATATATATTAGCTATATAAAAATAAGCCCTATCATATTGGGAATCTATTTCTACAGCCTTAAAATATGATTCCAACGCCTTCTTTTTATTGCCTAATCTTTCATACATGGTTGCCATTCCATAAAATGCTCCAGCCTGATTTGCATCCAATTCAATAATCTTTTTATATGTCTTAAAAGCTTTTTTAGGGATGTCCAATTCATCATATATAATTGCCACATTGTATAGAACTTCTATATCTTCATCTTTTTCACCTGAAAATTTTAAAGCCCTATTATAAAATTCGATAGCTTTCTCCCTATCTTCATCTAAATAAAAATTTTCTGCTAGTATTATATAGTTTTTTCTTCTGTCACTGTTCTTTAAATGAATGTTCATCCAACCACACCTCTAAAATATAATATACCTATAGTCTATCATATATTCATATTTTATTATCATCCTAAAAATATAAAAGGGACAGACCTATATGTCTATCCCTAAAAATTATTATATCCTTAAAGCTCTAATGGAGTTTAATATTGCTATTATTGAAACCCCTACATCTGCAAAAACAGCCTCCCACATGGTAGCAACACCAAAGGCTCCTAAAGCCAATACTATAAGTTTTACTCCCAGTGCAAATACAATATTTTGTGTAACTATTTTCTTTGTATTCCTAGCAATTTTTATTCCTGTAGCAATCTTCCCAATTTCATCTGTCATTATTACTATATCCGAGGCTTCAATGGCTGCATCAGAGCCTAGGCCTCCCATGGCTATTCCAATATCTGCTCTAGCCAATACTGGGGCATCGTTGACTCCATCCCCCACAAAGGCAACCTTGCCTTTGCTCTCTTCCATAATTTGTTCAAATATTTCTACCTTATCCTGAGGCAATAAGTCTCCATATACTTCATCTATTTTAACCAGTTCCCCAACATTTTTGGCTATATGATTATTATCTCCTGACAACATTATAGTTCTATTAATGCCTAGAGACTTAATGTTCTCTATGTCCTTAGCTACATTATCCTTTAATTCATCAGATACTATAATTGTTCCTATATGGGCGTTATCTTTACCTATATAGACTACAGTCCCTAAAGTTTGAGACTCTTTAATATCTATACCATTATCTATACATAACTGTTTATTACCTACTAAAATTTTTTCTCCATCTATTTCTACCTTTACACCCTTACCAGGTACCTCCATATAATTTCTGATTCTATCTTTATCTATTTCTTTTCCATATGCCTCCATTATAGATACCCCTATAGGGTGATTTGAATAAGCTTCTCCATGGGCAGCTAGCTCCAAGACATCTCCTTCTGATAATCCACCATAACTGTCTATTTTAGTCACTTTAAATGTACCTTTGGTAATGGTTCCAGTTTTGTCCACCACTATTGTATCTATATCATTTAATCCTTCTAAATAGTTTCCACCTTTAATTAATATACCTTTTTTAGATGCACCTCCAATTCCACCAAAGAAACCTAGTGGAATAGATATGACCAATGCACAAGGACATGATATTACAAGAAATACAAAAGCCCTATATGCCCAATCTCTAATATCCAATCCAAAAAATAATGGAGGTATTAGCCCAATAGCCAAAGCTGTAAATACTACTACTGGAGTATAGTACCTAGCAAATTTGGTTATAAAGTTTTCCGTTGGTGCTTTTTTACTCGAAGCATTCTCCACTAAATCTAGTATTTTGGATATAGTAGATTCTCCAAACTCCTTTTCCACCTGAACCTTTAACAATCCTTCGTTATTAACAAATCCACTTAATATCCTATCTCCTTCACCTGCAGTTTTCGGTAGGGACTCACCTGTAATATTAGAAGTATCGAAGGAAGAACTACCCTTGATTATAATTCCATCTAAAGGTACCTTCTCTCCTGGCTTTATTATTATATGGTCTCCAATATGAACTTCCTTCGGAACTACTATCCTTACTTCTCCATCTTTCTCTAGATTAGCATAATCTGGCCTAATATCTAATAGGGAGGAAATGGACTTTCTCGAGTGGTTAACAGCCATTCCTTGGAAAAGCTCCCCCACTTGATAAAACAACATTACAGCAACCCCTTCAGGATATTCTCCTATAATAAAGGCTCCTATGGTAGCTATAGCCATAAGAAAATACTCATCAAAAGGTTGGCCTGCTAGAACATTCCTTACTGCCCTTATAACAATATCCAGCCCTACAACTAGATAGGCTGCCATATATACGGCTAATCTTGGCATTCCTTCTAGCTTTAATAGCCAAGGTATAATAAATAAAACTCCAGCAATAATGATCTTAATAATACCTTTTCTATCCACATTGCCATGGTCATGATCATGACTATGGGATTGCTCATCTCTTTGGCTCACTATTACATCAGGTTCTAATTTTTTTACTATATCTTTAATTTCATTGGTCACAACCTCAGGTGTAACCTTATCCTCTATCTTCACTTTCAATACTCTAGATACAAAATCTAAATTGGCGCTATCTACACCATTAATATTTTTGGTTAAATTTTCAATCTTAGCTGCACAACCTGCACAGTCAAGACCTTTTAATTCTAATACAATCTCTTCCATTACGCTACCCCCTTTAACAATTACAACATATGAGCACTTGTTCATATGTTGATATTATTATATACCTATACTGCAAAATTGTCAATAAAAAAAGCCCTTATCTATAAATAAAGGCCTTTTACAACTTAATCTATAAACTTATAATTTAAATTCTCCAATATATCTATAAGTCCATTCCTCGTCCTCATAATCCTGTCTGTCCACCAAAGTCCATTTGCTTGTAATTCCAATAGTCCTCGCTAAGTTTTCAAAATAATACATTATTATCCCAGCATCTACAAAGGATAATTCTTCTTCTTCAGAGTAAGCTAATAATAAAATTACCTTATCATCCATTAGCACAAATCTCCAAGGCTGTCTATTATAAGATGAAGGTGCAAATCTTATGTAGTAAAACAGATCCTCTAAGCCTCTATGCTCTAGTTGGTCTATGGTAATTGTTTTTCCAATTTCTCCATTATATACAATGTCTTCAACACTAAGTCTAGAACTAGTGGGTTCTGAAACAAAAGGATTCCTAGCCGCTGGATATCCAATTGCAAGTAGATAGTCTATATCTCCTTCTTCTATATTAAAGATATCCTTCTTAAGATTTAAATCTACATCCTTAACACTAATCCAACAACTTCCTATGTTTAATTTTGTTAACTCAGTAATCAAATACTCCATATTATATGCACTATATATAATATTCTCTTTTTTAGACTCCTTTATATTCACACCTATATAATGGGGACTTTTTATCATGACTCCAGAGTATCCTCCCATTCCCCTTAAAGATTTAAATATTTTATTTCCATCTTCAAATAGTGTGAACTTATATCCTTCTTCTCCTATTTCATTACAATATTCTTTAACTTGTTCTAATACCTTAGCGTCTATTTTTCTATTCTTAAAATCTCTAATAGACTTTCTGTCCCTTAAAAAATTATTCATCAACAATTTAATCACCCTTCCCTATGTATATTTTAATACATACCCATATTTTTAGAAAAATATCTTTATTTTAGATCCTTTGAAGTAAAGGAGATAGTATACCCATTATTCCACCCAGTAAAGCACCTAACCATGTTATAGCCTTTAGCTCTTTGTGGGCTATTTGCAGTATAATCTCTTCTGCAAATTCTACATCAAAGCTATTTATCTGATCTTCTACTATTTTGGAAATATTGAATAGCTCAACGATGCCCGGTAGCCTATTTTTTACAAAATCATCGAATATAGTTTTACAAAGTTCTATCATGTTTTCAATGGTGGCATCATCTATATTCGCCAATATAGATGCAATGGGCCTGTCCAAAATGGATTCTACCATCTGATCCAATATTAGATCAATACCATGGTCTAGTTTCCCCGAGACAAATAGGATTTCAATTTCATTAGATATAAGCTCTAAAGCTTTTTTTTCAATCTCTGGCTGAGAGGAATTTATCCTTTCCTCAACTATATGGAGTATTCTATCCATATTTTCTTCCGTAGAGATATGGCTCAATATACTATCTGAAACCTTTATTATTTCATCCCCTTGCAGTTTTGATGAAATACCTGTAGTTAGGTCTCCTACTTTATATTCCAATACTTTATCAGTCATTGTTACAAGAATCAAAGCAATACTTTCACTAATTTCAGGTTTATCTATATGTTCTTTAATGCCATTGAATACTTTGTCGGATATTATATCAGGACTTAAAAACATGGTTATTACTTTGCTCATATTTTGTGATACTAGACTAGCAATCATCCCCTTGATCTTTAGTTCCATTGATGGATTTTCTAACATCTCCTTTATAATGGACACAATGGTCTTGTTTTGATTTTGTATAGATTCTTTAATAATAAGGATGAAATCATGAGGGAGTACTTCCTCTAGTCTCCTGTCTTCCCTTTCAAGATTTTCGATTCCAGTTTCTAAGGCATTTGTTAACTCAAATTTCATATTATCCGATTCAACCAATTGATATAAAAACAACTCCATATTTTGATTTATAGATTTTAAAATATTTTCACTGGAGCTATGTAAAATATGGCTTTCAACTAAATCTATTATCCTTTGCTTAGATTCTTCTTTCCTTAGCTGGCTACAGATAAACTCTGCAACTCTTTCTTTTATGGTCTTTAAAAACCTTTCATATCCTTCTTTCTCAGATTTAATTATAAAATCACCTATAGATCTTTTCTCTTTTTTAAACCTGTCCATATTGGATTCAACCCAAATCCTTATATAATCATCCAATCTACCATGGGATAAGGATTTCATAACTACTTCAGGGGTTAAAAGATATGAACCTACGGTTTCCCCTATACTCCTAGCTATTCTACCCCTTTCCTTTGGAATAAGACCTGGTGTAAAAGGAATATGAACCCCTAAAAATCGCTTCTCATAATAAGGTCTAAACAACATCTTTATAGCAATCCAGTTAGTAGTATATCCTATAGCTGCTCCAACCAATATTGGTACTATAAATTTCATTTTTCCACCTCTTATATTATAATATTGACTATTGGACATCTTCCTTAGTATATTCCAAATTCATATTGTATGTCAATCTTCCTAATTAAAAGACAAAACCCAAGATAGATTTATCTTAGGTTCGAACTGTGCCGGTTAAAATGGATTTTATAGCATTTTCAATCTCTTCGTATCCTGTACATCTACATAGATTGGATTGAAGCCATTCTTCTATTGTATGATCATTTGCATTAGGATGAATCTGTGCCAAGGAGTGACAGACCATTAAAAATCCTGATGTACAATATCCACATTGAAATCCCCAGTTTTCTACAAATGATTTTTGAATAGGAACGTCCTTTAGGCCTTCAATAGTAAGGATCCTTTTTCCTATAGTTTCCACTGTTAATATTAGACATGATTTTATAGGCCGATTATCTATTAAAACTGTACAAGCTCCACAGTCCCCATTTTCACATCCAGGCTTTGCACCAGTAAGTCCTAATAAATTCCTCAGAGTATATAATAATGTATCAGAAGGCTTCACCAACACCTCTCTATATTCTCCATTTATATGCAAATTTAAAACCGTAGCTTTAGCTATTTTAATCATCATTCCACCTCCTGAAAATCTAGTAAAGCTTCTTTTAGCATAGTATGTAGCATAAATTTTCTATACTCAGAAGAACCATTCAAATCATTCAGTATCTTCCCAGGTATATTTGTTATGGCTTTCTTAATTCTTTTATTCACAGATATAGAATTATTATTTAAAACATCTTCCATTTTAGGAGACCTAAAAGGATATTCACATATACCACTGAATGCAAAGCTAATCTTTTTTTCATCCTTTAATCCTACTATGGTAATCAAAGGATAGTCTATCTTTTCATTTTTAGTTCTCTTTACATGGGCATAGGGTAGATTCAAAAATTTGTCTTCCACAACTATTTGAACTATCATTTCACATGGATTCAATCCTTTTTCTTTATCATATATATCCCTAACTAGGACTTTTCTTTTGCCGTTTCTACCAGCTATTATTACCTTACTGTTAGATGCCATAAGAGGCAATGATGCTTCTTTATATATGATAGGTCCCATTAAGTTGCCACCTAATGTAATCTTTCCTTGTACAGTATGATCCGCTATTCTTTTAATGGTTAGGCTAAGCAATGGAAAAAAATTTAATTCAGCAATTTCTGTTAAAGTTACACCCGAACCTATGATCAATTCCCCATCCTTTACTTCATGTACATTACATTCTGGAATGCCTTTAATGTCTATAACTGCATCCATATGTACATTATGAACCCTTGCCATACTAATGATCTCTGTTCCTCCACCGTAGTATACTGGTTTTTTTCCTGCTGATTTTAAACTATTGAATAGATCAACAGCTTCCTCTATTGTTTTTGGTTTATAATATTCAAAATTAAAGGGAATCATATTTGCCTCCAGTCTTAGTTTTCCATATTAACTCTGGGGAAATTGGTAATTTGTCAAAATCCATTCCTACGGCTAAGGATATAGCATTAGCAAGGGCTCCAGGGATTGCAAGAATACCGTATTCTGCTAAACCTCTTGCACCAAAAGGACCATCTATCTGAGGCGTTTCTATAAAATCCACTATATATTCTGGATTTTCCCCAAAATGAATCAATTTATAGGTACGAAGAGATGTATTTTCTAGCATCCCATTATCACTATATATAAACTCTTCTCTAGTTCCTAATCCCAATCCCATACTCATTCCACCCATTATAAGTCCTCTAGCAGTCTTAGGATTGATTACCTTTCCTACATCTATGGCTGTGGCTGCCTTTAACAACCTATATGTGTATCTAATGGGGTCATATTCTATCTCTACGCCCTGGGCACCAAGGGTCCAGGAAACCCCGGTCTTCCCCTTACCTGTCTTTAAATCTAATGGAACTAAATGTTTCATTATGTAGGTACCCCTTCCAATTATGGGTCCCCATATGGCAGATCCTCCAGGATATTCATAGCCTTGAACCAATTTTTTAAACTGAATTCCTCTATCAGGGTCATCTTTTAGGTATACTCTCTGTCCTTTTACATCTAATTCCTCTGGAGTACATGCCAAAACTATGGCTGCTAAGCTCTTCAACTGCTCCATCAAATCCTCGGCAGCTTTAATGACTGCATTTCCCACCATGAAAGTAGTCATACTAGCCACTGTCTTCCAATGTTTAGGGGATAATTGAGTATCTACTTCCATAAATACATGAATATTATCTATATCCATTTTCATCTTTTCTGCTAATATCTGAGCAATAGTAGTTTTCATTCCAGGGCCAATTTCCGTAGCACCAAAATTTAAATTTATACTTCCATCTGAGTTTAAAGTAATAGCGACCCCTGAAGCAGCATTAATCGGAGAATTGGAAGTCTTCCAAAAACATCCTATGCCTTTGGCTCGTATCATTCCATTGGGTTCCACTATCCTATTGCCTTCCTCCCAATTAATAGATTCCTTTAATTTCAATATACAAGCCTTTAGGTCACCTGTATTACTTAAGGTGATTTTAGCTTGAGTGGCTAAGGTATCTCCTTCAGATATGGCATTTTTCATCCTAATATCCAAAGGATCCATATTTAACGAATTAGCCAATTTATCCATTGCCCTTTCCATAGCAAAAGTAAAAGCCACATGTCCAAATCCCCGATAGGATGTGACGTAGGAATGGTTGGTATAGACTGAATATGAGTCACAGTGAACATTTTCAATATTATATGGTCCAGTGCAATCACTTGCTATAGCCTTAGCCATTCGAGGACCAGTACCAGCATAGGCACCACAGTCTACAAAATAGGTAGCTTCTAATGCCTTTATAATCCCCTCATTGGTTGCTCCCATTTTTACTGTAGATTCAGTTCCTACTTTAGATGGAGAACTAGATATATCTTCCTCTCTAGAATTAGCTATTCTAACCTTTCTTCCTCCAACTGCCCTAGATGCTATATAGGCTAAAAATTCCAAATCAACGGTAGCCTTGCCTCCAAAAGCTCCACCTACATAAGGCACATTGACTATAATATCTCCTTCGGCTATTCCAAATATCTTAGAGATTTCTTCCTTCACTGCAAAAGGAGCCTGAGACGATGTAGATATTACAACCCTTCCATCAGGGAGTATCTCTGCCACGGCATTTCTAGTCTCCATGGCTAGATGATCGGATTGAGGAAGGAAGGTCTTTAAATCTATAATGATATCGCTTTCATTCCAACCCCTATCCATATCTCCTTTTCTAATCCTTACATGATCTAGTAGGTTTGAACCAGCCCTAGGCTGTACCGTAGTATCTGGACAAAAATATTTACCTATATTCTCATGTATTAAGGGAGCTTGGGAACTTATCGATTGATTTATTGAATTGACTACAGGTAAAGGTTCATAATCCACCTCTATAAGTTTGGTAGCTTTCATTACCTCCTGTTCACTATGGGCTACTACCATAGCCACAGGTTCTCCAAAATACCTTACTTTATCTCTGGCTATAGGTGGTCTGTCCTCTATTATGGACCCAGTCAATACTGGAAGATAGTCTCCAGTAATTACGGCCAGAACGCCATCGGACTTCAAAGCCTTAGAAGTATCAATTGATTTTATTAAAGCATGAGCATAGGGGCTGGTTAGTATTCTAGCATTTAACATATTGGACTCTAGTCTATCACTATTATACTTTGCAGCACCTGTAACCTTATCCCAAGCTTCTTTCCTTAGGGTATCTACTCCAATTTGTGACATCTATTCTATCACCTAACTTTCCTATATGATTTATTAAAATAGCTTTTCCATATTCATTTAGAATATTCAAATACTAGCGGAATGTATATCCTGTATGATCATTCCCTAGATAATGGATATTAGCCGTAATTCTTATAATCCCATCCTTATCATCATAGTGAATTTTTACATCCGATGGCCTTCCATCATCCCCTCTATTTTGTAAATGCTCATATAGTATATTGAATGCTATATCGTCGTTGTACTGGTCATAATCCTTCCTATATTCATCAGCAGAAATTTCCAATACTAAACTATGCTTTCCTTCATCAACGGTTCTTTTTTCTATAATGTTTTCAAAATTCATAAAATAACCTCCTTCATAGTAAAAACGCTTTGTAAACTTAAATGAAAATTGAGGACTCCAATCCTCTGTGGTACAATGTTTTTGCGAGAAAACAAATACCTCCCAGAAAGGATGAAGTCCTCATGCAAAAAATTGTACCAATTAAATG
>JAAYRD010000047.1 GCA_012518955.1 Tissierellia bacterium | reverse complement strand
GACACGGGAAAAAATGGTTTGTGAAGACCGCTATCGCTATAAAACACAAACCATACAATTTTTTCCCTTAGTCGGATATTTTCACAAATCTTTCATAAGTCGAGCCTTTTCTTTATAAATATGCCTCTTAGCCTACAGAAACACCATAGCAACGGTTTAAGTTTGTCATTTTGAGTGGTAACGAAGAATCCAAAGATTTAGGATCCTTCACTTTGTTTAGGATAACTAGTGAAAGTATACCTAAATACCCGTCTCTTTATGCTGATTGTGTTAGCAAATGGAGAGACATATTTGGGAAGATAAGCCCCGACTTATTCAAGATTCTATAGAAGTATCCGACTAAGGAGAAAAATTGCTTGGTCGCGTTTTTTAGCGCAGCGGTCTTCGCGACCATTTTTTCTCCGTGTTGTGATACTTCTAGAATCTTGAATTGGAGAGGGTGTTCTTCCCAAATATGTCGGGACCCTCCACTAAAATATGGCATATTAAATTACGACGCATTTTTCCACAACTACATATACTCTATAATATCCATCTTCTCTTCCTCTCGATTAATTCATCAGTTCTTTCCATGTATTCCTCTATGCTCTTAAAATTTGGTATTCTTTCAAGTCTATTTTCCTTTGGGAAGAATATCTTTGATACCGAACCCATACCTGCTCCTATTATAGTTTCCTTTTCTTCCATAATGGCCATATTATATATACATTCCATACCCTCCTTGCTATAACCTACATTTTCAAAATTCCCCATTATCTGTTTTTGTCTATATAGATAATAAGGTTTAAGATTCATCTTGTGTGCGAATTTAACGGTTTCTTGTATCATTTCCTCTATACTTTTCTGATCTCCTACACTATATTTATCCATAGTTTCCTTGAATTTAGAACCTCTTTTTACGGCGAGGGTATGAACTGTTAGGTTTTCAGGGTTCAATTCTTCTATTTCCATAAGGGTATTAATGATTTCATCTTTTCCTTCAGATGGAAGTCCAACTATTAAATCCATATTTATTACTTTAAATCCAATCTCCTTAGCTAGATAATAAGCTCTTTTTATATCATCTTTAGTATGGTTTCTTCCTATTAGTTTTAAAGTTTCATTATTCATTGTTTGAGGATTTATGCTAATTCTATCTATATCATTTTCATTCAACATACTTAAGACTTCTTCATCTATAGTATCTGGTCTTCCAGCTTCCACAGTAAATTCCTTTATATTATCCTTCCCAAAGTTTAAATAGACTGCTTGTATAATTTTCTCTAAGTCCTTTGATGGGATAGCCGTTGGAGTACCTCCACCAATATATACGGTATTGATAAACTTTCCATCCATCAATTCTCTGATCTTTTCAATTTCCCATATAACTTTCTCTCTATAATTTTCTATCATATTAATATATCTATTTACAGGTACCGATGGAAAGGAACAATAAATACATCTACTAGGACAAAAAGGAATACTAACATAAAGGCTAAACCTATTCTTGTTTAAAGGATAGATGTATTTTCTTTGCCTTTTACTTATATTTATAATCAATTCTGCTTTTTGCGGAGCTAATTTATATTCCTTTACTAAAACACTTAATATCTTTTCTTCAGTTACTTTTCTATCTAAAAGATCATGAACGATCTTTACAGGCCTAATACCTGTCAATATTCCCCAAGGTACTTCTTTATCTGCTATAGATAAAAGGCCTTCATAAATAGATTTTTTCACTCCAATTTTGGTGATGTTTTTTATACCGTTTTTCCCTATATCTATATCATCAATACATTGAATTCTATCCGTATAAAAACATCCGTCTAAGTAAATATTGGTTTTTGCATAAGTTTTGTTGGATTCTTCATATAGGATACTTTCCAGAAGACAGCCTTGGTCTCCATATTCCTTCTTGTTTTCTAAAAACACAACTTCCTTATTAGGAAAAAATGCCTTACCCAATTGAAATAAATCATATTTGAAATCGTGTCCATCTAAGTAAAAATATATCATTTATTATTACCTACCTATTCATATACTCTATTTATCCACAGATATTTATTTTGCAAAAAAGTCATATAAATAAAAGCCATGAAAGTTCTCCAACCTTCCATCGAATTGCCACAGTCAAATTCTATACATCTATCTTTAATAGCATAAAACTTTATTTTATTGCTCATACAATAACCATTTTTTAAATAAATAGTATGTTCTCCTTGAGACACTTGGAAGCGTTTGCTTTCACCGCTCTTTATCTTGCCTATCTCCTCATCATCTAATATTATTTTATACTCTCTAAAAATATCTGTATACTCACATGGCCTATTTATTTTAATCATTATGTTCAGCTTCCTTTTTATTGTATTTTAGTAAATTCCATTAGAAATATGTATTTAATATCTCTATTATACATTATCTTACTCTATAAGTATTCAACATATTTCTTCAAATTCCTTCTTTTAGAGGATGTTTTATCAAAATAAAAAATACACAATTCCCTAGAGTAGATAAACCTAGTAAATTATGCTAAACTATTTATAATAGATTTATTATTAAAATAGGGGTGTATATTATGGAGAATAAAATAAGAGTAGGAATAGTGGGATATGGTAACCTAGGTAAAGGTGTGGAATTGGCCTTAAAACAAAACCCCGATTTTGTACTTAAAGCCATCTTTACTAGAAGAGACCCTTCCCTTATGGATACAAGTTCAAATATGGTACATATCGATAAAATCCTAGATTATAAAGATGAAATAGATGTTATGATCCTTTGTGGTGGTTCAGCTAATGATCTTCCAGAGCAATGCCCTGTTATTGCATCTCATTTTAATACAGTGGATAGTTACGATAATCATGGTAAAATACCTGAATATTTCAATAAAGTGAATGAAGTGGCTAAAAAATCAAATAAGGTGAGCTTGTTTTCAATAGGTTGGGATCCAGGTTTGTTTTCTCTTAACCGCTTAATTGCTCAATCCATAATTCCAAATGGAAAAACCTACACCTTCTGGGGAGAGGGTGTTAGCCAAGGACATTCAGATGCGATTCGTAGAATTGATGGTGTGAAGGACGCAATACAATATACGGTTCCATTAAAAGAAGCAATAGACGAAGTACGAACTGGTAGCAACCCTGATTTAGAGGCTAATGAAAGACATAGGAGGGTTTGTTATGTGGTTCCCTACGACCTAAATGATAAAGACAGAATTGAAAGGGAGATAAAATCTATGCCAAATTATTTCCTAGACTATGATACCACTGTCCATTTTATAACAGAGGAAGAACTATTGTCCAACCATTCTAAAATGCCCCATGGTGGTTTTGTAATCCATACTGGAAAAACTGACAATAGCCACAATCAAAGGGTAGAGTTTAGTTTATCACTGGAGAACAACCCTGAGTTTACTTCCTCCGTATTGGTAGCTTTTGCCCGTGCTGCCTATAGAATGTCTCTAGAGGATAAAAAAGGCGCTTTTTCTATCTTTGATATTCCCCTAGCTTTCCTATCTCCAAAATCTGGGGAAGAATTGAGGAAGGAATTATTATAATTGCATAAATTATAATTTTATGATAATATATATGGGTACCTCAATTGGAGGGCGATTAGCTCAGTTGGTAGAGTGCCACGTTGACATCGTGGAGGTCATTGGTTCGAGCCCGATATCGCCCACCATTTTTTTGTTTACATAAGATATCAATCCTAATTTAGCTCATATATATCGGAAAATTCTATTTGAATCCTATCAATATCTGTCCTTTTGTCCATATAGGAATTGTTTTTAAAATGTTTATGATCCACCAACTTCACCGGTAGTTCAATTATAAATTCGGTGCCTTTATCTACTTCACTATTTAAAAAGATTTCTCCCCCATGCATTTCCACCATGGATTTTACAATGGATAATCCAATTCCACTACCTTCTTGTTTCCTTCTCAATGATGTATCTACTTGTTTAAATCTATCAAATATTGTATCTACCATATCCTTTGGTATTCCCACCCCATTATCCTTCACCGATATAATAACTGATTCCTTCTTGTCTTTAATGCTTACTTGAATTTTACCTCCAAATTCTGTAAACTTAATTGCATTTGATAATAGGTTCAACATAATCCTTTGTAACGCTTCAATATCACAAGCAATCATTCGTTCTTCTATATCCGTATCAAAGACTAGACTAATTCCTTTACAATCTGCATGTTTTACCACAGATAGCACAATATCCTCGATTATTGAAATGATATTGTGATTTTCTAAATTTAGATACATAAATCCTGAATCTATTTGATTAATATCAATAAGATTATCAGTCAATTTTACAAGCCTAAAACAATTTTTCTTTATCATTTCTACATTGCCTTTAGACAGTTGAAAGCATTCATTCCCATTATCCTCAAAAGACAATAATTGCACAACTCCTAAAATAATGTTTAAAGGAGTTTTAATTTCATGAGATATGGTACGGATAAAACTAGATTTTAACTCTTCTACTTCCTTTGCCTTCTCTAACAAGGATTGCCTAATCTCTGCTTTTCTCTGCAACTCTTCCATTTTTCGTCTTTCCGTAATATCCCTAAAATTGATTAATTTTCCCGATAAAATACCTTTGTCAATAAAAGGTAGTATAGACACTTCAAATATTCTTTCATTTTTTGTCCTGAAATAATAAGCATTACCCTCGTGTAATTCCAAAGGTTCGTTTATAATTTTTTCAATCTTTTCCGGATTACATAACCTATCCTTTATAAATGAAATAGTCCCATCACAGTATTTACCTGGAACTAGTTCACAAGGGGTATCCATCATATATATAAACTTTCTATTAAAGTGAATAATCCTATTATCATTGTCTATAACTAAAATTCCGTTTGCCGATGATTCTAATATAGCATTAAACATCTTCTTCTTTTTAAAGCTTCTAGCTTCATTTTCCTTTCTTTTGTCATATTCTATCTTTAGCCTGTAGATTAAATCCTCCAATTTTTGATTCTTCTTGGCTAAGATCTTATTCATTTTAAATAAAGTAGCGTAGGGCTTCTGTATACTTGATTGAACCAAAGCTATATAAAGAAAATAGAAAGATATTAACTTAAAGGCATGTCCTAAAACGTTTGATAAGCTATAGATATCCATATATTGGATAAGAAATATCTCTGATATAATCGTAGATATCAATGATAGTATTATAAATCTATCAGTTTCCTTTAATTTACTAGGAGCATGCTCAATAAAATATATAACCCCACCCAATAAAATTCCACAAATTATATATTCATTTGCCCTCTTGAAAGGGGTTAACCCAAAACCCTCTATATAACAACTAGGAAAAATATCCAAATGGAATATTGATATAAATATAAATATGAAAACAATCAAATAATTCAATAACACTTTTCTTATATTAAAGGGTTTATCCGATAGTATAAAAGAAATAAGAAAAGATAAGCTTTCCACATATCTTGCAGCAATCCATAGCTGTAGTGGAGTATTAAATGTATCATCTCCAAAAATACCCATACCTTTATAGGTGAGCATATGTATCAGGTCTAAGCCAGCAATAAAAGCATAGGCTATTCCTAGAAAGATTATCTTATTGTCTTCATTTACCTTATATGTACTCAAAGCTATGGTTCCCATCATCAAAGCAATGATTATAGTTATCAATTCAACTATAGTATGATATGCTAAAAAATTTGTATGCCCTAAAAACAAAGCGCTTCCTAGAATCAATATACAACTAAATATGATACTAGTTGCATTGCTAGTCTTAAAGTCCTTATAGATGGACCCCTCTTCTTCCATTTTCAAAACCTCCCTAAATTTATAGTGCAAAATACCAGTATAAAATCCAGTCTTATTATACCAAAAACCATTGTAAGATTTTGTCAAAACCTGTATCATTGATAAATTTTTTTCATTAATTTATACCTAGAATAAAACCCAGCTCAAAATATCATAATTATGAATATAATAATTTTTTTATATTTGGGTATAAGTCTTATTAACAACGTTTTCTAAATAGAATGTGGGGTGAAAAAATGACTGAACTATTAGATAAAAAATGTATCCCGTGTAGTATTGGTGCTATCCCTTTAGATAAGGAAGAAATCGATGAATTGATGAAATCTCTTAAAGAAGGTTGGAGAGTAATAGATTCCAAATACCTAGAAAAAAGCTACAGCTTTAAAAACTTTAAAGATGCCTTAAAATTTACCAATGATGTAGGAAATTTAGCAGAGGCAGAAGGTCATCATCCTGATATATACCTTTCCTGGGGAAAGGTAATATTGAAACTTTGGACCCATAAAATTGATGGCCTTCATGAAAATGATTTTATTTTAGCTGCAAAAATCGACCAAATAAAAAACTGATATAAAAAGAACTATCTAACCTAGGTTAGATAGTTCTTTTTATATATCCGCTATAATTATTCTATTTTCCTGTAAAGACTTTTTAACATCTATTATCCTTTGATTTTCTGAACCTCTAAATTTCAATAATAAACTCTTTTTATCTATGTCAAATTTTCCATCTATTAAAATATCCGTTGCATATAATAATTCCTTCCACCCAGTGTTTATATCTATTTCATTCATTATTTCTTCAAAGGTATATCCTGTATAGGTTATTACATCTAATCCAATTCTTCTTATTTTATTAGCTAAAGTAGCGCATGCTTTTCCTTGATGAAAGGGCTCTCCCCCGCTTAAGGTAATACCTTTTAATAGGGGATCCTTTCTCACCATATTGACTATATCCTTAATTGACATATAATAACCTTTGTTAAAAGAATGGGTTTCCGGATTGTGACAGCCTATGCAATTATGAACACAGCCTTGTGTAAATACCACAAACCTTATTCCTGGACCGTCTACTATAGACTCTTTTATAATTCCCGCTATTTTAATCTGCTCCTCCATATCCACACCTCTTACTTATAAGAACAAGAAAGATGCTTTATCCTATCCCTCTCTTCTGCTCTTTTTGCATCGTTAAATCTATCCAATGTCCCTACTAGATATCCGGTAATCCTTCTAATTCTATCAAACTTTATATTTCCTTCTTCCCTACCACATTTAGGACATACATCTCCAATTACTCCAGTATATCCACACACTGGATCCCTATCTACAGGATGATTTATAGAGCCATAGCCAATTCCCGCTTCCTTCATAGCTTTAACTACTGTTTCGAAGGAATCTACATTTTGAGTTGGGTCACCATCCAATTCTATATAGGTAATATGTCCTGCATTGGTCAATTCATGATATGGAGCCTCAGTCCTTATCTTATCAAAGGCTATAGTTTCATAGTATACAGGCACATGAAAGCTATTGGTATAGTACTCTCTATCCGTTACCCCTTCAATATTTCCATAGACCTCTCTATCCATTTTTACAAACCTTCCGGCCGTTCCTTCGGCGGGAGTACCTAATAAGGTAAAGTTCATCTTAAACTGCTGACTTGCTTCATCCATCCTTTTTCTCATATACCCAACGATCTCTAATCCAAGTTTTTGAGATTCATCGCTCTCACCATGATGACTTCCTGTTAAGGCTTTTAAACATTCCGCCAATCCAATAAATCCTAGGGATAGGGTACCATGTTTCAATACTTCCCTTACCTCATCATCTTTATCCAATTTATCCGAGTCTATCCATATACCCTGTCCCATTAAGAAAGGATAGTTATGAACCTTTTTACTGGCCTGTATTTCAAATCTTTCAATCAGCTGCTCTATTGCCAAGTTTATAATCTTATCTAAATCTTTATAAAATCCTGCTATATCTCCCTGGTTTTTGATTCCGAGTCTAGGTAAGTTTACAGTAGTAAAGCTTAAATTGCCTCTTCCATTTACTATTTCTCTAGATGGATCATGTACATTTCCTATAACTCTGGTTCTACAACCCATATAAGCAATTTCTGTTTCTGGATGACCTTCCTTATAGTATTGAGCATTAAAAGGTGCATCTAAAAATGAAAAATTAGGGAATAACCTTTTACAGCTCACTTTGCAAGCCAATCTAAATAAATCATAGTTTGGGTCTTCTTCATTATAATTTACGCCTTCTTTTACCTTAAATATTTGAATAGGAAATATGGGAGTCTCCCCATTACCCAATCCAGCTTCTGTCGATAATAGTAAGTTTCTCATAACCATTCTACCTTCTACAGAAGTATCTGTACCATAATTAATGGAACTAAAAGGTATTTGAGCCCCGGCTCTGGAATGCATGGTATTTAAATTATGGATCAAAGCCTCCATTGCCTGGTAGGTTTTCTTATCTGTATCCTTGTAGGCATTTTTTTCTGCAAATTTTTGAACTCTTTGAGTCAAAGCCTCATCGTTTAAAAGCTCATTTAAATATGCCCCTTCCTTTTGTTTATATTCATCATTATCGCTTATAGTAGGTATCATATTATATTCATCTTCTAAAAGTTTAAATATATTGTTTAAATTGCTACTCAAATCTACATCATCAACTAACAATTCAATACTTTTCACTAGATTTTGCCTGTAGGATTTCTTATAGGTTTTTTTAACGCCAAGAGCCATTCCATAGTCAAAATTTGGTATACTCTGTCCACCATGCTGATCATTTTGGTTAGATTGTATTGCTATACAAGCCAATGCAGCATAACTCCTAATATCATTTGGCTCCCTTAAATATCCGTGGCCTGTACTAAAACCATCTTTAAACAATTCTACAATATCTATCTGACAGCAAGTAGTTGTTAGTGTTAGAAAATCCAAATCATGGATATGCATATCCCCATTTTTATGAGCTCTAGAATGGGCTGGGTTTAGAACAAATAAATCGTAGAATCGTTTTGCCCCTTCTGATCCATACTTTAACATAGTTCCCATAGCTGTATTACCATCTATATTAGCATTTTCTCTTTTTATATCCACAAATTTTGCATCTTTAAAGGTCAAATCCTCATACAGCCTCATTAACCTTGTATCCATTTCTCTAACCCTTGTTCTTTCAGCTCTGTATAGTATGTACTCTTTAGAAGTTTTTGCATGCCCATTTTCTATAAGAACCTTCTCTACTATATCTTGAATATCTTCAACATCTGGTATCTGGTCTTTAAAACTTTTATCTAATACTAAGGATACCTCCTCAGCTAGTTTTACAGCAGTTTCATAATCCTGTCCACCAGCAGCTTGGGCTGCCTTAAATATGGCATTTGCAATCTTTTCTATATTAAAAGGCGCTTCTCTGCCATCTCTCTTTCTTATTTTAGTAATCATCTCTTGCCCCCCTATATAATGAATCCACTACAATATGTTGTTATTATATCTTATCAGACCTCTATATCTAGTGTCAACAGTTTATCTCTTAAATATTCTTTTATATACTTTTTGACATCTCTTTTAATATATTGTACATTTAGTACAAAGACTTTTTTTATAAACAATACCTATTATATTAAAATCTAATAGGTAAATCAAATAAAGAGGAGAGATAATTTGAAAGCAATAATCTTTGATATGGATGGAGTGATCGTGGATAGTGAACCTTTACATTTTGAACTTGAAAGAGGATTGTTGGAAGAATTAGGTGGTCATATTAGCCCAGAAGAACATAATAATTTTGTAGGCACAACTGATTATTATATGTGGAGTACATTTAAAAAACAATTTAATATAGAACTTTCGGTGGAAGAAATGATCCATATAAAAAAAGAAAGATTTATTGAAAACATTCATAAACTAGAGCTTGTTGACCATTTTAAAGAGCTTTTATTGACCCTTTATAATGAAAATTATCTATTAGGATTAGCTTCATCCAATAATCGGAAAGCTGTTAATATGATAGTTGAAAAATTTGATCTGGATAAATATTTACAATTTATAATAAGTGGAGAAGAAGTAACCAAAGGAAAACCAAACCCAGAAATATTTCTAACAGCAGCCAAAAAAATGAATGTTCATCCTTCCCAATGTTTAGTAATAGAAGATGCAACCAATGGAGTAGAAGCCGCAAAAGCTGCAGGTATGAAATGTATAGGTTTTCAAAACCCTAATTCAGGCAATCAAGATCTATCTGGAGCTGATTTAGTAATAGATAGTCTCCAAAATCTAACTCTAGAAGCTATGAAAGAACTATTTGACTAATATAAAATAATAAGCTTACTTTTTGGTCTATAGACCAAAAAGTAAGCTTATTAACTATAAATTAAGAATTCAAATCTATGTGACAATATCCATCTGGATTTTTCTTCAAATATTTTTGATGATATTCTTCTTCATTATAGATCACCTTTAGTGGCTCTATCTCTGTAACTATAGGCTTATCATATTTCTTTTTTTGCTCCTCAATACTTTTCTTCATAATAGATATATCCGATTCATCTATATAGTAGATTCCCGTTCTATATTGACTTCCCATATCAGGACCCTGTCTATTTAATACGGTTGGGTCAATTATTTTCCAAAAGCATCCTCTCCAACACTATCTCCTTCATCTTTTTCATCTCCTTTTCT
>JAAYRD010000046.1 GCA_012518955.1 Tissierellia bacterium | reverse complement strand
TTGGAGGACTTACTAGGATTGCATCCTTTACGGAACTAGTAGTACCTTTCATGGCAGTTCTATACATTGTAGGTAGTATCGTAATCATGGTTTTAAACTATACAGAAATTCTTCCAGCATTTAAACTTATTTTCACATCTGCTTTTTCAGCCAAAGCTGCAGTTGGTGGAGCTATAGGTGTTACTGTAAAAGAATCTATAAGATATGGTATTTCAAGGGGATTATTCTCCAATGAAGCAGGTATGGGTTCTACACCTCACGCTCACGCAGTAGCTAAGGTAGATCATCCAGCACAACAAGGTTTAGTAGCTATATTTGGTGTTATATTTGATACTTTAGTAGTATGTACTATAACAGCATTAATAAATATCATGATGGGCGGACACACATCAGGATTAACTGGTATCGAGATGACTCAATCTTCATTTGCAGCAGGTCTTGGTAACGCTGGTGCGATATTTATAGCAATTAGCTTATTCTTCTTTGCATTTTCAACCATAATAGCATGGTATTACTTTGGAGAATCTAATATTAAATATCTATTTGGTACTAAGGGGCTTACACCATATAGGATTATAGTACTAATATTCATTGTACTTGGATCAACTCTTAGTGTCGGCATAGTATGGGATCTGGCGGACCTATTCAATGGGTTGATGGTGTTGCCTAATATTATAGGTTTACTAATATTATCTCCACAGGTAATCAAAGTATTGAAGGATTATGAGAACGATTTCCTAAAAGGTGAGAGAATAAAATAACTATAGTTTGATTATAATAGTCATCTATAATATAATCTATAGAAATAGGATTACCTTTATTTAGGATATTGGGGGCATAAACTCCTATTAATAATTGAATGGTGGTGGTTTAAGTGATAACGGATAATAGTGTAAAAGATTATGTTACTCAAGTAGCGTCAGGGGAACCTACTCCAGGGGGCGGAAGTGTTGCAGCTTTAGCCGGTAGTTTAGGTACTGCATTGACATCTATGGTAGGCAATCTTACAATTGGTAAGAAGGTATATGAAGAATTAGATGAAAAAGTTAAGAAAGAAATGAATGAAGACTTCTATGAGTTACAAAAAAGCATAGAAAAATTAAATCATATTGTACATGAAGACACCAAGGCGTTTGATGGGGTAATGCAGGCGCTTAAATTACCTAAAGACACAGAAGAGGAGAAGGCTAGAAGATCTGAAGCTATTCAAGAGGGGTATAAAGTAGCATTAGAGGTTCCTTTAAGATGTGCTGAGGAATGCTTTAAGGTATTAAAATTACAAAAGGTATTTGCGGATTATGGCAATGTAAACGCTATTACCGATGTAGGAGTAGGAGCTCTTTTAGCAGCTGCTGGATTAGAAGGTTCACTCTTTAATGTAAGAATAAACTTACTTTATATAAAAGATAAAGAATATAAAGAGAGAATAGAAAAAAAGATGGAACAGTTGCTGAAAGATGGGAATCGGTTAAAGGAGAGTTTACTAGCAACGGTATATGGAAGATTAGGATAAAGAAAGTGGCCTACAATGTGGGCCACTTTCTTATTTTCCTATTTTTATTTAAGCTAAAAAGTAGTATGATATAATTATGATATAAATTAACGGAGGTGTAGAGATGATATACTTTGACAATGCAGCAACATCTTTTCCTAAACCAGAGATGGTTTATGACTCTATTATGAAAGTGATGAAAGAATATGGTGCAAATCCAGGAAGATCTGGACATAAATTAGCATTAAAATTGGGAAGAGAAATCTTTGAAACAAGGGAAACAATAGCAAAGTTATTCAACATTAAAAATCCTATGAATCTTATATTTACTTTTAACTGTACAGAGAGTTTAAATATTGGGATTAAAGGTATATTAGAGAAGGGAGATCATGTGATCACAACTTCTATGGAGCACAATTCTGTTTTGAGACCTATTAAAGCATTAGAAAAGCTAGGTATAGAAGTTACTATCGTAGATGGAGATTCTAAGGGAAGAATAGATCCTCTTCACATTGAAGAGAGTATTAAAGAAAATACAAAACTGATAGTAACCACCCATATATCAAACTTAACAGGAACCATAATGCCTATCCATACTATTGGTAAGATTGCCAAAGAAAATGGAGTCTACTATTTAGTTGACGGGGCCCAATCTGCAGGGGTATATGATATAGATGTAGAGAAGATGAATATAGATATGTTAGCTTTCCCTGGACATAAGGGTTTATTAGGGCCACAGGGGACAGGTGGACTATATATAAAAGAAGGATTGGATATACGAGAAATGGGACAAGGTGGAACCGGAAGTACTTCTCATTTACTAGAACAGCCAGATATAAGGCCAGATAGATATGAAAGTGGGACGCCTAATGGACCTGGAATCATTGGGTTGGGAGCAGGTGTTGAATATATACTTGAAAAGGGTATAGATAAGATAAGAATTCATGAAGAAGAGCTAACAAAGCATTTTATCGAAGAAGTCACAAAGATTGATAAGGTAAAAGTCTATGGACCATTAGATACAAAGTATCAGGCAGCTGTAGTGCCGCTCAATATTGGAGATTTAGACTCTTCTGAGCTTAGTTATATATTGGACCAAAATTATGATATTGAGGTAAGACCAGGACTGCACTGTGCTCCTCTTGCTCATAAAACCATAGGAACTTTTGAACAAGGAGTTGTTAGATTTAGCTTTGGTCCCTTTAACACCCATGAAGAAATTGAGCTAGGCATAAAAGCTATTAAGGAAATATCTAAAGAAGCATAGGGAAGGAGAAATATAGATGAATCAGACTAGGGAACTTATTGAACTATACAATATAGAAATAATAATGGCTTTATTAGTAGCTTTTTTCTTATTGGTAGCACTATATTTAATAGCAGAAATAAGAATATCCAAATTAAAAAACAGATACGATGCATTGGTAAGAGGATCGGATGAAATCAATATGGAAGAGATATTATTAAAAAATGGCCATGAAATAGATGAAATAAGAGATAATATCTCCACATTGGACAAGGAGTTGGATAAACTAAGAACAGGATTAGACTTCACCGTTCAAAAAGTTGGATTCATCAGATATAATGCATTTGCAGATATGGGATCAGAACTTAGTTTTTCTATAGCTTTCTTAGATGGTTTTTCCAACGGATTTGTATTATCTAGCATTTATGGTAGGGAAAATTCCACATGTTATGCTAAACCAATAAAAGAAGGGAAATCCATATATCCATTATCAGCAGAAGAGATTCAAGCAATAGATAGAGCAATGAAAGGACAAGAATATTCAAAATCATATTAACAGGAGGAGCACCATAATGGATAAGATACTCTTTATTGTAAATCCAACAGCTGGTGGAGGCAAAACCCAAGAGCTAGTTCCAACCATTGAACAAATTATGGATGATACAAAGATAGAATACAATATAGTCTTAACAGAAAAACCTAAGGATGCTATAAGCATTGCAAAAAAAGGCATTATAAAAGGATATGAAACATTGGTAGCTGTGGGAGGAGATGGCACTGTAAATGAAGTTGCTAGAGGTATATTAGAATCTGGAAATGGAAAACTAGGTATACTCCCCAGTGGTACAGGAAACGATATGGCGCGCACCCTAAACATAGATTTTGATCCTGTAAAGGCTATAGATACCATTATAAATGGCAATAAAAAAAATATAGACGTAGGTTTTGTAAATGATCGACTGTTTTTAAATATTGCCAGCATTGGTTTTGATGCAGAAACAGTTAAGAATACTGAAAGTGTAAAAAAGAAGATAAGATCGAATATAGCATATATCATTGGGGTATTGATTACATTATTCAAATTTAAGGATAAAAAGATTCAATTGGAAATAGATGATTACTCAGTGGACAAGGATATATCCTTGATTGCAGTAGGCAATGGCAGATATTATGGTGGCGGGTTAAAGATATTACCCATGGCTATTCCAGACGATGGTAATTTCTACATATGCATAGTAAATAAGGTTGCAAAAATAAAGTTGTTTTTTTTATTTCCAACAATTTTTAAAGGTAAGCATATAAAACTTAAAAAACATGTAGAAACCTTCAAAGCAAAAAAGATAAAGGTTGTAACCAAAGACACAGCATATTTAAATGTAGATGGAGAAATCTATGATGTGGAGAAAGAAACTCTATTTACAATGGGAGATAGAAAGCTGCCAGTATATGTTAACTATTAATTGTATATATCAGTATAAATACCTATCCAGAGATTATAATATTTGATATATAGGAAGGTGTTTATATGGGAAAAAAAGAAAAAGACAAGGCATGGCAAAGAAAGGGTTATATGATCACTGATATGGAATTAGGTGATGATATGGATGCCATTATATATATGTATATTGAAAAGAAGAAGGGTAAAAAAAGAACTTAAATCTTTTTTATACCCTTATTTATATTATCTTTATATATCTTTGAAACTGCTCTATAGATGCCTTTGGATATGATATCTGCCATGTTCATAACAAGACTTAATCTAGTGTTTTGCAACACCATATACTCCATCATACCTCCTACATTTACAACACCTGTAATGCTTATATCCCCTACAATGGGAAGCTCCTTATTTACACCTAAACCAGGCTTTAAAGGCCCTTTTTTTATATTAATATAGCCAATTCTATTTAAATTACCTAGGGAAGCATCTATGGCTACTATTAAAGCTTCTGGATGTTTACGATTTACTTTATCAATGAAAGAGGTCAAATTTTTAGCATGAACCGGTTTGTTCAAGGTTCCTAATAGATGAACTTGGTCATAATAGGTTAAATAAGGTTCCAATTTATATCCTACTAAAGGCCCTAGAGAATCTCCAGTAGATCTATCCGTACCAATACATAGAATAACTAATTGCTGATAAGGATCCATGTGAGAGGATATGTAATTAAAAATAAGGTTGGAAAAATCTAAAATAGCAAAAGGACAATTAGCATTTACATACTTTGAGTTGTTATAATTTATCATATTAAACCTCCATAATCCATTGTTCAAATATTAAAAATTAATTATGTTTATTTAATACTATTAATTGAATAATCGTAATAGAAGTGTTTCCATAAATAAGAATATAAATACCACAGAGAGTTAAATTTTAAATCCAATACTATAGGGAATTAAATTGTTAAGAATTCTTAATATTTAATAAGGTTGAAAAAACACAAGGTTAAGGTAGGTTAATGACTGTAATATGAGTAGATTAATAAAATAAGTATATTTATTTAAATAATGAATATAGTAATTTACACAGAGGAAAAGTTGAAAAAATTTTCCCCTGTGCTATAATTAACTCATATAATTACAAATTTATTACAAAAAAGTTACAAAAAACTTAAGAAATAGAACATAATATTGAACCCTATACAAAAGGATAAGGAGGTACTGGAATATGGATGAGCCAGAACATATAAATTCCAAAAAGTCTAATTTATCCTTGAAAATAAACAAAAAGCTGAATGACTTAAAGGACTTTTTGGACAAGATAAGTAAAGGACAGACTTTAAATAAGGTTCTCATAGTATGTACATTGATTGTAATAGTTGGCTCTGTATTTGCTGTATACAAGATAAATGAAATAAGAACAAGAGCTTTTACAGTATACTTTGGAGATGAAGTAGTGGGAACCACTAG
>JAAYRD010000045.1 GCA_012518955.1 Tissierellia bacterium | reverse complement strand
TTAATCAAGGATCGCTATCGCTTTCCTCCTTGACAAAATAATTATTAGCAATTTTTAAAATCTACAGCATTATTCAGAGAAAGTTTTTCAGAGGTCTGTGTCACATATGTTTGATTTCTCTAGATAAAACCTAAAAAAATTTTCAGAATAGTGTTGACATTGATTAATTATCATGTTATATTATTTCTAATAACAAAAAAAGATTGCAATCTTTTTTAAAATCCATATAATATCAATAAATATATAAATACTATGATGAAGAGTGAACTATTAATAAAAGTCAAATACAGAGAGCTGGATTAGGTGAGAACCAGTTTTGACATAATAGGGAACAATCACTTCAGAGTTATATGACTGAATTAAGTAAGCCATATCGGTAGCCTCCGTTAGAAAGGCAGGGTTTAAGATAGGATTTAATAAAGCCTATAGAACCTGGTGAGTTAATTATTGCGAGATAATTATAAAGTAGAGTGGTAACGCTTTGAGGAGCCTCTATATGTATTTACATATAGAGGCTTTTTTTATACAACTTTTTTATAAAGGGGGAATTTAAATTGATTAATATAGATGATGAGGATGACATTATGTGCAAAAAAGGTTTTTTAGAAAAAAATAATTAGGAGAGGTGTTTTACATGAAAAGAAATCTGTTAGTAATATTATCATTGGTTTTAACATTAAGCCTACTGGTAGGATGTGCATCTAATACAACCAGTGGTAATAAAAATGATCCAGACACTGTAAGAGTCGGACTGAACTATGAACTGTCAGGACCAGTTGCAACTTATGGTCAAAGTCTAACTGCTGGTATTGAATTAGCTATAGAAGAGATAAATAAAGATGGTGGAATATTAGGAAAACAAGTCGAAATTATTAAAGTTGATAATAAATCAGAGGATTCAGAAACAGCAAATGTTTCAACCAGACTAGCTACTAGAGATAATGTAGTTGCTTTATTAGGTCCAGCTACATCTGGAAACACTAAAGCCGCAACTCCCGCTGCCATGCAAAATAAAATCCCTCTAATATCAGCATCAGCTACAGCGGATGATATTACCGTTGATAGCAACGGCAATGTGAGAGAATATATCTTTAAAACTTGCTTTAGTGATTCTTTCCAAGGGGTTATGATGGCAGGGTTTGCTTTTGAGGATTTGGGTTTAAAGAAAGCCGCAATTTTAAGCGATACTACTAGTGATTATGCCAAAGGTCTTTCAAAATCTTTTCAAAAAACCTATGAAGAACTAGGTGGAACAATATTGGCTGAAGAAGCATATCAAGCTAAGGATACAGATTTTAAAGCGGTTTTAACAAATCTTAAGGGATTAAATCCAGATGTTTTATTTGTACCTGGATATTATGAAGAAGTTGGATTGATCGTTAGACAGGCAAGAGAATTGGGATTGAATGTACCTATACTTGGAGCTGATGGCTATGAATCTCCAAAGCTTACTGAAATAGCTGGGAAAGATGTTTTAAATGATGTCTACTAATCAAGTCACTATTCTCCAATGGACGATTCAGAAGAAGTTGTTTCATTTAAAGAAAACTTTAAAGCAAAATACAATGATGAAGCAGATGCCTTCAACGCCTTAGGATATGATATGGCCTATTTCTTCAAAGATGCTCTTGAAAGAGCAGGGGAAGTTGACACAGAGAAACTAAAAGATGCCCTTGCATCTACTAAAGATTTTTCAGGGGTTACAGGCACCTTCTCAATAGATGAAAATCACAACCCAGTCAAGTCTGTAACTATTATAGAAATGAAAGAAGGGGTACCAACTTTCTTAAAAAAATTGGACCCAAAATAAAATTATAGGATAAGATCTTTAGGAGATTGTTCCTCCTAAAGATCTTATCCTAAAAGAAAAGGAGTTACAAAATGAAACAATTATTACAACAATTAATAAATGGTCTGTCCTTAGGAAGTATCTATGCCTTGATAGCCCTTGGCTATACTATGGTATATGGAATCATAAATTTAATAAATTTTGCCCATGGTGAAATATATATGGTGGGAGCATATGTAGGTTTTGCATTGACAACATTTTTTGACCTAGGCTTCTTTCCTTCTTTGATAGCATCCATGCTAGTATGTAGTCTACTAGGAATGCTTATAGAAAAGATAGCCTATAAACCAATTCGAAACTCAACAAGAATAGCTGCCCTTATTACGGCTATTAGTGTATCTCTATTCTTACAGTATACTATGGTGTACTTTGTAAAACCTGATACAAGAACCTTCCCAGAAGTTTTAACAAACAAAAAGCTATCTTTTTTTAATGGAAGTATTCTTCTAGATGTTAAAAATATATATATAGTTTTGATCACCGTTATATTGATGGTTGCCCTACAATATATCGTTCATAAAACAAAAATAGGGAAGGCTATGAGGGCAGTGTCCATCGATAAAGAAGCGGCCCAACTCATGGGAATCAATGCAGATCAAGTTATATCCTTTACCTTTGCTATAGGCTCTGCACTAGCTGGAGCAGCTGGAGTCCTTGTAGGTGTTTACTATAATACTATCAATCCCCTCATGGGTGTGGCACCTGGACTAAAAGCCTTTGTGGCCGCTGTACTGGGTGGAATAGGGATAATTCCTGGAGCTGTATTTGGGGGCTTTTTCCTTGGAATGACGGAAACAATGGTCAGCGCTTATGGAGGCTCTATCTTTAAAGACGCAGTCGCCTTTGGAATATTGATTTTAGTGCTCCTAATAAAACCCAATGGATTATTAGGCAAGGCTACTAGGGAAAAGGTATAGGAGAGTGAAAAAATGAAAAGATTTAACAGAAAAAATATTATAGCTATTGTTGGATTGATAATATTTTATTTCTTGATAAACTTCCTAATCAATATGGGTATTATCGATTCATATTTACAATTAAATATTGTCATTATTGGAATTAATATTATATTGGCTGTTAGCCTAAATCTAGTTACAGGCTTTACAGGTCAATTTTCTTTGGGTCATGCAGCTTTTATGTCAATAGGTGCATATACTTCTGCAATCCTTACGGCGAAATTAGGGCAACCTTTTATTTTGTCCATTATGCTTTCAGGGATTGCAGCCGCATTAGCAGGTATCTTTATCGGGGTACCTACCCTTAGATTGAAGGGAGATTATCTGGCTATTGCTACCCTTGGTTTTGGTGAAATAATAAGGATATTGGCTTTGAACATAGATTATATAGGGGGAGCTATAGGTTTTAATGATATTCCCCAATATACAAATTGGACTTGGATTTTTATATTCACAGTAGCTACAGTTATGTTAATCCATAATTTTAATAAATCCTACCATGGCAGAGCATGTGCCGCTATAAGAGAAGACGAAATAGCCGCTGAAGCCATGGGAGTGAATACTACCTATTACAAGGTACTGGCCTTTGCTATGGGGGCTTTCTTTGCTGGTATAGCAGGTGCTCTTTATGCCAATTATTTTTATTTTATTAAACCTGATTCCTTTGGTTTTATGAAATCTATCGATATATTGGTAATAGTAGTTTTTGGAGGTATGGGAAGTATTGCTGGTTCAATTCTGGGTGCAATAGTCTTATCCATAATCTCTTCATTCCTACAAAATATACCTGAACTTAGAATGGTAATATACTCATTAATTTTATTTGGAATAATGGTCTATAGACCAACAGGGCTTATAGGTAATCAAAGATTAAGAACACATAAAAAGAAAAAGGAGGCCAAATTAAATGTCGGTGTTGAAAGTAAGGAATCTATCTAAAAACTTCGGTGGAATCAATGCAGTTACAGATGTAAGTCTAGATATTGAAGCTGGAGAAATAATTGGATTAATTGGCCCAAATGGAGCGGGTAAAACAACATTTTTTAATTTACTAACTGGAATATATACTCCAAGTTCTGGAGAGATAGCCTATAACTTGAACCATAAGGTTACTACAAAAGATTTAAAACCTCATAAAATAACCCATTATGGAATTTCTAGAACCTTTCAAAATATACGACTTTTTCAAAATATGTCCGTAATGGATAATGTGCTTATAGGTTTTCATAATGGGCTAAAATATGGGGTAGCTTCCGCATTATTTAGACTACCCTCCTATTTTAAAAGTGAAAAAGATACCTATGAGGAAGCTAGTCAACTTCTAGATAGGTTTAATTTATTAGATAAAAAGGATGAATTGGCAAAAAATCTTCCCTATGGCGATCAAAGAAGACTTGAAATTGCAAGAGCATTAGCAGCAAAACCCAAGCTACTTCTCTTAGATGAACCTGCCGCAGGTATGAATCCTAAAGAAACTAAGGAGCTGACAGAACTTATTCATTGGATAAGAGAAGCCTTTGAACTAACCATTATTCTAATCGAACATGATATGTCTTTGGTAATGAATATCTGTGAAAGAATATTTGTATTCGATTATGGTAACTTAGTTGCTAATGGTACTCCCAATGAAATACAACAGAACGAAAAGGTAATCAAAGCTTACCTAGGTGAGGAGGCTGCAAAATGCTAGAACTTTCAAATATAGATGTATACTATGGAGCTATCCATGCTTTAAAAAATATGAACCTAAAGATAAATCCCGGTGAGATAGTTACCCTTGTTGGAGCTAATGGAGCTGGTAAGAGCACTACCTTAAAAGCCATATCTGGAATACAAAAACCTAAATCTGGACAAATAAATTTCAATGGAAAGGATATAAGCTCTATGCATGCTCCAGATATCGTTAAGCTAGGCATATCTCACATTCCTGAAGGAAGAAGGATTTTTTCTAAAATGAGCGTTATGGAAAATCTAGAAATGGGGGCCTATACAAGAAATGATAAAGTAGAAATAAAAAAAGATTACGAGAAGGTTTTTTCCCTATTTCCAAGGTTGTTGGAAAGAAAAGAACAAATGGCAGGAACCTTATCTGGTGGAGAACAGCAAATGCTCGCTATAGCCCGTGGGCTTATGTCAAGACCAAAGCTCCTTTTATTAGATGAGCCTTCCATGGGACTAGCACCTATAATAGTAAATGAAATATTCTCTATTATAGAAAATATAAATAAGGAAGGCACAACAGTATTGCTTGTAGAGCAAAATGCATATATGGCCCTCAACACAGCCGATAGAGCTTATATAATTAGAAATGGTAAAATAGAAATCGAAGGCGATGCTAAAGAGATGTTAAAAGATGAAAGAGTTAAAACAGCTTACCTGGAAGGATAAGCTGTCTTTCGTACTCATCTCCATTTATATTTCAATCTTCAACACTACAGGGCAATGGTCACTTCCCATTATTTCTGAATGAATTTCTGCATCCTTCAGATTATCTTTTAGTCTTTCCGATACAATAAAATAGTCTATCCTCCAGCCTACATTTCTATCCCTAGATTTTCTCATATAAGACCACCAGCTATAGGCCTCCTCCTTATCCGGATAGAAATATCTAAATGTATCTATAAAACCCGCTTCCAATAATTCTGTCATCTTTCCCCGTTCTTCATCGGTAAATCCTGCATTTCTTCGGTTAGTATCTGGATTTTTTAAATCAATTTCTTTGTGAGCCACATTTAAATCCCCGCATAAAATCACCGGTTTAATGGAATCTAGCTCTTTTAAATACTCCCTAAAATCATCCTCCCAAGTCATTCTATAATCAATTCTTGTAAGTCCTCTTTGAGAATTTGGAGTATATACATTTACTAGGTAGAAGTCCTGATATTCCAAGGTTATGACTCTTCCCTCATTATCATGTTCTTCAATATCCAATCCATATTTAACGGATAAAGGCTTGTCCTTAGTAAATATAGCCGTACCCGAGTAGCCCTTCTTTTCTGCATAATTCCAATAATCATAATATCCTTCTAAATCCAAATCTATCTGTCCTTCTTGTAATTTAATTTCTTGAACACAAAATATATCTGCGTCCACTTCTTTAAAGTATTCTAAAAATCCTTTCTTCACACAGGCCCTAAGCCCATTAACATTCCAAGAAACTAACTTCATCTCATCTCCCCCATAATTTTATTATTTAACTCTAATAAGGAGTAGAATTGTTTTCTACCCCTTCTATTCATATACCCTTAGAAAATTTTTTAAATTTATTTCTCTTTCCCTTTTAAATGAAGAATTTATTCATATAGCAAACTTAATATGAATGTTACATATTCTTTGGTAAAAATTCCTTTTTCCATATAGATGGTGAAAACAATGCAATTATAGTGAATAATTCAAGTCTACCCAATAACATGAATAAAGATAGTAACAATTTACTAGCATAGCTAAATTGGCTATAGGTTTTAGAAGGTCCTGCAAATCCAAGAGCTGGTCCAATATTACCAAGGGTTGCAGCCACTGTAGATGCGGAACTTTCAATATCAATTCCTTCCAATGAAATCAGCATGGTTCCCAGTACAAATATTATAATATATAGCATAAAAAAACTATTGATACTTGCAACGGTTTCATTTGGAACTATTTTATCTCCTACCTTTATAGGAATTATAGCCCTAGGATGAAATATCTTAGAAAATTCCCTCCTAACAAGCTTTAATAATACCAATATCCTTATATTCTTAATCCCTCCTGCCGTTGAACCGGCACATCCACCAATGAACATAAGTAGAAAAAGAATTATCCTGCTAAAAGTAGGCCATTGATCGAAATCCACTGTAGTATAACCTGTAGTGGTGATGATTGAACTCACTTGAAAAAAGGAATCCCTTAAGGATATTCCAAAATTATTATACATTGTTTTATTAATATTTAATGCTATCAAAATTACAGCTGATATTATTATGCCCAGATATAATCTTAGTTCTTCATCCCTTATAACTTCTTTCAATTTCCCTCTAAACAAAGAATAGTATAATGCAAAATTTACTCCCGATAATGCCATGAAAATACCAATTACTAAGTGAATATAGGTGCTATTATAGGCTCCTACACTTGTATTCTTTATACCAAATCCGCCTGTACCTACCGTTCCAAAAGTATGAAGAGCTGCATCGTATAAAGACATCCTTCCTAATACTAGCAGAATTATTTGTACTATGGTCATCACTGTATAGGTAATATACAATATCTTCGCAGTATCTCTAACCTTCGGTGCAATTCTATCAGGGCTAGGCCCTGGACTTTCCACTTTGAATATCTGAAAACCACCTACTCCTAAGATAGGTAAAAGAGCAATGGTAAAGACCAATATACCCATTCCTCCAATCCAGTGGGTAAAGGAACGCCAAAATAAAATCCCTTTAGGTAATATTTCCACATTATCTATAATAGTAGCTCCAGTAGTCGTAAATCCAGATACGGTTTCAAAAAATGCATCTATCCAGGATGGAACACTGTTGGAAATTATGAAAGGTAGAGAGCCAAAAAAAGAAACCAGTATCCAACCAAAGGCTACTATAGCCAATCCCTCTTTCACCTTTATGCCCTTTTTATATTGAAAGCTTCTACTCATAATAAAGCCTATTATACCAGTTATAAGAATACTGACTATAAATGCCATTATATCAGATTGGTTATAATATAAAGCTACCAATAAAGCAGGAATCATTAATGCCGATTCAACCAAAAGTAGATATCCTACTATCTTAATGACGACCCCATAGTTCATTGAATATTCCCCCTTTATTAGGTTTAATCATCTTGCTAAAGAATGGCATGTCGGAAGTTAATGTAAATACTATAATTCTATCCTTAGGATGTATTATTGTATCTCCTTTTGGGATAATGACTTTACCCCTATGGACGATTGCACCAATAATAATACCTTTTGGTAATCCTAATTCAGATAGAGGCTTGCCGACAATAGGTAGGTCCTCAGTAGCAATTATTTCCGCAACCTCTCCTTGACCTCCTAAAAGTAGAGAAACAGATACAACTTTTCCACCTCTTATATATCTCAAAATATCGCTAGCCGTAATATTTACTGGATTTAATGCTATATCAACGTCCAGTTTGTCTATTATGTTTATATAATTAGGCCTGCTTATTTTAGCAATTGTTTTATTAACTCCTAATTGTTTGGCTACCAATGACATTAAAAGATTCTGTTCATCAAACCCTGTTGCTCCTATAAAAGCATCCATGGAAGCTAAGTCCTCTTCTTCCAAAAGATTTATATCCGTGCCATCGCCATGAATTACTAGTGCATGATTAAGCCTTTCAGACAGGTATTGACATCGACTCTTATCTGCCTCTACAATTGTTACCAGTACATTATCCTGTTCCAATCTTTGGGCTAAATAAAACCCTATCTTACCTCCTCCTAGAATCATAGCTTTTTTGGTACGTTTTTTATCCATATTTATCTTTAACATTTCTCCTAGTTTATTTATATTGTTAATTTTCCCTATTACATGGATCACATCATTCTTCATTAATTTAGTAGAGCCGTTGGGAATAATCAAACTGCCATCTCTAGATATGGCTGTAATTAGTAACTCTTCTAATCCTTTTAGATCCTTTATACATTTTCCAACAAAATCTTCCTTATTCCCTATATGAAAATCCACCATAGAAACCTTGCCCTTAGCAAAGTCATCGGAATAGAAATTATAACTTCTCAATAGGTATCTCTCTATTTCGATTGCAGTAGTCAAATCTGGATTGATTATATAATCAATCCCCATTTGACTTTTTACAAAATCCAGCTGCTCTATGAATTCTGGGTTTCTAATTCTTGCTATAGTTTTTTTACATTTTAATTTTTTGGCTAGGGTACATATCAAAGTATTAGTTTCATCACTATTGGTTGAAGCAATTAAAAAATCGTAGGACTGAATGTCCAATTCCTTTAACGCCCCAATCTGTATACCATTTGCAACTACAGTCAATACATCTAAATGATTGCTTATACTTTCTAAAGTTTTAAAATTGGTATCTACCATTGTAACCTCTATATCTTCATTGTCCATTAGATCTGCAAGCTTATATCCAAGCTTTCCAGCCCCAACAATCATTACCTTCATCATCATCCACTCCTAATAAAATATACATATAAATTACATTATAGTACTTTTAAAAATAAATAAAAGCTTTTAAAAACATATTTTCTTAAAATTATCATACCCTTCTTCTACCTCAAATAGCATATCTTCTATGAAAGTATTTTTACTATAGATAATTTCTATTGGATTTATCCTATCACATATGGTAATCTATGCAATGAAGTATTATCAATCAATTATAAATTGTATTATTAAAATAATATAAAAAGGGGAGATAAAAATGAATCGAATCATTAAGAAGTTGCCAGTACCAATAGTTGGACTAATGTTAGCCTTAGCAGCTACCGGAAATCTAGTATTGTCCTATGGCAATGTATACAGAAATTTTTTTGGTATTTTATCTACAATAATTTTAATACTAACATTAGCAAAGATAATCAAATATCCTCAAGATATAGCTAAAGAATTAGAAAATCCTGTTGTAGCCAGTGTTTTCCCCACCCTTTCTATGGGAATCATGCTTTTAGCCACATATCTTAAACCTATGGCTCCATCACTGGCATTTGGTATATGGATTATAGGATTAGTGCTTCACGCTATTTTAATCATCTTTTTCACTGGAAAACATGTATTGAGTTTCAATATAAAAAAGGTTTTTCCTAGTTGGTTTATTGTTTATGTTGGAATAGCCGTAGGCAGTATAACCGCTCCTGCATTTGAGATGACCCATATTGGACAAATATTATTTTGGTTTGGTTTTATATCCTATTTGGTATTAATGCCAATAATCCTTAATAGAGTTTTAAGGGTTAAAGGTATACCAGAACCAGCATTGCCTACTATTGCTATTTTTGCTGCCCCTGCCAGTCTTTGCTTAGCAGGATATATGAGCTCTTTTCAAGATAAGAACATGTTCATAGTTTGGCTACTATTAGCATTATCTCAATTTACCTTGTTATATGTGTTGTTACAGATGCCTAAACTATTGAGATTAAGATTTTATCCTAGTTACTCAGCCTTTACTTTTCCATTGGCTATTAGTGCAGTTTCCATTAAATTAACTACTGGTTTTTTAGCCAATGCAGGAAAACAAGTAGCTATACTTAAATATATTGTGAAGTTTGAAGAACTTATAGCGGTTACAATAGTCATTTATGTATTGTTAAGATATGTAGGTTTTTTATTTTCAAATCCTGAAACTGCTAAATAATAATATAATCACCATGATAAAATGCCACCAACTACTTGGTGGCATTTTATATTCTTTACTCTACTTCAACTTGTCCATCTTCTATTAATTTTTCAGCAACCCATTCAGCAACTTTTCCAGTTATCTCTATACAATGTTTCTTCCTTTCAGGACTTTGAAAATTATCTCCTGCCCACTGTCTAGTTATAACCCTACAACAAGTTGATTTATATTCATCTTTAATGAAATCATGTAATGCTGCTGCCATCGGGAACATTTTCTCTTGCATAGGTTCCCCATGTACCCTGCCATATGCCATGCCAAGAGCCATTTGGCCACCACTTACTGCACCACATAAGCAACCTGATTTTCCCATTCCTATAGGAAATCCTGAAGCCATTTTTACAATATTATCATCATAAGGTTTTCCAAGTAGATTGTTTATAGTTTGTGCTACTGCTTCTGAGCAAAAAAATTCTCCTCTTGCAAAATATCCTTCTGCTTCTTCTTTAACAGCAGCTAATATTTCTTCCTTTGTCATGAGCCTTCCCTCCTATTTGTTATTCACATCAATACTTATTTTATGATAATACATAGACTAAAACAAATTGAAATTATCTATACATCCACTATTATTATAGATTAATATAATAACTAATAATATTATTAGGCTATGGGTATATGTATTATGGAAAGGAGAGATTGTATGACAAAACTTTTTACCAATATAAAGATTAAGGATATGGATTTAAAAAATCGTATTGTTATGGCACCTATGTGTATGTATAGTAGCAATGACAATGGACATGTAAATGAATGGCATTATATACATTATGCAACCAGAGCTATAGGTGGAGTAGGTCTCATATTATTAGAAGCTACAGCAGTAGAAAAACGTGGCAGGATATCCAACAGAGATTTGGGTATCTGGGATGATTCCCATGTAGAAGGCCTTGCTAAAATAGTTGATGAATGTAAAAAACATGGTGCCAAAGTTGGAATCCAATTAGGTCACGCCGGGAGAAAATCTGAAACAGATTCAAAAAAAATAATTGCCCCTAGCTCTATTCCTTTTGATGATCAATCCCCAACTCCTAATGAAATGGACAGAAACGATATTAAAAAGGTTATTCAAGCTTTCAAAAAAGGAGCAGAAAGGGCTCATAAGGCCGGCTTTGATGTCATTGAAATCCACGGAGCCCACGGTTATTTAATAAACCAATTCCTATCTCCCCTTGCCAATCATAGGAAGGATAAATATGGCGGTAATTTAAAAAACCGAACCCGATTTTTAAAAGAAATTATCCAAGAGGTAAGAACGGTTTGGCCTATAAGCAAACCTTTAATCGTAAGAGTTTCTGCCGAAGATTATGTGGAGGACGGAAATCATCCAGAAGATTTGGTTGAACAATTAAATATAGTTAAAGATGAAGGTGTGGATATAATAAATGTAAGTTCTGGTGCAGTAGTTCCTGCAAAGATAACTACTTACCCAGGTTATCAAATCAACTTTGCAGATATAATTAAGAAAGGCGTAAATCTACCTGTCATAGGTGGTGGCCTCATTAAGGCGCCAGAAATGGCAGAAGAGATTTTAGGAAATGAAAGGGCAGATCTAATATTTCTGGGAAGAGAATTGCTCAGAAATCCTTATTGGCCATTGGAAGCTGCTAAAAAATTAAACCATGATATAGATTGGCCTATTCCTTATGAAAGAAGTAAAAAATAGAAAAGGTATGAAGAGTCGATTAATCGATTCTTCATACCTTTTAGTTTCTTGTGGATAATTAGGCTTTGAGATTAAATTTCTATAGATAATCTGTGGATAAACCTGGGAATTGTTGATATCTTTTTTTAGTCTACAGATTTTAATGATTCTACCATATTTACATTTTTGAGTTTAAAATACATTGCAAAATTAACTAAAGCTGCAAATAATATGGTTAAAATTCCAGAATATATAAAGCTCATAATCCTTATTTCCCTTCCAAACATTATGAATTCCGTTTCTGTAGTAATGATTATAAACTTATGCAAAAATACTCCTACAATCAGTCCAAGAACTGTACCTATTAGGGTTAGTATTATATTCTCACGATAGACATATTTAGATACCTCATTATCATAGAAACCTAATACCTTAATGGTAGCAATCTCCCTAATTCTCTCACTTATATTTATATTAGTTAAGTTGTATAATACTATGAATGCCAATGCCCCGGCAGAAATTATTATGACCATAATTACATAGTTAAGACTACCTATCATATCGTTGAAACTTTTACTTATACCTGTAGTAAAGTTTATGGCAGCTATATCATCATTTTCCAATAACTCTTTGGAAATATTATCTTCAAAGGCTTTGTCAGTCTCCTTGGTTTTAGCTAATATCCTTTGGTACCCTACTTTCTCTTTGAAAACTTCTTCATATATACTTCTAGGCATATACATATAGTGATCCGAGTAGTTTTCCGTAATACCTGTGATCTTAACATCAACTTTGTCATCATCTTCATTTCTTATATATATGGTATCCCCAATATCCACTTTAAGAAGTTTCGTCATCTTTTCTGATAATACTATTCCTTCCTCATCCATGGATACCTCTTCTCCTGTAACCCTATCCCTTAGAATAATGAAATCCTTTATCCTATTCAAATCTTTAGGAACTATTAGATTAATAGATTTTTCTATATCATTCTTTCCAATATCTATTGCCTTTCCTTGAGTTAAGATATAATCATCTATTTTAGAGTTTTCATTTAAAAAGTCTAATACCTCATTTGTCTTCCCTTCTTCTACTGGATCCTTCAGCTCTATGGCCATTTCATATTGATATATTTCATCAAACTGCTTAGTAGCAATAGATACAATAGAATCCTTTAATCCAAATCCTGCAACAAGTAAGGCGGTACAACCACTTATTCCTATTACAGTCATAAAAAATCGTCTCTTATACCTAAATAGATTTCTAGCCGTTACCTTTTGGGAAAACTTCAATCTGGACCAGATAAAGTTTATCCTTTCTAATAAAATTCTCTGTCCTGCTCTAGGTGCTTTAGGTCTTAAGAGAAAAGCTGGTGTTTCTATTAATTCACTACGGCAAGCTAACCAAGCTGCCATAGTTGTGGCAAAAACTGCTACAGCCGTAGATATAATAGCATATAGTGAATTAAATTCCGTTATAATAGGAGGCATAATATACATTATCCTGTAGGCATTGAATATTACCGTTGGAAAAATATTAAATCCTATTATTAACCCTACTATACTTCCAGATATACTTGCTGTTGCCGCATAGATTAAATACTTTGAAGCTATGGATATATTACTATAGCCTATCGATTTTAAACTACCTATATAGGCTCTTTGTTCATCCACCATACGAGTCATAGTGGTTAAACATATGAGAACTGCTATGGCAAAGAAAAATACAGGAAACACCCTAGCTACTGCATCTATCCTATCAGCAGCCATCTCATAATCGATATAATCCCTAGTCTGGCTTCGCTTTATTACATACCATTCTGGCTTTTCAATGTCCTTTAACTCTTCCTCAGCTTTAGCAATTTCTTCCCTAGCCTCTTCAATCTCTTTATCTGAGTCTTCCTTAGCTTCAATATATTCTCTATAACCTTTTTCATATTCTTTTTTGGAATTTGCTAGTTCTCTACGCCCTTTAGCAAATTCCTCTATGGCAGTTTTTCTAGAGTTTTCTAGTTTCGCCTTCTCCTGTTGGAGTTTAACCTTGCCTTCTTCTATGGATATCTTAGCTTCTTCCAACTGTTTTTCTCCTTGTATCAATTCTTGCCTACCCTTTTCCAATTTGACCTTAGATGCTTCTATTTTGGCTTTAGAGTCTTGTATTTTCTTTTCAGCATATTCAATCATGGCTAAGGTTTTGGATTTTTCTTCTTCATTTTCAATAAAGTCTATACTTTGTTTAAGTTGATTTAATTGCTCTTCTTCTTGCTCTATTTTCTTTTCACCATTAGCTATCTCTAATTCTGCATATTCAATTTCTTTATTTGCTTTTTCCTTCTCTTCATTAAAGATTTTAAAGTTTTTATTGTATTCAGCTTCTCCTTGTTCTAATTTTTTTTCCTCTTCCCTTAGCCTATTCTCTGCATCTTTAATGGTTGTATTGAATTCCTTTTCCTTTCTATTCAGCTCTACTTCTCCATCATCTATCTGCCTTTTTGCATCGGCCAACTCTTGTTCCGCCTTTTTTAGTTCCTTCTTTTGTTTCTCTTCTCCTTCTCTTAATTCATCTTTAGCTTCGTCTAATTTCTCCTTAGCCTCATCCATTATTTCGTCGTATCTACCAACTGCCCTAATTTCTCCTACATCCTCTAGTTTTTGTTGAATAGGGTCTAATAGCTCATCATATTCATCATCATAGGTTAGGACTTCTCTAGCACCCTTAACGGTTAAATATACATCTGTATATACCGATAGTTGAAACTCATCTTCAGGAATTACTAGAAAACTATCTATTTGCCCGGTACCAATATTGGTAGTGCCTCTTTCAAAAGAAAGATAATAGGGAGTGTTTACCAAGCCTACTACAGTATATTCTTCCCTCTTCAACGTATCTAAAATATCCTCATCTGTACCTGATGAAAGTTTAACTTTAGAACCTATGGGAATGGCTCCATTTACTCCATGACCACTTTCGGCTAATATTTCACCTGGCTTTTTAGGAAATCTACCTTCTACTAGATTGATACGATTTATATAGGATTTATCCTTTGTTTCAACCTTATCCATAGGTATGGACAATAGTTTTACCACTTTACTATTATCTCCAATATCCATCAATACATCTTGGGAGTAACTAGGAGCAATTCCTTCAACTTCCGGCAAGCCCTTTATATCTTCTATGTCCTTTTGATTAAATCCCATAGTCGATACCAGCCATATATCCATTAAATTATAATCATCAAAATATTTATCTGCGGTTATCTTCATATCTGGAGCCGTAGCCTTAATTCCTGCAAAAAAGCTTACCCCTAAGGCCACTATAAGAAATATGGATATAAACCTACCTAAAGAATTGCCTATCTCCCTAAAGATGTCCTTTATTAAAGAGATCTTCATCTTACCACTCTATCCTTTCCACCGGAAGGGGACTTTTATTTATTTCTTCTGATTCAACCTTGCCATTCTTTATGTGTACAACCTTATCTGCCATAGGAGCTATGGCTAAATTATGGGTAACTACTATTACAGTCATATCTTTCTCCCTGCTTGTAGTTTGTAATAACTTCAATACAGCTTTTCCTGTATTATAGTCTAATGCCCCTGTAGGTTCATCACATAGTAATAACTTAGGATTCTTTGCCAATGCTCTAGCTATAGCAACTCTTTGTTGTTCTCCTCCTGAAAGTTGACTAGGAAAATTATCTCTTCTATCACTTAATCCCACCTGTTCCAATACTTTTTCTGGCTCAAGTGGATCCTTACATATTTCCGTAGCTAACTCTATGTTTTCCAAAGCAGTTAAATTTTGAACTAAATTGTAAAACTGAAATACAAATCCTATATCATGTCTTCTATATGTGGTTAACTCCTTTGGAGAATATTGGCTTATATCTTTATCCCCAACGATTAAACGACCACTAGTTGGAGAATCCATTCCACCCAAAATATTCAATACAGTACTTTTCCCCGCTCCACTAGGTCCTACAACTACTACAAATTCTCCTTTATCGATAGAAAAGGATATATTATCTAAGGCCTTTATCTGTATCTCTCCCATCTGATAGACCTTTTTAACATCTTGCACTTCAATGAAGTTTTTCATTATTTGCATCCTTTCTAACAATTTAATAATCTATTCTATTGTATAATATTTTGTATAT
>JAAYRD010000199.1 GCA_012518955.1 Tissierellia bacterium | reverse complement strand
TGGACAATGGGTGGACATTTGTCACAGCTCTTAATTTCATGTTGTTTTCTTTACTCCATTTCCCTTGTGGAACCACTTTGTTGACTATAAAGAATGAAACTGGAAGTATGAAATGGCCCCTATTTACTTTTCTATTAACAACAGGTATAGCTATACTGGTAACCTTCTTAGTCAATATAGTATTTAGTATAGTCATATGTTAAATCTGACTTTTTTATAAATCTTACAGTAAGTATTGCTTAGGGCTTGGTATTTAAATCTTTTTTATCTATTATTGCAACCCTTTTTAACAAAAAAATCTAAAGTATTTGTATAAAACAAAACCTCCTTAAAAGGGAGGCTTTGTTTTATATTTCGTTTTTTAACATATCTTCATAGGTTTCTCGTTTTACAATCAATCTATCTACTCCATCCTTAATCATTACAACAGCAGGTTTGGGAAACTTATTATAATTACTTGTCATAGAATAATTATATGCTCCAGTAGATAGTATAGCTAAAACATCCCCTGGCTCAATACTTGGCACTTTTAAATCCCATATCAATATATCCCCAGACTCACAACATCTACCCGCTATGGTAACAATTTGATTAGGCTCTTTGTTTATTTTGTTTGCAATTACACCTTCATATTTAGCATTATATAAACTAGGACGAGGATTATCAGCCATTCCACCATCCACGCTTGCATAGGTTCTCACGCCTGGTATTTCTTTAATAGAACCAATAGTGTATAAAGTTATTCCCGCTTCCCCTACAATCCATCTTCCTGGTTCAATAATTACCTTTGGTATATTCAAAGCATACTTTTTACAGTTTTCATATATTTCTTTCATTATTATATCCGTATAAAATGAAATTGGTTTTCGTGCCTCTCCTCCAGCATACTGTATACCATAGCCTCCACCAGTATTTAACTCCTTGGTTTCAAAGTCAAATTTATCCTTGGCTTCTTTCATCAATTTGGTTATAACTCTAATGGCTTCTATATAGGTTATATTATCTAAAATCTGTGATCCTATATGAAAGTGAAACCCTAGTAAATTTATACTATCAAAATTTAGAGCTCTTTCTATTGCATTAAATATTATGCCATCTCCTATAGGGATTCCAAACTTAGAATCAACTTGTCCAGTTTGAATATACTTATGAGTATGACTATTCACTCCAGGGGTTATTCTATATAATATATCTACCTTTTTTCCATATTTTTTAGCTACATCATTTAATAAAGTCAGTTCATATTCATTATCTACTATTATTCTACCTACTCCATATTCTATTGCCATTTCCAACTCATCTAAAGTTTTATTATTTCCATGAAATATAATCTTTTCGCAGGGGAAGTCCACTTCCATTGCAGTATATAGCTCTCCCCCAGACACTACATCTATTCCAATTCCTTCCCTTTTAATTATTCTAGCCATCTCTTTGGTTAAAAAAGCTTTGCTTGCATATACTGCATCTGTATTCTTATGTTTTCCTATAAAATCCTTTTTTATTTCTTCAATTCTGTCAACAATATGATTTTCAGAAACTACATATAAAGGTGTCCCATATTTTTTTGCCAAGTATACTGTATCAGATTGATTAAAATAGAAATTTGTCATAGTGTTTCATCCTTTCCAACATAATTATATATGCTTTAATCAATTATAAGGTAATTGCTATGTAAAATCATACTATACTTCTGCTTTTATATATTATACTCTATGATAATATATATCCTCTATAATTACAAAATATTTTGTAAATTAATTTCATTTTATTGGTTAAACTAGAAATTTAATTTTTCATTACATAATTTTACATGGTTTATCTTTTCTTTTTCTACACATAATACTATTACAAAATCTTATAAAGATTTTATTATCTAGGAAAGGAGTGAACAAATTGCCAAATAAAAATACTGGTTCAAATAGAATTTTAGTACCTGAAGCACGACAAGCATTAGAACAAATGAAATTGGAAATAGCTTCTGAGCTTGGAATGTCAAACTACAATACAATGGATAAGGGTAATCTGCCATCCAGACAAAATGGTTATGTTGGTGGAACTATGACAAAACGATTGGTTGAGATGGCACAAAAGAACATGGGTGGAGGAACTACAACTAGATAGTATTAATAAAAAAAGACAGGTCCTAGACCTGTCTTTAAGTTTATTAATTGAATTATTCAATAGGTTCTAATGTTCTAGCTGCTAGCTCCTTATCCAACATATATATACCTTGGAAATTTCCATCCATTCTCTTTAATTTAATTAAAATAGTTTCCATGCTGTTCTCTTCTTCTAATTGCTCATCGATAAACCATTGTAAAAAACTTATGGATGGATAATTGTTTTCTTCTCTAGCCAGATCCATTAGCTTGTTTATCTTACTAGTAACTAACTTTTCATGATCTAAAGCTACTTCAAATGTTTCTACCAATGAATCGTAGTCATTTTTTGGTTCTTCCATAGCTTGAGTCGTAACCCTTCCGCCCATATCATTTATGAAATCAAAAAATTTCATTGCATGGGTATATTCTTCCTGAGCTTGAACTATGAAAAAATTAGCAAATCCGCTTAAATCCTCACTTTCACAGTAAGCTGCCATAGCCATATAATAATAACCTGACAATAGTTCAAAATTGAATTGATCATTTAATTCTTTTAATAATTTTTCAGATGCCATCTTTTACCTCCTAGATTATACGATAATAATTTTTAAGATCGACGAAATACCCATATATTTTCATGGGCTTCGTCCATACATATTAACTTATACCCAAGATTTCTAAAAACAACCATATATAATTTTAAATTTCACAATTAAACCTTAATCCATCAATATTATATCCAGTTTCTTGTATAATTCGTCTCCTATAGTATCGGTTAATGGAATATCATTCTTTTTTAAATATTCAATTAAAGATCGTTTCATACCTTTACCATATATACCATCTAAACTATCTGTATAATATCCTTTTAACTTCAGTCTTTTCTGAACTTCAAGCACATCTGCTCCCCTATCACCTGGCCTTAAACTTCGAAATCCATGAGCAAATGGACCGTAGTCTCCATTTATTATAGTTACAGTTGTGTTTTGTTCTACAAGATCGTATAATTCTTCCACATCTTTATTTCTCATTCTAACACATCCAGCTGAAGCATTATAGCCTATAGATCCAGGATTATTTGTTCCGTGTATTCCATATTTTCCCCAGGGAACATTCAAACCTAGCCATCTTGAACCAAACCCTTCCCCCCATCGGGCTTTTTCTACTATCCTAAATGTACCCAAAGGAGTAAGAAAATCAGATTTTCCAGTCGCTACTATATAGTTCTTAATAGTTTTATTGGTTTTAGAATCTATAACAGAAAGTTGCTTTTTATCTACTTCTATTAGTATAACTAGATCTTTCTTGTTCAATTGGTAATAAGTATCTTTATCTTTGTAGTCAATACCTTTTTCGGTAAAAAAAATATGTATATGGTTTCCTATTACTATTACGACTAGCACCAAAATAAATAGTAATAGTATAAGACCTAACCGTTTATTCATGGACCTATCACCCCTATGTAATATCTATATGCCAAAATAAAATTAATAAAACCGATGAATAAGTTTTTATCATACTAAAATATCATGTATAATGATTATAGAAAATAAAAGGAGGTTTAATATGGTAAAAAGAGTAGGTTTTAATGACAAGTTAAAAGAAATGTTAGATCAAATTGACAAGGGTGCTTTCTTAACCGTAACAGACGGTGATAGGACAAATACCATGACCATTGGCTGGGGTAATGTAGGCATAGTTTGGGGTAAGCCTATATTCATGATTGCAGTTAGATATTCTAGATATACATATGATATAATGGAAAAAGCAAAAGATTTCACCATAAGCATACCTATTGAAAAGAATTTAAAGAAAGAACTAGCCTATTGTGGTAAATATTCAGGCAAAGATGTAGATAAATTTAGCGAGTGTAACCTTGATTTGAAAAAGGGAATAAAAACAGTCTCACCTATTATAGGGAACTGCGATCTTCATTATGAGTGCAAAACAATATATAAACAAGCAATGGAACCTGGAACTTTAGATAAGAGCATAAAAGATAGGTATTATAAAAACAATGATTATCATGTCCTATATTTTGGTGAGATAGTGGATTGTTATTTAACTGAATAAGGCAAGGGTATGGCTGCTCTACCCCTGCCTTATTGATTTACTTAAATATAATTTGAATATCTTCAAATTTCATACCTTCAAGAAGAGTAGTTAGTATCTCTCTGATATTCTCTTCTGCATCATTTAACAATCCATTTTCTATTGCTTCCTTCTCCATGTTTTCCTTTTCTTCTATTAACACATCATATAGATCATTAAAGCTTAGCTTATTAAAGACAGAATCCCTTTCATCATAGATATATACATCTTCTTCGTCTATTACATTATCTAATATAGAAGGTTTTTGTGATATTATCTTTATAGTTCTTCCATCTATTACATCGATTGTAATCTCATTTAAATCTATTCCTGCCTTAATATAACCCCTATATTTTATTATAAAGCTTTTATTGGTAAAAGGAATATCCAACCCACTTAATTTTTTATTATCCTTATATGTGACTACATTAGAATAATTATATTTCACCGATGACATTTCTAATATTTTGGTGACTTGTTCTTCAATGGTATCAGATAATAAACTGGCTTCTGTGTTCATGGAATGCCTAAAATACAAAAAAGAAAATAATACAATAAAAAGTATTATAAAACAAATTATTATATGTCTTTTCCACCTTTTCACATTACCACCTCAAATAAGATAGATATCTTATTTATATTATCATGGAAAAAACATTATGTAAATAAAATTAATAATTCCGATTATAAAAAATTATTTCCTATTCTTCCGGGTTATATAGTTGATATATGCCATATATATCAAAGTCTTCATTTACCAATATTTTAACGATAGTAGGTATTTGTTGGATATTAATATTTAGCTCTATGCCGTTGTATTTTAAAATTATATCTTCACATTTTATAATTCCAGATTTATTGAGAACATCTATAAGTCTGTTTTCAGCAGAAGGTTTATTCATATCACCTATCATAAAGAAAACCTTATCCTTTGTATCGGAACTCTCTTGAGGATCCAGCCTATTAATCAATAATATCTTATTCATAACTAATCTCCTTTTTACGCTAGGTTTATACAATAGTTTATAAGCTTTGCTACTACTGCTATAGGGAATTAAAACAATACGCATAATAAACCCTATATTATTCTTTACCCATTTTTTATCTATTAATCACTTTTTTATGATTTTTTTTGCTTTTTTTGCACTTTAATTGCTTTTAAAAAGCTATTATTATAATATTGGATATAGGTATATTTAAAACTTGGAGGTAAGTATGGAAAAATATCTTGATCATCTATCCAAATGTATTCTTTTTAGAGATTTAGACAAGGAGTGTATCGCCAGTACTTTGTAT
>JAAYRD010000044.1 GCA_012518955.1 Tissierellia bacterium | reverse complement strand
TCGCTATGCTTTCCTGATGATAGTAAAAAATGACCTTCCAATAATGCTTCCGTTTCCTTTAATATGTTGGTTAACATCTTATATCACCCCTCTTATTTCTTCTATGGATTCAATTCCTTCCTCTTTCATAAATTGTTCTATTCCTTCAATTATATCTATGGATATATCTGGTTTTATGAAATTTCCGGTTCCTACCTGTATACAATGGGCTCCTGCCATTATAAATTCTATAGCATCTTTATAATTCATTATACCCCCTAGCCCTATTATAGGTATATCCACAGCCCTTGATACTTCATAAACCATTCTCAATGCAATAGGCTTTATACATGGCCCAGATAACCCTGCTATAATATTCTTAAATACAGGCTTTCTATTATATATGTCTATGGCCATACCACTAAATGTATTTACTAGGGATAGTCCATCTGCTCCTGCTTTTGTACAGGACTCAGCCATTTCTACTATATTTTCAGCGTTAGGGGATAATTTTACTATAAGTGGCTTTGTACATGCATTTCTTACTTCCGATACCACTTCATAGGCTATCTTGGATTTTATGCCGAAAGCCATACCACCTTCTTTAACATTGGGACAGGATATATTTAGCTCTATCATATCTATATTGGTTTCATTTAACTTTTCAACGGATACCATGTATTCATCTATGGTGCTCCCCCCTACATTAGCCAATATAATCGTATCCTGTTTTTCCATAAAGGGAAGTTCATCTTTAATAAATCCTTCTATGCCTGGATTTTGTAGACCTATACTATTCAAAATACCACTAGCTGTTTCATATATTCTAGTTCCTTTATTTCCGTCTTTTTTATTTAAGGTTAATCCTTTAGAGGATATGCCTCCTAGTCTTGACAGCGGAAAGTATTCTGCATATTCCCTGCCAAATCCAAAGGTACCTGAAGCAGCAATTACAGGATTTTTAAATTCTACTCCACATATTTCAACCTTAGTATTAATCATTAAATTTTACCTCCTCACCTGAAAAGACTGGGCCTTCCTTACAAACTCTTTTCATCCCTGAGGTAGTCTCTATAGTACAACCTAGACATGTTCCTATTCCGCAAGCCATTCTACTTTCCATGGATACATAGACTGGTACATTTTTATCCTTACACATCTCCACAACTCTATTCATCATAGGGATAGGCCCACAGGTCAGAACCATATCATATCTTTTCGGTAAAAATAAATCTGTGACAAATCCCCTATGTCCTACTGAGCCATCTTCCGTACTTATATGGGTATTATCTACATGTTCCCTTATCTCATCTAGATAATATGCTTCATTTCTAAAACCACAATAAAAATCCATATCCCCTTTAAACCCTTTCATTAGATAAATCAAAGGTGCTACTCCTATTCCTCCAGATACAATGGCTATTTTGTCTTCTATATTTAAATCAAACCCATTGCCTAGGGGCCCCAATAATTCCAATGTATCTCCCTTTTTTAGCTTGGAAATAATATGGGTTCCCCTTCCTCTTACTTCGTATAAAAAGGTAATTATACCGTCGGAAATGTCACATATGCTAATAGGCCTAGGTAGTAAAGGATCCAATTCCCAGCCCCTTAGCATATAGAATTGGCCAGGCTTTCCTTGAAAACCAGATTCTTCCATAGTAAGGCTTATGCTGTCCGATTCAGGATGACAAGGGGAAAGTTTTATCTCATATATATTGGTTGCTATCTGGATATTGGAATGGATTATTCCCTTTCTATAGCCTTGTTTCACTTTGGATATCCTCCTTCATTTCCATTACTGCCTGCCTAACATATTTATCAAAATTCTCTACTCCATCTTCATACTTCTTGAAAGCTGTGATAATTCCTCTCGAAGAATTAACTATGCCTCCATTTCCATCGTTTAAGTACATGACTACATCTTTTCCTTTCCCACCTTGATGTCCATAGCCAGGAATTAGGAAGAACATATTCTTATATCTATCTCTAATCTCCTTTGCCTCATCTATATGGGTACCTCCTACTACTGCTCCTATTGGACTATAGCCGCAACTACCTACATACTTCGAACTTATTTCATTCAATTTGTCTCCTACATGGTAGTATAGTTTTTCTCCTTCTACATCCAAGTATTGTATATCCTTTGCTCCCGGATTGGAAGTTCGAAGCAATACAAATACTCCCTTGTTCCCTTTTTCAACATATTGCAAATAAGGGGTTATGCTATCAAATCCCATATATGGATTTAGGGTTATAAAATCCGCTTCAAATTCCCCATAAAAATGTGCCTTTGCATACATTTCAGCAGTAGAGGATATATCTCCCCTTTTTATATCTCCTATAGATAAAGAACCTATGGATTTAATGTATTCTAAACTTCTCTTATAAGCTTCTAGCCCCTTTAAACCGTAGGCTTCATAAAAAGCTATCTGTAATTTAAATATTGGAACTATATCGTAGGTATTGTCTATTATCCTCTTGTTAAACTGAAATAGTATCTCATCTATACTCTGATATCTTTCCTTTATTTCCTCGGGTATATAGTTCAAATGGGTATCCAGCCCTACACAGACATTTCCCTTTTCCCTAACTTCCCTGTACAATCTATCTATTATCAACTATTATCCCCCCATCATATTTGACTTCACCTTTTCTTATGGTAGCAATTACTTCTCCATAGAACTCCTTTCCATTGAAAGGTGTATTCTTTCCTTTAGAGATGAAATTATCTCCATTGATTAGTATCTTCTTGTTTAAATCTACCAATACTATATCCCCATCATATCCTTTTTTAATTTTACCCTTATTAAATTCCATAAGCTTTCCTGGAGTCCCAGACATAAGCTGGGATAATCTATTTAATGAAATCTTACCTGATCTAACTAAAGTGGTATAACATATGGGAAAAGCAGTCTCTATTCCTGAGATTCCAGGGGCACCCTTTTCCTTGTCTTCTTTTGAATGGGGTGCATGATCTGTTGCTATTGTATCTACGGTTCCATCTACTATTCCCTGTATAATAGCTTTTACATCATCTATTTCTCTTATTGGAGGATTTACCCTGTAGTCATTATCGTATAGTGCAATATGATGAGGAGTTACTTCGCAAGTAATATTAGCCCCTTCTTTTTTAGCCTTCCTTACCTCTTCAATTGATTCTTTGGTACTAACATGGGCTAGATGTAATTTGGCTCCTGTTAGTTTAGATAAATATATATCTCTAAATGTCATTATGTTTTCCGATAATCTAGTATCCATCTCCACTATTTCTTCATCTTCCTCATGGGCAATTATGGTTAAATCCCTATCCTTGGCTTTAACCATTGCTTTATACATGATTAAATTAGATTTTATGCCCATTCCATCATCAGATATGAATCTAACACTATTATCTAAACTGTCTAAATGATCTAGTGTTTTCCCATCAAAATTCTTCGTTATAGAAACCGTCTGATGTATATCTACTAAGTCCAACTTCATGGACCTATTTAGAACATAATCTACTATTTCCATATTGCTGCATATAGGATCCGTATTTGCCATGAGATTTACTAGAGTATATCCTCCTTTCAACGCCGCCTGGCTCCCTGTATATATATCTTCTTTATAGGTATATCCAGGTTCTCTGAAGTGGACATGCATATCTATGAAGGAGGGCATGGCCACTAAATTCTTTCCTTCAATGGTTCTACAATTGTAATCAAGGTCTTTGCCATAATCTTCTATCTTTCCATCCTTTATATATATATCACCTTGTAGATCCTTCGTCTCATCAATCATCCTAATATCCTTAATTAAAATCTCCATTCTATCCCTCCCAAGAATATATTTGATCACAATATTCACATTTATAGGTTCCATTTTGTTCATCTATCAATATAAATTTATGGACTATATTTCTTTCGGTTGATGTTACACATCGTGGGTTCTTGCATTCAATTATACCCTCAACTTTTTTAGGTAGGGATAAATTTATTTTTTCAACAATTTTTTCATTTTCAATTATATTTACGGTTATATTAGGATCTATGAAGCCTAGCATAGCCAAATCTATGTCTATTTTATTTTCAATCTTGATTAAATCCTTCTTGCCAAATTTTTTACTAGGTGCATTCATTATCAAGGCTACCGTAAAATCCGCCTTGTCTAATTCCAAATATTTAAATATACTGAATCCATGTCCTACCTGTATATGGTCTATTACTATTCCTTTTGAAATACTGTCTATATATAGCATTATGCCACCCCCAGTAACTTTGCGATGAGTGCCATCCTTGCATACATCCCATATTTAATCTGTTGAAAATAACATGCTCTTGGATCATCATCTATTTCATAGCTTATTTCATTTACTCTAGGCAAAGGATGCAGAATAGCTAGATCCTTCTTCGCTAATTTTAGTTTTTCCCTATCCAAAATATAACTATCTTTTAATCTTATATAATCGGCTTCGTTGAAAAACCTTTCTTTCTGTACCCTTGTCATATATAGTATATCCAAAGAATCTATTACATCTTCTAACCTTTCAACTTCTATGAAGGGAATATCTTTGTTTTCCAATATTTCCGTTTTAATATAATTTGGTATCTGCAATTCTTTTGGGGATATTAGAATAAATTTTATATTTTCATATCTTGACATGGCCTTTATTAGGGAGTGAACTGTACGCCCAAACTTTAAATCTCCACATAAGCCAATAGTTAAGTCAGAAAATCCTCCTTTAACTTCTTTTATGGTAAGAAGATCTGTTAAAGTTTGAGTTGGATGCTGGTGACCTCCGTCTCCTGCATTGATGATAGGAATTGATGAATAATAGGATGCATATTTTGGTGCACCTTCCTTTGGGTGTCTCATAGCAATTATATCCACATAGGAAGCAACTGTTCTTATAGTATCTGGAATACTTTCTCCTTTCATAACTGAGCTAGAGCCTGGCTCCGAAAAGCCAATTACCCTTCCACCTAATCTAAGCATAGCTGCTTCAAAGCTAAACCTTGTTCTTGTGCTAGGTTCATAAAATAAAGTACCTAATATTTTGCCTGTACATAAATCTTTAAAACTATTTTGATCTTTAATTATTTCTTCTGCTAATTCAAATATACTTTCTAATTCCTCTAAAGAAAAATCTTGAGGATCTATTAAATGTTTTCCTTTTAACATATTTCTAGCCTCCTTTTAGTCTCTCTGGATCTAATTAAAGGTTTGCGCAAAAAAGCCTTCCTTAAAGGAAGGCATAAATATCCTGTATATTACGCTTTCCTTTCCGAACTCTCTGGTTCAGTTTAAAGGTACTCGGTTTCATTATAAAAATAACACACTAGATAAAAAATGTCAACACGTAAAAAGCTGAACATGGATATCCGTGTTCAGCTTTTTTGTTTTATTGCATACTTCCTCCAGTTAAACCAGATTTCACTTGTTGAACATCATTAGCATTGGCAGTTGGTGCAGGGACGTAATATCCTTTCTGTTCTGCTATTTGGAATAATTGATATTGAAATTGTTCTGCTTCGTTTCTTAATTGTTGCAATGTGCTTCTTAGTTGTTGATTTGCACATTCTGTTATAGCTTTTGAATAACTATCTATACTTGCCTTTGTTCCAGCTAAAATATCGCTTACCATATCTTTTTCTTGCATATTTTTCCCTCCTATTTTAATGAGTTTATCAAACTGGTCGCTGTAGTTTGAGCATCTTGGGATGATTGTTTAAACATTTGTTTAAGTTGTGGATCCTGACATTGATTAGAATAGAAGTCAAACTTGGTTGCCATAGTTTGATGTCCACCAATTATTTCCCTCAAGCTTTGAAGTTCCTGTTGATTTATATTACCCAAATTAATAGAATTTTTGAGAGCCATAAAACTTCTCCTTTCATAAGTTTTTTTAATCTCCTTTATATTTTGGCTGCCTGCAGTCCTATTTATTCATGGAAAAAAGCTCATAAATATTATATGAGAATGGGGAAAAACTATTTTTA
>JAAYRD010000043.1 GCA_012518955.1 Tissierellia bacterium | reverse complement strand
CTATTATTAGACCTTTTTTAGAAGAGCTTAGGGATAGATACAATGAAACGGTCCACTTATCTATTTTGGATACAGATTATCATGTAACCGTTATAGATAAAGCACAGAGTAACCTTGCTATTCAAATGACATCGAGGATAGGAGGGAAGTTGCCAGCATATTGTACATCTATGGGAAAGGTATTATTAGCTAATATGCTTAATGATGATTTAAGAGAAAAGATACATTCACTTACACTAGAAAAAAAGACAGATAATACCATTACTGATCCTAAAAAACTTATTGAAGAGTTAGAAAAGATTAGAGATAGAGGATATGCAGAAGATTTAGAAGAAAGTGAAGTTGGTCTTGTATGTTATGCGGCTCCTATAAGAGAGATTGATGGAAAAGTAACTTCAGCAATATCTTTTTCAGGACCTGCATTAAGGATGCAGGAGAATAGGGAAGAGCTTATACAGGCAATTAAAAAGGCAGCTGAAGAAATATCAAAAAAAATGGGATATATTGATTAATATAGTGACTCAAAAATCCCTATTCCATTCTTGTTTGACTTATATATCCCATTATGTTAATATACATATTATAAATAAATAGAAATCTTGATGCCTTATCAAGAGTGGTGGAGGGACTAGGCCCTATGAAACCCGGCAACCTATGATGGTGCTAAATCCTACAGAATATAATTTCTGAAAGATGAGGTTGTATATAAGTTGCCTTTTCCTTTTGGAAAGGGTTTTTTTAATGAGAAGAAGGAATTTTTTATATAAATTAAGGAGGTTTTTTTATGAAAAAATGGTTATTCACCTCTGAATCCGTTACAGAAGGGCATCCAGACAAGGTATGTGATGCTATCTCCGATGCTATTTTAGATGAAATATTAGCTAAGGATCCAGAAGCTAGGGTAGCTTGTGAAACTATGGTGACAACAGGATTAGTGCTAGTGGCAGGAGAGATTACAACCAATTGTTATGTAGATATACCTAAGATAGCAAGAAAAACTGTAGAGGAGATTGGATATACAAGAGCTAAATATGGTTTTGATGCGGATACCTGTGCTGTACTTACATCCATAAATGAGCAATCTACTGATATAGCTTTGGGAGTGGATAAAGCTTTAGAGCATAAAAATAATGGAGAAGATGAGTTGGATTTAATAGGTGCAGGAGATCAAGGTATGATGTTTGGATTTGCCTGTAATGAAACAGAAGAATTGATGCCTATGCCTATATCCTTAGCTCATGAATTGGCAAAGCGATTGGCAGAAGTTAGGAAAAATGGAACCCTGGACTATTTGAGACCGGATGGAAAAACCCAGGTCACTATAGAATACCATGATGGGAAGCCCGTTAGAATAGAGAACGTTGTGGTTTCAACCCAACATAGCCCAGATGTGGATCTAAACACTATCAAAAGGGATATTATGGAACATGTAATTATGAAAATAGTTCCCCATGATATGCTGGATGAAAATACAAAATACTATGTAAACCCTACAGGTAGATTTGTAATAGGTGGACCTATGGGAGATGCAGGACTAACAGGAAGAAAGTTAATAGTGGATTCCTATGGAGGCTATGGAAAGCATGGTGGAGGAGCCTTTTCAGGGAAGGATCCTACAAAGGTGGATAGATCAGCTAGCTATGCAGCTAGATACGTAGCTAAGAATATTGTAGCAGCTGGACTAGCGGATATGTGTGAAATAGGATTAGCTTATGCCATTGGAGTAGCAAGACCTCTATCCATATATATAGACACCTTTGGTACTGGCAAAATATCCGACGATAAGATAGAAAAATTGATAAATAAACATTTTGATCTGCGACCAGCAGCTATTATAAAGAATTTGGATTTAAAAAGACCTATATATAGAAATTTATCATCCTATGGACATTTTGGTAGGAAGGATTTGGACCTTCCTTGGGAAAAAACTGATAAGAAGGATATATTGAAGGAAGAAGGACTAGGGAATTAAAAAAACATGGGAGTTTCAAGAAGTAGAGAAGGGATTTGCCCTTACTCTACTTTTTTTTATTCTATAATTTTCAATTAATATATACATACCTAGGAAATATGGAAGGCGGCCTTCCCTTTAAGGGGAGATGAAATGTATAGGGAAATTGAAGAATT
>JAAYRD010000042.1 GCA_012518955.1 Tissierellia bacterium | reverse complement strand
TACCCTTCATTATAATTATTATGGATAGAAGTGAAATGAATAAAAACAAAGTAGAAGTTAATATTATATCAAAAGATTTTTTTCTATTTTTTATTGTATAGCTTAGCACAACACTTAAAGGTGCAAAGGCTACAAATATGGATATGGCAGATACCATACCTGTAATCATTCCAAGAATCAGCGTTGATATTAATAAACTTAATATATTATAATTTATTCCATGTCGAACCCCTAATATTACAAAAGCAACGGGATATAAAAACATGAACCATGATATATAATACACTCCTATAAGCATAAAAATTGTTGATACGACTATTGCAAATATAGTTTCAAGGAATATACTTCCTTTTTTCTTATCTTTCTTCAAATTATTCACTCCTATCTTACCTAGACATTAAAAAATCCAATAGTTCACTTAAATCTCCATGCCATTGCTCTATCTTATGATCTTTTATTAAATTCAATTTTACCTTATCTAGTAAATTAGAACCTATATCGTCGTAATCTAATCCTAACCGTTTACCCAATAGAAAAGATGAAAGTATCGTATTAGTAATCAAGTCCTCTACATCTTCTTTCATGTCATGTTCCCCATTAGCTAATATTTGATACAACCCTGCTACAGAGGATAATATTTCGCTTTTTAACCATTCAATAGTTTTTAGGTTCTTCATTATATCCATATCTTTTTTATTTTTCATTAATATAGCCACCACCTAATTAAATAATTAAAAATGGTCTTATTAAAATAATACAGAGTAAAATATTGTATGTCAAACAAAAAAGAGAGGATGCTCCTCTCTTAGTCTGCACTATATGGTAGTAATGCTATTTGTCTTGATCGCTTTATTGCTCTTGTTAGTTCTCTTTGATGTTTTGAACAATTACCAGAGATTCTTCTTGGGAGAATTTTTCCTCTATCAGTAACATATTTTTTTAAGGTATTTACATCCTTATAATCTATGGTCTCAATTTTATTTGAACAAAAGCTACAAACTCGCTTTCTCGGTCTAAATCTTCTTTGCATTTTTTTCCCTCCTTCTTAGAATGGAATATTATCGCTATCTGTAGGATTGAAACCGCCTATATCTGTAAAATCATCTTCAATACTATTGGAGTTTGATCTATTATCTCCATCTCCCCATTCTAAAAACTGAACCCTTTCTGCTACAACTTCAGTAACATATCTTTTAATACCATCGTTACCATCATAGGTTCTAGATTGAATTCTTCCTTGAACAGCGGTAAGTCTTCCTTTGGCTAGATAATTTGCACAGTTTTCTGCTTGTCTTCCCCAGACAACAATATTTATAAAGTCGGCTGTTGGTTGTCCTTTGGCTTCCATTTCCTGTTTCTTCTCTCTAGAAACCTGTTTGTCTACTGCCAACGAAAAAGTAGATACGGCAGTCCCTGTATTAGGTATATACCTTAATTCTGGATCTCTTGTAAGTCTTCCAATTAACACTACATTATTCAACCAAAACACCCCTTAATCTTTATTTCTCATCCTTAATTATCATATGTCTCATTACACCATCGGTAATCTTACATACTCTATCTAATTCTTCAATAGCTGGTATACCAGCTTCAAATTCAACCACTATATAATATCCTTCAGTCAAATCGTTGATCTCATAAGCAAGTTTTCTAGTTCCCCATTCATCAACATTTATAATGCTGCCATCACCTTCTATAATGGTTTTTAACCTATTAAATATTTGCTCTCTTTTTTCTTCTTCCAGATTTGGTAGAAAAATAAAAACACCTTCATATTTTCTCATTAGTTTCACCTCCTTTTGGACTAGCGGCTCTGTAACCAGAGCAAGGATATATCTATAGAATTATATCATTAATAAGATTTAGTTTCAAGGAATTTTTTCTGTTCTCTAACAAACTCTCCACCTTTTTTTAAAGCCTCCTTGTTTATAGGCAATAAATGGGCTCTTTCTTCACCAAATACCTTTACAAATCCTTCTTCTATGGATTTCATCCCTATGGCTTTTGTTGCCTCTAAATAAGCTCCTAGCATAACCATATTTGCAACTCTACTGTTGCCTAATTCATTTGCTATTTCATTGGCTGGTATATAATATACGTCTATATCATCTCTTTCAGACTTTGCTTCTATTAGGGATGAATTTACAAATAGTTTGCCACCCTTATTCACAAATTTTTCAAACTTATCCAAAGAAGGTTTATTCATTATTATAGCTGAAGTGGAATTAACAACTACTGGAGATCCTACTGGCTCATTGGATATAATGACACCACAATTAGCAGTTCCACCACGCATCTCTGGCCCATAGGAAGGTAACCAGGATACATTTTTGTCCTCTATCATGCCTGCATAGGTTAATATCTGTCCTATAGCCATTACCCCTTGCCCTCCAAAACCTGCAATCATTATTCTTTCTTCCACATTAATCATCCTCCTTTGGTCTTTTAAAACTTCCTAAAGGATAATAAGGGATCATATTCTCTTCCAACCATCTCAGAGATTCTTCCGGTGTTAACCCCCAATTGGTTGGGCAAGTGGAGAGAACTTCTACTATTCCAAATCCTTTTCCTTCTATTTGTAGTTTAAAACATTCCTTTATGGCCTTTTTGGCCTTTCTTACATGACCTGGAGTTGTTACAGTTACCCTTTCTACAAATTTGGCTCCATCTATGGTAGCCAGCAATTCTGACATTTTGATTGGCTTTCCACTATGGGCTTCATCTCTTCCAAGAGGAGCTGTTGTAGCTTTCTGTCCTATTAAAGTTGTTGGAGCCATTTGTCCACCTGTCATCCCATAGATTGCATTGTTTATGAATATTGTAGATATCTTTTCTCCTCTATGGGCTACATGGACTATTTCTGCCGTTCCTATAGATGCTAAATCCCCATCACCTTGGTAGGTAAATACAAAGTTTTCTGGCCGCACCCTTTTTATTCCTGTTGCCACAGCAGGTGCCCTGCCATGGGCCGCTTCATGCATATCACAATTAAAATAATTATAAGCCAATACCGCACAACCCACCGGCGCTACTCCTATAGCCTTATCCAATACTCCTAATTCTTCTAGAGCTTCTCCTACTAACCTATGAACTATTCCATGGGTACATCCTGGACAATAGTGAGTTTGAACATCTGTTAAGCCTTTTGTTTTCTCAAATACTACAGTCATTATATTTCACCCCCATGAATTTCTTTAACCTTTTTAACTATTTCATCAGGTGTAGGTACCATACCTCCGGTTCTACCATAGAAGTATACAGGATACTTACCTTCAACAGCTATCTTCACATCGTCTATCATCTGTCCGTTGTTCATTTCTACCGTCAGTATTCCTTTACATTCATCATTTATTTTTTGAAATTCTTCATAGGGATAGGGCCATAAAGTTATAGGTCTAATAAGTCCTACCTTATAACCTTCTCTTTCCAGTTGAGATATAGCAGTTTTTACTATTCTAGATGTAGTTCCATAAGCCGCTATAACTACATCTCCATCTTCTATATTATAGGATTGAACCTTTACTTCCTTTTCTTTTATTTCTCTATACTTTGCCTGAAGTTTTATGTTATGCTTTTCCAATTCCTCTGGGGCTAAATATAAGGAGTTTATTATATTGGGTTTTCTCTTACCTTCTGTACCTGTAGTTGCCCAATCTTTTTCAGGCAGATCTCTTTTCTTTGGTTCCTTAAATTCTACTGGTTCCATCATCTGTCCAATCATGCCGTCTCCCAGTATCATAACTGGATTTCTATACTGATCCGCTATGTCAAAGCCTTCAATTATTAAATCTACCAACTCTTGCACATCAGCTGGGGCTAACACTACAAGCCTATAATCTCCATTTCCTCCACCTCTTGTGGCTTGGAAATAATCGGTTTGGGATGGTTGAATACCTCCAAGGCCTGGTCCACCTCTCATTATATTTACTATTACACAGGGTAACTCTGCTCCTGCCATATAGGATATTCCTTCTTGTTTCAAAGCCATACCTGGACTTGATGAAGAGGTCATTACCCTAACACCAGAACCGGCAGCACCATAGACCATATTGATTGCAGCTATTTCACTTTCTGCTTGTAGAAAAACTCCACCTATCTTTGGTAGCTCTCTTGCCATATATTCCGGTAATTCACTTTGTGGTGTTATAGGGTAGCCAAAGAAGTATTTGCACCCTGCCTCTATAGCAGCAGCGCCTATGGCTTCATTTCCCTTCATGAGAACCTTTCTCATAGATAACCCTCCTTTAGAAATTTGATTAATATCTCTCAACAGTTATGACTACATCTGGACACATCATTGCACAATTAGCACAACCTATACACTTGTCCATTTCTATCACAATGGCTGGATGATAGCCCTTTGCATTGATTGTGCTATTATCTAAGGATATGATCTTTGTAGGACAGACCGAAACACATAGACCACATCCTTTACAAAGGTCTTCTTCAAATATTACCCTGCCTCTAGCCTTGGCCATATCAATAAACCCCCTTATATATTAAATAATTAAACCATCCATTCATCTCTCATATATAAAGTCATAGGAAAGATTTTACCTTCTAAATTATCTGGTAGTTCCTTTGCAACCCTGTCTATTGTTGATATATATCTAACTGGAATATTAACTTTTCTAGACAATTCTAAGGCTAATTCCTGCCCTCTTAATACATCTATAGTAGTAGTACTTTTCAACATATGGGTATTGTTCACTATGCCTGTTACCTTTGCTCTAGCTGTATCCTCTATCCTTCTTAAATATTCCATAGCCTTTTCTACCGTTTGAGTTTCTGGCCTATTAGCATTTAATACAAAAAACATATCATAATCCCCATCTACAATATATTCTTTATATCTGCCTAATGTCCTAGCACCTGCTGGATCTCCACCTACATCTATAATGGCTTCATAGGATGTATCTTGCATAGGAGTGACTATATCAGGAGATATAGACGGTACATCTACTGCTGGAGCTTCTATCCCACTGCCTATAACCTTAATCCCTAACTTTCCAAGAAGCTCAGTCTTCTCCCTACTTCTGAAGTAAAGATTTACAACATCTAGATCAGCTAAAGCAACCTTCTTACCTAACTTCGCTAACTTTATAGCATAATTAACACTAAATTCTGTCTTACCACTACCATAATGACCTACTATAAATCGTATTCTTTTATCCCTTAGCATACAATCACCTGATCTTATCTATATTCTTTAGCCTTTTCCATGTCTTCTAATACTCTCAAACCTCCCTCTGCCAATGCAGCTAGTTCATCTTCACCTGGATATATGTATATATCAGATATGAAATTAACACTCTCCTCTATCCAATTGGTAAATCTCCTGTCATAAGCAATTCCACCGGTTACGAGTATTCCGTCCACATTACCTCTTAAAACAGCTGCACAACTTCCTATTTCTTTTATTACCTGATAAGCCATAGCATAGTATATATGTTCCGCATATTTATCTCCATTATCTATCCTTTTTCCCACTTCTATGGCATTATTAGTGTTTAAATAAGAAACCATTCCACCATTACCCGCTATCATCTTCTTCATTTCCTCATATGTGTATTTCCCAGAATAACAAAGCCTAATTAAATCTCCAACTGGTAATCCCCCAGTTCTCTCAGGTGAAAAAGCTCCTTCTCCATCTAAGGCGTTGGCAACTTCCACTACCCTCCCCTTTCTATGAGCACCTACTGAAATTCCACCACCTAGATGTACAACTATTAAATTCATATCCTCATATCTTAGTCCTTTATTCTTTGCATGTCTTCTAGCAACAGCCTTTTGGTTTAATGCATGAAATATGCTCTTTCTCTTTATTTCCTTCAGACCTGAAACCCTAGCCACATCTTGCAATTCATCCACTACAACAGGATCTACTATGAATGCTTTTACTCCTATTGCCTGGGCTATCTCATGGGCAATTATACCCCCTAAGTTAGAGGCGTGTTCTCCTTGGAGTTCCTTTTTCAAATCATTTAACATGGCTTTATTTACTTGATAAGTCCCACCTTCTATAGCCTTAAGTAGTCCACCTCTACCTACAACAGCCCTTAAAGAGTATATATCTATTTTATTTTCTGATAGGATTTTTAGAATCGCATTTTTTCTAAACTCATATTGATGGGATACTCTTTCATACTGTGACAATTCCTCCACTGAATGTCTTAGGGTGTGTTGAAAGATAATTTTCTCCCTATCAAAAACTCCCATCTTTGTAGATGTTGAACCAGGATTTATAGCTAATAGTCTAAAGTTTTCAGCCATTT
>JAAYRD010000041.1 GCA_012518955.1 Tissierellia bacterium | reverse complement strand
TAACCTATATTATGTTTAAGATAGTATTTGATTTTAGACCATTTGAATGGATCATACCTTGGAAGAATATAGGCATAGCATGTATAGGAGCCACAATTATAGCTTTATTATCAGGAGCATATCCTTTAAGAAGGATCAATGATAAGATAATAGTAGAAAGTATGAAGCAAGAAAATTAGGAATACAAGGGGACGAGTAGATGTTCCCTTGTATTCTTATATTATGTCAATTGTGATTTAATTTAACCAAAAATATAGTGAAAACTATAAAGGGAATTATAACAAAGTTTATTAGACATATATATGCATAATAATTTAAAAACCTAAAAAGGATAAAAAGATTTTTTGAGACAAAGTATGCAGTAATATATATTAAAGCACTAATGATATAGGTTAAAACTATAAGGTGCTTTCTTTTTAAATTAAATCCTTTCAATATTATTAAAATTCCATAGAAAGTAATAAGATACTTTTCTAGTTTCAAGGCTAGCCTCTATTTTTATCCTTATTCCATTATTCATAGCATTATATATATAATTAGGAATTATAACTTTTCCTATTCTTTTACTCTCGCCTTCTATATATACAATATTGGTTTTACGATTTTTTAAAGATTCATATAACATACTTTCAAACATCTTCTGCGTATTTTGTTCACCAAGACCTACACTCCCAAGAAGAGAACCTCTATGATTTGCACAGCCCTCTAGATCCACAATATCCATACCCTCTTTTTTTATGGACTCTAAAATATGGGTTTTCCCAGTTCCAGTATTTCCATAAAGAACTACAAATCGGACTCCTTTGATTATTTCTGGAAGAGTTCTGTTGATGTATTTTCTATATTTTTTGTACCCGCCATCAAGTTTATATGTATTGATTCCCAAGGTCTTAAAAAGAGAAACTAGAGAACTACTTCTAAAGCCACCTCTGGCACAGAAAAAGATAAGGTTATCGTATTCCTTATCTAAGGTTGCTACTTGATTATAGATACTAGGAAGCTTATTTGCAGCAGCTTCTATTCCTAATTTTTTAGCCTTTTCTACACTATCTTGAATATATGTTGTTCCAATTAAACTTCTTTCCTTATCATCAAAGATGGGAATATTGATAGCATCTGGAATAGTTTCTGACCTATATTCGCCAGGGCTCCTAACATCAATAAAAACATAGGATCCATCTATTTTATTTTTATCTATATCTTCATATTTGAATATTTCATACATATAACTCACCTTTGCTTTGCTAAAAATAGAAATAATATATATATTATATATCATTATTCTATCTAGTAAACATGGATAAAAATTAAATTATTATAAATACCTCTATATAAAGATATTATTCAGATGACAGAACAGTGGAAATTGCTATAGGATGTAGAAATAAACAATACTGGAGAATAGCCTTATATTAAATAACGGATTATTCTCTATATATCTTTGTTTTATCCTATAATTATTTGACACTGAGCTTAACTATTAGTTTTTATCATTTAACATATCTAAATAAATTAGGTAGTTTTAGCATTGCATATTATGAATTATGGGGCTTATTTTTGGTTAACCTAACTTGGAAAGTGGGGTGATAAAATGGCCTTTGAGTTAGGTAGCCTCTGAAGAAGCAACTCTAAATTAACTTATATTGAAAATTATTTTACAAAGTTGACTAATATAGAGCAATAGAAGTTTTTATGGTGATAGGGATGCAAATTAAAAATTATAAACTAAAAATAGTAAAAACTTTGCTAATGTTTATAGGGATACTATATCTTATTTTTTTATATATGGATATTTTTAATATACAAATATTTATCCCAACGGATATAATTAAATTCATAAGTATAATACTTACATTCATTATCTCTCTTTTGTTAGAAGAATATGCTATTAACGCTAAAGGTATATTTCTATTACAATTAGGGCTATTTCTTACCATTTTTGCAGATTTGTTTTTACTAGTGTTAAATAGAAAATATATATTAGGGATAGCCTTATTTTGTATAATTCAAATATTGTATTCCATTAGATATGATTCTCATAGGACTAAAGCAACCATAATAAATTTTATAACAATATTTTTAATATTAATCATTATCTATATTACTATGGAAGTTGATTTTATATTTGTAATCAGTATTTACTACATCATATGTTTGCTAACTAGTACTATAAGAGGTATTAGGGTGTGCACAGACAAGTTGTATCCTAGCCCAAATAGGCAGATGATAGCTTTAGGTATGATATTTTTCTTATTCTGTGATATAAATGTAGGATTCTTCAATATAATAGGATATATGGAACCTGCGGGTAAATATATAAACCTATTGCATAATATATCTTCCATATCTATATGGCTATTCTATCTACCTTCCCAGGTGCTACTATGTATAAGTGAACATATATTTAAATAACGAGCGTAGATCAAAATTTTAATTGGATAAATTTGAACTTAGGAATTTAGAGCAATGAGTATAGATTTTTATACAAACTTAAGGTGGAGTGGGATTGACACTATAAAAAAAACGTGGTATTTTATTAAGGTGACCGACTGGTCAGTCGGGTAGATAATAAAACTTAGGGGGCGTAGTATGTTATCGAAATTTAGTGTGAAAAAACCTTTTACAATTATTGTTGCAGTAATTTTAGTACTTATATTAGGTACCGTTTCATTTATGAATTTGAAGACTGATCTGTTACCAAGTATAGATTTACCATATGTTGTGGTTATGACATCCTATCCAGGTGCAAGTCCTGAAGAGGTAGAGATGGTTGTGACTAAACCAATTGAACAGTTGTTGGCCACTACAAGTAATATTGAAAATGTGAGTTCTATCTCTAGAGAGAATTCATCTACTGTAATACTTGAATTTAATAATGATGTAAATATGGATTCGGCTATAATTGAGATAAATGGAAGTTTGGACCTAATCAAACCGAATTGGAATGATGATATAGGTACACCTATGATAATGAAGTTAAATCCTGATATGTTACCTATTATGGTGGCGTCTATTGATGTAGAAGATATGGATGCAGCTGGGATTACAAAGTTGGTAAGTGAAAATATAATACCAGAATTTGAAAGTATAGGTGGAGTTGCATCTGTAGAGGGGGTTGGGTTGATTGAGGAGAGCATAGAGGTAATAATTAGTCCAGAGAAAATAGAAAAGCTAAATCAAAAAATTTTAGCATCTATAGATTCAGAACTTTCTAAGGCAGAGAACAAGTTATTAGAAGCAAAGAGGGAAATAGATACTGGAAAAGCTAAATTGGATTCAGAAAACAAAAAACAGAGTTCCAAATTGGCAGAAGGTGAAAAAGCTATTGCCATGGGCAAAGAGCAAATTTCATCAGTAGAATCGACAATAAAATCAGGTGAGGAAGAGTTATTAAAGAATAGGGAAGAATTACAGACTTCAATGAATGTTTTAAATAGGGAAGAAGAACAATTATTAAATGCTAAAAAACAGCTTGAGAGCTTAGGTGGAAATATATCTGAAGAGCAGAGAAAGGAATTAGAAAAAGTCAAACTAGGCTTAAAAACTATTGCACAGAATAAAATTGAAATAAATGCAGGTTTGGATACGATAACTAACAAAATCTCTGAACTTGAAAAACAAAAATCTGGTATAGAGGCGCAAAAAACAGAGTTAAACAAACAAGAAGAACAGATCAAAGAAGGGAAAGCAGTTTTAAAAACTGAGATGAACAAGGCTAAAGCTCAACTACAATCTGGAGAGGCAACATTAAATCAAAAAATGTCTGAACTGGAATCAGCCAAAGAGGAAGCCTTTAAGAATGCATCTTTGGATGGGGTTGTTACTGAGGAGATGATTTCAGGCATATTATCAGCACAAAACTTTTCCATGCCAGCAGGCTATGTTTCGGAAAATAACACCGATTATTTAGTTAAAGTTGGAGATAAGATTCAAGACATAGAGGAGTTAAAAAACTTATTATTATTTGATACAGGTGTAGAAGGTGTTGATAAGGTATACTTATCAGATGTTGCAGATATAAAAAATATAGATAACTCTGATAATATATATGCAAAAGTTAATGGCAATGACGCTGCTGTTTTAACATTTCAAAAACAGAGTAATTATTCAACGGCGGAAGTATCTAATAGTATTAGGGAAAAAATAGATGAGATTACAAAAGATAATAAAGATATAAGCATAACACCTTTAATGGATCAAGGAATCTATATAGATATAGTGGTGGATTCGGTTCTAAAAAATTTACTTTATGGAGGAATTCTGGCAATATTAATATTAATATTGTTTTTAAGGGATATAAGACCAACATTCATCATAGCATTATCCATACCTATAAGTATTATATTTGCTATAGCGATGATGTATTTTACAGGAGTTACCATAAATATTATTTCATTAGCAGGATTGGCTTTGGGAGTTGGAATGTTAGTCGATAACTCAATAGTAGTTATCGAGAATATATATAGGCTAAGAAATAAAGGTGTGTCAGCAACAAAGGCTTCTATTGAAGGAGCAAGGGAGATTTCAGGTGCACTTTTGGCATCTACATTGACAACTGCTGTAGTGTTTCTACCTATAGTATTTACAAAAGGTATATCAAGACAACTATTTACTGATATGGGATTAACCATTGCATATTCCTTATTTGCAAGCCTATTAGTTGCACTTACATTAGTGCCTACTTTGGCATCAAGTATATTGAAGGATACAAAAGAAAAATCACACAATCTATTTGATAGATTTGTAAATCGATATGAGATAATACTAAGATGGTCATTGAAACATAAAGGACTAGTAATAATAGGGGTTATAGCTTTACTTGTAGTAAGTGGTTTCTTAGGAATCAGAATGGGAACATCATTTATACCAGAAATGGAAAGTCCACAGATGTCTATTACTATAGAATTACCGAAAGAAAGCACATCAGAAGATATCAAATTAATGACGGATACCGTAGTAGATAGGATAATCGATATAGATGGCATAGAAACTTTAGGTGCCTTTCGAGCGGAGTCCATGGGAGGAATGGGAGACAATGGAAATAATAATTCCATGTCAATATATGTAATCCTAGATGAAAACAAGGTATCTAGTAATACTGAAATTGGAAAACAAATTAAAAAATTAACGGAAGATCTTGATTGCACTATAAATGTTAACACATCCACAATGGATATGTCTGCTTTGGCGGGAACAGGAATAGAGGCTATAGTCAAAGGTAGAGAAGTTGATAAACTGCGTGAAATCTCGGGAGATGTAGCAAAGATTCTTGAGGAAACTGAAGGAACTGCAGAGGTCTCCGATGGATTAGATGAAAATGTAATGGAGATAAGAGTTGTAGTAGATAAAGAAAAAGCAATGGAGGAAGGTTTGACTGTTGCACAAGTATTTTCAAATATAAATACACTAGTATCTAAAGGAAAGTCATCTACTACACTTACGGTTAACAATAAGGATTATCCGGTTATTGTAGTAGACGGAGAGAATCAAAACATGACTAGAAGTGATTTAGAAAACTTAACTATTGAGCTGGATAAAGACGGAGAAGAGACTTCTGTCAAATTAATGGATATTGCAGAGGTAAGTCAAGAACATGGACTTTCTTCAATTAAAAGAGATTCCCAAGAGAGATATATATCAATTACGGCTAATATTGATGATGATTACAACATAGGTCTTGTAAGTCGAGAATTTGAAAAGAAATTAAAAGATTATAAGGTACCAGATGGATATAAAATTGAAATTTCGGGAGAAACTGAAATGATTAATGAATCTTTGAAAGATCTATTCTATATGCTGATTTTAGCCATAGCATTTATCTACTTAATAATGGTAGCACAGTTTCAATCCCTATTATCACCATTTATCGTAATGTTTACCATACCCCTTGCTTTTACCGGAGGATTTTTAGCCTTAGCAATTACAGGATACGATTTAAGCATAATATCCATGCTTGGGTTTCTTGTATTAAGTGGAGTTGTTGTAAACAATGGAATAGTATTTGTGGACTATACTAATCAATTAAGAGAATCGGGCATGGAGAAAACGGAGTCCTTAATACTGGCAGGAAAAACAAGGATGAGGCCTATTCTAATGACAGCAATAACCACTATCCTTGGCCTATCTACTCTTTCATTTGGAGTAGGAATGGGAGCAGAGATGTTGCAACCTCTTGCAATAGCGTCCATAGGCGGGCTAACCTATGCCACTATATTAACATTAATATTTGTTCCTGTAATGTATGATATATTGCATAGAAACAAGCTAGGTAAAACCTCAGATAAAGGGGATGAATAGTATGGATAATATTAAATATTCTGAGAAAGAGCTGGCAATATTTAATGGTTTAATAAATTTAATAAAAGATGGCGCTAATCTTTATTCTATTACTGTGTCAGAAATTGCTAAGGCAGCTGATATTGGCAAAGGTACAATATATGATTATTTTAAGACAAAGGAGGAAGCTATTTCAAAAGCAATCCTCTACAGTATAAATAATGAAATAGAGTATGCTATAGATAGAGTAACCTCAAAACATGGATTCAAAGATAAATATTATGAGATGTTAAATATAATTGCAGAAAACTTGGAAAACAAGTTTTTTACAATGAATATGCTCTTATCAGCAGGTGGATTTGAAGAGTTCTATGAATATTTGATAGATGAACAATATAGTATACCTTTATATATCTCGAGGGTAGAGAAAGAGATCGACAATTTATTGGACATAGGGTTTAAAGAAGGAAAAATAACTGTAAACGAAGATCAATATTATAAAAGAATGGTAATAAAAAGTTCCCTATCTGGTTTTACCGATTATGTAAATATGAAAGAACGATATCCAGAAATAGATATGGAAAGAGCCATGGATTTATCTTATAAAATGGTAATTAAATCCCTTAACTAATGTGGATAAGCCAATTATTAATCCATTATAAAGGATAATTTTATAGTGCTTTATAGTCTGATCGGTTTGCTAATATAAAACTAGGGTATAGAATATATTGAGGACTCATAGATTTAAACTATAATATTAAACTTTAATAGGGGGTTTAAATATGGATTATAGTATATTAGTTGGTGGTGAGGCAGGTCAGGGAATGGATACTTTTGCCCATATCTTAGAGAAGACATTGAAGCGGTGTGGGTTTTATGTATTCACCCATAGCGATTACATGTCTAGGGTAAGAGGAGGACACAATTTTTTCTATATCAGATTTTCAGATAAGCCAATATATTCGTATAGTTTAAAAGTGGATGTAGTATTTGGATTAAACGATGAAAGTGTGAGATTGCATAGTCCTAAATTAAAGGAAGAGGGTATTATTATCGCTGACAAGGAGATAGCTAGGGACAGTAAAATAGTGCATCTACCCTTAATGGATACTGCAAGGGATTTAAAAAATTCTAGAGTATTTACCACTATAGGATTAGGTGCAATACTTAAATATTTTGGTCTTTCTTTAAAATCAAGTGAGGAGATTATAGAAGAAGAGTTTAAAGAAGAAATCGCCACTATCAATATAAAAGCATTATATGCAGGCTATGAGATGGTCAATAGGAAGTATGATATTGAAACCTTAGAAGATAAAAATATATTAATAGATGGAAACCAGGCAGTAGGTCTAGGTGCAATTGCCGCAGGGTGTAAGTTTTATTGTGGATATCCTATGACTCCTTCTACTGGGGTATTGAACTTTATTGCAGCTCACGCAGATGAGATGGAGATTGCTGTGGATCAGGTAGAGGATGAAGTTGCCGCTCTTAATATGGCTCTAGGAGCATCTTATGCAGGAGTAAGGGCTATGACTGGTTCCTCTGGTGGTGGATTTGCTCTAATGGTAGAGGCCTTGAGTTTAGCTGGTATCATAGAGGTTCCAGTGGTATTAATTAATGTACAAAGACCAGGTCCGGCTACAGGATTTCCTACAAGAACAGAGCAAGGAGATCTAAGGTTTATGATCCATGCAGGTCATGGAGAATTTCCAAGGATGGTCATAGCATTAAGAAATCCAGAAGATGCATTTTATCAAACAGCTAGAGCTTTCAACTTAGCAGAAAAGTATCAGATTCCAGTATTATTAGTAAGCGATCAGTATTTAGCAGATTGTAGAACTACTACAAAACCTTTTGATTTTAATAAAATTGAAATAGAAAGATATATTTCAGGAGCAGAGGCCATAACCGATAAAGAATATAAAAGATACAAGATTACAGAGAATGGTATATCTCCTAGGATTTTACCTGGAAAGGTACCAGGCCAAGTAGTACTTATAGATAGTGACGAACATGATGAATGGGGCCATATTACTGAAAGCGATGAAATTAGAACGAAAATGGTTGATAAAAGAATGAAAAAACTAGAGGGGTTAAAGTCTGAGGTGCAGGAACCGTGGATTATAGGAGATGAGGAGCCAGAAAATCTAATAGTTTGCTGGGGGTCTACCTATGGAGCGGTGAAGGAAGCAGTGGATAGCTTAAGGGAAGAAGATGTATCTATAGGAGCTTTGGTATTTGGAGACATATGGCCATTTCCTACGGAAAGATTATTAAAGATGGGCAAAGGGGCTAAAAAGATTATCGATATTGAACAAAATGCTACTGCTCAACTAGATAGTTTAATAAGAGAAGAAGCTCTTATTAAATCTACTGAAAAAATACTTAAATATGATGGTAGACCTTTTAGTGGAGATGAACTATATGCTAGATTAAAGGAGGTATTGTAAATGAAATATGATTACAAACTCTATGAACCGTCCTGGTGCCCTGGTTGTGGCAATTATATGATTAGAACAGCATTAAAACAGGCATTGGAAGAACTAGAATTAGAGCCTCATGAAGTAGTTTTGTCTTCAGGTATAGGTCAGGCAGCTAAAATGCCCCATTATATAAAAGTGAATGGATTTAACGGATTACATGGTAGAGCGTTACCACCAGCTATTGGCATAAAAATGGCTAATAAGAATTTAAAGGTAATAGTAGAATCTGGAGATGGAGATACCTATGGTGAAGGTGGAAACCATTTTATTCATACCATAAGACGAAATATAGACATAGCACATTTTGTGCATGATAATCAGATATATGGATTGACCAAAGGGCAAGCTTCACCCACTACTGCTATGGGACAAAAGACTACATTACAATTTGATGGAGTTAAGGTGGAGCCATTACAACCTTTGGCACTAGCTTTAACTATGGGAGCAGGTTTTGTAGCTCGTGGATTCTCAGGAGATATTCCTCATCTAGTAGAAATTATGAAAGAGGCTATAAACTATAAAGGTTATGCACTAGTAGACATATTTCAACCCTGTGTAGTCTGGAACAAGGTAAATACTTTTGCTTGGTATAAAGAAAGGATATATCATCTTCCAGAAGACTATGATTATACAAATAAAGAAAAAGCATTTGAAAAAGCCACGGAATTCGGTGATAAAATACCTATAGGTATTTTATATAAGGTGGAGAAAGAGACCTACGAAGATAAGTTCCAGTTCATTAAAAATGGGGAACCATTGGTAGATAGGAAACTTAATCCTATGGATGCTGAAAAGCTAATGAAAAACTTTTATTAAGTCTAAGTAATGGGTATATATGGAGTAATAGAAAGTTTATAAAAATCATCAAACAGGGGGGATTTGAATGAAAAAAATATTAGTTGCCATTGATGGTTCGGAAAAATCTAAAAAGGCTCTAGATAAGGCTAAGGAAATAGGAACATTATCTAATAGCGACATTACGATAATAACAGTTATCAATACTTTTGGTAGCCCTTATGTTACGGATCCAGAAATTAAAGTTAAATTAAGCAAAGAGAATATTGAGTACGGAGAGAATATCCTAAAGAAGGCCTTGGAGGGATTCAAAGATTATCCGGGAACTGTTGATACCGTGTTAAAAGATGGTGATATAGGAGGAAAGATAATCGAAGAAGCTGAAGAAGGAGATTATGATTTGGTCGTAATGGGAAGTAGAGGTCTTGGTACCTTCTCTAGAACCTTTTTAGGAAGTGTATCCAATAGAGTAGTAAACCATATTAAAAAATCTGTATTAATTGTGAAATAAATCTTTCCTAGGATGGTAGAAGATGTACGTGATATAGAAGATTAAGGCGTTAAAAGTATGGAAAAGAGGTTTTGATTAGAAAACTAGTCTACAGCCAATAGGTTTTTGGTTGTGGGCTAGTTTTATTTAATTCTTAAATATTTTTTATTTTAATAATGTTCTATGAAAGAGTTTTAAATATTAATTTAGGAAATAAAAATGTTATAATTTATATAATATCAGCTGAACAGTATATAAAAGAGAAGAGTTAGCTTATAAAAAATATTAAAGGGAGGTTTTTTAGTGAAAAATTATATTATATTAATTATGGTTATTTTATTTACTATGACCATTACCGGGTGCAGTTCTGTATTGAATTATCAAAGGAGCATATTTAATGAAGAAAGCAAAATAATTAAATCAGGTGATAGTCATAGTTATAAGGATAGAATAGGCTCTGTTAGAGAAGATGAAATAGATATTAAATTTTCTTCTTTTTCAGGTACAGATACTATATGGAAGGCGCTTGTTGAAGAAGATGTAGATATTGTACTTGACTTTAAGTCAGTTATAGATAAGGGTGAGTTTAAAGTAGTATTAATAACTCCAAATGATGAAATTATCAATATTATAAACGGTACAGAAGAAAGAAGACAAACTATTTTACTTAAGAAAGGAACGAACAGAATTAAACTTGTAGGCAAGGAGGCAAAAGGAGAAATTAAGATGAATATTGATGGAGATTCAAATATTAAGGTTAAAGTAAAAGACTAATCTTTATAATACCATATGATTTATCGGAGGCTAGAAGGATGAAAAGTATATACTTTTATGAAACTGAAATTGGTAAGATATCTATATTAGAAAATGGAAGATCTATTATTGGCTTATATTTTGCTAGTGGTATCATTCCAAATAGTGCCAAAGTAGTTGAAACAGAATTAATAAGAGAAGCAAAAAAACAATTAGATGAATATTTTGCAGGGAAAAGAGAGGATTTCCACATTGCATTAGAACCTAATGGTACAGAATTTCAGCAGAAGGTTTGGAAGGCTTTAGAAAACATCCCTTATGGTGAAACCTGTAGCTATGCTGAAGTTGCAAAGAATATTGGAAATCCAAAGGCTTATCGTGCGGTAGGCATGGCAAATAATAAAAATCCAATTCCTATATTTATACCTTGTCATCGTGTTATTGGTAAAAATGGTAAATTAGTTGGATATGGTGGAGGTCTAGATATAAAAAAATATCTATTAGATATAGAAAGTAGATAAATAGTTTTGGAATATAGCCAATCCCAATGGGTAAAATATATATAATGATAAATAAGAAAGGGTTTGATTAGAAAAGATGGTTAATATTAATACCACAAATAAATTGATATATCAAAAATCCCCTTACTTGCTTCAACATGCCCATAATCCAATAGACTGGTATCCCTGGGGATCTGAAGCATTTAATAAGGCGAAAGAAGAAAACAAACCTATATTTTTATCCATAGGATATTCTACTTGTAGATGGTGCCATAATATGAATAGGGAATCATTCCAAGATAGGGAAGTAGCAGAGATATTGAATAGGTATTATGTGCCTATTAAAGTAGATAGAGAAGAAAGGCCAGATATAGATAAGGTATATATGATCTTTGCCGAGGCCATGACAGGATCAGCAGGATGGCCTTTAAATTTGTTGTTGACTCCTGAAAAAAAACCATTTTTTGCAGGAACATATTTTCCTAAAAGGACCAGGGGTAGAATGACCGGTTTAATAGATTTATTGAGCAAAGTTAATAAGCTCTGGGAAAAGGACAGTAAAAATATAATAAAAGAAAGTGAGTATATTTTACATGAGGTGGAGAATAGATATAACTTCCATACTAAAGGTGATATAAGTATTGAGATATTAGAAAAAACAAAAGAAGAATTAATTGATATGTTTGATGAAGTAAATGGAGGTTTTGGCCATAGACCTAAGTTTCCTTTACCCCAGCATACATTATTTCTATTAGAATATGGAGAACAAAATAACGATGAAAGATCACTAGATATAGCTAAAACTACATTGAAAAACATGTATAAAGGTGGTATTTTTGATCATGTAGGCTTTGGCTTTTATCGATATTCAGTAGATGAGAAGTGGTTGGTTCCTCACTTTGAAAAGATGTTATATGACAATGCATTGCTTGCTATTACCTATATCAAAGCTTATGAAATAACTAATGAATCTTTCTATAAGGAAGTTGTTGAAAAGATATTTGATTTTCTATTTAGGGATTAGGAAAATAATTTTATAAAAAGTTGCATTAAAGTGTTAAAATGTATTTACTATTATGAACATTTATGCTATATTAGAGTATAATAACTTTATAAATAGAACTTAAAAGCAATGATCTGGTAAAGTAAAACATATGCAGTATTACAGAGAGGGTTTCATAGGTGAAAGAAATCTATACAAAATATGTTTGAAGTGCGCCAAGGAGCTTTGGGTCGAAAGTATAGTAGACTTTAACGGTGGCTCCCGTTATAGAGCTAGAGTATGTAAGTACTTGAATTGAGATAGGACCATGTCCTAAACAGAGTGGAACCGCGAACTTAATCCTTTGCCTCTGTATATTTATATATACTTGAGGTAAGGGATTTTTTTATTTTTTAAAAATGGAGGGAATCAAATGAAATTTAATAATATTTATAAAACTATTGGGAAAACCCCTTTGGTAAAATTAAATAATAGTTTAACAGAGAATATGGCAGATATATTTGTAAAAATAGAGTCCAATAATCCTGGAGGAAGTGTAAAAGATAGACCGGCTCTATATATGATCAATGATGCAGAACAAAAGGGAATTCTTAAAGAAGATGGAACCATTATAGAGCCCACTAGTGGGAACACAGGAATTGCCTTGGCTATGATTGGTGCGGCAAAAGGGTATAAGGTAATAATAGTAATGCCAGATACTATGAGTATGGAAAGAAAAAGGCTAATGGAGGCTTATGGGGCAGAAGTAATATTAACGGAAGGTAAATATGGAATGTCTGCATCTGTGGAATTAGCAAAAAAACTAGCCCATGAGAAGGGATATTTCATGCCGAATCAATTTGAAAATAGCAACAATGTAAAGGCCCACTATGAAACTACTGCTATAGAAATACTGGAAGATACCGATGGTCAAATAGATGCTTTTGTGGCAGGTGTTGGAACAGGAGGCACTATAACTGGAGTAGGAAAAAGATTGAAAGAGATAAATCCGGATATATTAATAGTAGCAGTAGAACCAAAAAAATCTCCACTTTTATCTGGAGGGGACCCAAATAGCCATGGAATTCAAGGAATAGGAGCCAATTTTATTCCGAAAATTTTGGATAGAAATTTTATAGATGAAGTTATAAGTATAGATGATGACGATGCTTATTATCATGCGAAAAGCCTTGGGAAACTAGAGGGAATATTATGCGGAATATCATCTGGAGCTAATTTGGCTGCTGGGAAGGTAATTGCTAAAAGATTGGGTAAGAATAAGAGAGTGGTAACAGTTCTACCTGATACGGGAGAAAGGTATCTATCTACAGATTTATTTATTGGAGAGTGATATGATGTTCAAATTTATTATAAAAGAAGCTAGGAATATAATGGAGAAGGATCCGGCGGCAAAAAATTTATTCGAGGCTATTTTCTACTATCCTAGTTTAAAGGCTATACTTTATCATAAGCTAAGCCATTGGCTTTATAATAAAAAGAAATATACTTTATCTTGGATTGTTTCTCAAAGAGCTAGGCGGAAAACAGGAATAGAAATTCATCCTGGAGCTAAACTCGGGGAAAAACTATTTATTGATCATGGAATGGGAGTTGTCATAGGTGAAACCGCTGAGGTAGGCGACAATGTTACCATGTACCACGGGGTAACATTAGGGGGAACTGGAGGAGAGCCTAATACAAAGCGTCATCCTACAGTTGAAGATAATGTAATGATAGGTGCAGGAGCAAAGATATTAGGCCCTATAACTATAGGGAGAGGTGCGAAGATAGGTGCCAATGCTGTTGTGTTAAAGGATGTTCCACCCTATACTACTGTTGTCGGTATACCTGCTAAAGTAGTCAAAACCAACAAAGATGATTATTTAATGTATGTTATATAATGGTTTACATTTTAAACAAATTGTGTATAATATAAAATAACAGTTTAAAATGGAAGACGTGGATCAAGAGTAGTAGATATAATAAAGGTCAAGAGCGAATCGGGAAGGGTGGAAGCCTGATGATACTATTATATTGAATGGACTTGAGAGTCAATATCTGAAATATAAGTAAGGTATTAGGGGTTATCTCCCTTATTGGATTAAAGTGGACTAAGGTCAATTAGAGTGGTACCGCGGAAGGAACCCTTTCGTCTCTTACATGGAGATGGAAGGGTTTTATCGTTTAAATAATATTTACAATCAATAGGAGGTATATAAATGGAAAAAAAGGTAGTATTTAGTGGTGTACAACCTTCTGGAGGTTTGACCATAGGAAATTATATAGGTGCTATAAAAAACTTTGTGGATTTGCAAGAAAAATATAATTGCTATTATTGTATAGTTGATTTACACGCTATAACAGTTCCTCAAATACCAAAGGATTTGAGGAAAAATACTTTGGAGGTTTTGGCTATATATTTGGCTAGTGGTCTAGATCCTGAGAAGTGTACGTTGTTCATTCAATCCCATGTAGATGCTCATGTCGAACTAACTTGGGTATTGAATTCCATTTCTTATATGGGACAATTAAATAGAATGACCCAATTTAAAGAAAAATCTAAGAAATCTGAAGAAAATCTAAATGCAGCATTGTTTACCTATCCTGTATTGATGGCTGCAGATATTCTGTTGTATCAAACGGAATTTGTCCCAGTGGGAGAGGATCAAAAACAGCATTTGGAATTAGCTAGGGATTTGGCAGAAAGATTTAATAATAGATATAGTGAAACTTTCAAAATTCCAGAACCTTTGATACAAAAATTTGGAGCACGTATTATGAGTCTTCAAAACCCGGAAAACAAAATGTCAAAATCAGATGAAAATGAGAATAGCTATATACTAATACTTGATAAGCCTGATGTAATAAGAAGAAAGATTAAAAGAGCAGTAACAGATTCAATAGGAGAAGTAAAATACAATGATGAACAGCTAGGGATTAAAAACCTAATGAATATATATAGTGTGTTTTCTGGAGATTCTATAGATGTAATAGAAAATAGATATGAGGGATTAGGCTATGGTAAATTTAAAGAAGATGTAGCAGAGGTAGTTATATCTGGCTTAGCTCCAATACAAAAAAGATATGATGATTTAATGAAAAATAAAGATTATTTAGAAAAGGTTTATAGACAAGGAGCAGAAAAAGCTAATTATGCAGCAATAAAAACATTACGAAAAGTATATAGAAAAGTAGGGTTTATACAGAGATAATAAAGAAATTTTTTTTAATGATCATGGAATATTTTTAAATTAAAAGAGGCTCAAGGCCCCTTTTAATTTAATTTTTTTATATTTTCCATAGCTTTCTTAGCGAATTCAGTAGTTACTATCTTCTCATATTCTACTCTCTCATCTAACTCCCCAGCCATTTCCATTATATTCATTAGATGGTCCAGTCCTTCCTCGGTGATGATTAAATCTGGTTTCCAACTGTCCTGTTCTCTATATCTATCGATTAAAGCTATTAATACCTCATCATCTGTATCAGGGAACTGAGGTTTTACAGCTTCTGCAATTTCTTCTGATGAGTGTTCTTGGACCCAAAGCATTCCCTTATATATAGCATTTGTAAATTTTTGCACCATTTCAGGTTTCTCTTCTAATATGCTTCTAGTTGTTGAATAACCAGTATATGGTATATATCCTCCTTCTTTACCAATGGATGCAACTACATAACCTTTGCCTTCCTTTTCCAAAGAAGTAGCTACAGGTTCAAATAATGCGACATAATCACCTTCACCGCCAACAAAAGCTCCAGCTAATACATCGAATTGGATATCTGTTCTTAAGTTTACATCTTCCCCTGGAGTAAGACCATGGTTTTTAACCACATATTCTAATGTCATAAAAGGCATACCACCTTTTCTTCCTCCTAGTACTTCCTTTCCTTTAAGTTTATCAAATGTAAAGTTTGGATCAGGTTCTCGCCCGACTAGGAAAGAGCCATCTCTTTGGGTCAATTGGGCAAAGTTAATAGCATAATCTTCTCTACCTTGATTATATACGTATACCGAAGCCTCTAGTCCCATAAACCCAATATCTGCTTCTCCACTTAATAAGGCTGCCATAACCTTATCTGCTCCCTTTCCATCTCTAATCTCTACATCTAATCCTTCTTCTTCAAAGAATCCCTGCGTTAATGCCACATATTGAGGAGTATAAAATAATGAGTGGGTTACTTCTACTAATCTTACCTTTTCTAAATCATTTGTTTTACATCCGGTTAAGCCAACGGTAATTACTAGTGTAAGTATCAATATTAGTGAAATTAACTTAAATACCTTTGACATCATATCCCTCCTATAATATTATATAGTTATATTATTCTATTCTTATAATTTGGTTACAAAACTGACAAATAGACTGTTGAAAAGAGGTTTAAATATGAACATACCTAATGTATTAACAATACTTAGAATTATTTTAGTACCAGTATATCTATACTTATTTTACTCTACAGGAGAGGAGCGTTTGGTTTATGCAGGAACGGCTTTTATTCTTGCGGGGATTACAGATATTTTAGATGGGCATATAGCACGAAAGTATGATCAGATTACAGACTTAGGAGTAGTTTTAGATCCTCTTGCGGATAAGTTAATGACATTTGCTGTATTAATTAGTTTTACTACTGCAAAATTGATACCTTGCTGGATTTTATTAATTATAGGATTAAAGGAAATAATAATGATTACGGGTGGTCTTATATTATACTTATTTAAGGGGAATCAAGTTTTACCATCAAATAAATTTGGCAAAATGGCAACTTTATTTTTTTATGCATCTATATTATCAGTGATTTTTAAAACATCGTCTATCGTTATGAGGATATTATTTTCAGTAACCGTGATATTGAATATAGTAGCTTTTTTAAATTATTTAATCATATACATAAGTATGAGGAGCAAAAAAAGCACAAATTAATATAATATTTTTATTTTATTTGACAAAAAATTATTATATATATATAATAATTACTAACAATTGTATATAATTCAGTGAAGAAGAGGAGTAGGTAATTATCCTATACAGAGAGAAAGGTCCATAGGTTGAAAGGCCTTTTTAGGCAATGTTTACCGAAGGTAGCTTTTGAGTATTCAAACTGAAATGAAAGTAGGTTTGAACGGATAGAACCGTTATAATTTTCAAGTGCTATAGACTATAATTGTCTATGGAATTAAGGTGGTATCGCGAATAAACTCTTCGTCCTTTTATAGGATGAAGAGTTTATATTATTTAAAGGAGGAATTGAAAGTGATTGAAAATTTACCTAAGACTTATAATCCTAAAAGCTTTGAAGATAGATTATATGAATTTTGGAGTGAAAAGGGGTACTTTAAAGCAAGAGTAGATAAAAATAAAAAACCCTATACTATAATGATGCCCCCACCAAATGTTACTGGAGAATTGCATATGGGCCATGCATTAAACAATACAATTCAGGATATTCTCATAAGGTGGAAAAGGATGGAAGGGTATGAGGCCTTATGGCTACCTGGTACAGACCACGCCAGCATATCCACTGAAGCAAAGGTAGTTGAAAAGATAAAGGCTGAAGGCAAATCTAAGGATGAGTTAGGTAGGGAAGGGTTTATTGAAGAAGCTTGGGATTGGACTAGAAAATACGGTGGAAGCATAAATAACCAGCTTAAGAAGCTAGGTATATCTTGTGATTGGAGTAGAGAAAGATTTACTTTGGATGATGGGTTAAGCAATGCAGTAGAAGAAGTATTTATTAGATTATATGAGAAGGGTTTAATATATAGAGGGGATAGAATTATCAATTGGTGTCCAAATTGTAGAACTGCTATTTCTGACGCAGAGGTAGAGCATGAAGATTCGATGGGATATATTTGGCATATTAGATATCCAATTAAAGATGAGGATGGTTATATAACTATAGCTACTACTAGGCCAGAAACTATATTGGGGGATTTAGCCATTGCAGTTAACCCTGAAGATGACAGGTATAAGGACTTAATAGGTAAGACTGCTATACTGCCACTAGTAAATAGAGAAATACCTATAATTGCAGATGAGTATGTAGAAATGGAATTTGGTACTGGAGCAGTAAAAATAACCCCTTCTCACGATCCAAATGACTTTGAGGTAGGAGAAAGACATGGACTAGGCCAATGTATTATATTGAATGAGGATGCTACTATAAATGAGAATGGTGGCAACTATAATAGGTTAGATAGATATGAAGCAAGGAAGAAGATTGTTGAGGATTTAGAAAAGGAAAGATACTTAGTTGAGGTAAAGGAACATGAAAACAGCATTGGGCATTGTGAAAGGTGTAAAACTGTAGTAGAACCTTTAATATCAAAACAATGGTTTGTAAAAATGAAGCCTTTGGCAAAACCGGCGTTGGAAGCTTATTATGATAAGAATTTAAACTTTATACCGGATAGATTTGGAAAGATCTATACTCATTGGCTTGAAAACATTAGAGATTGGTGTATCTCTAGACAATTATGGTGGGGACATAGATTACCGGTATATTATTGTGAAGACTGTGATGAAATAATGGTTTCCAAAGAATCACCTGAGAAATGCTCAAAATGTGGTAGTGTAAATATTTATCAAGATCCTGATACATTGGATACTTGGTTTTCATCTGCCCTATGGCCTTTCTCTACTTTAGGATGGCCAGAAGATACGGAAGATATGAAATACTTCTTTCCAACGGATGTATTAGTTACAGGATATGATATTATATTCTTTTGGGTAGTAAGGATGGTATTTTCTAGTATAGAACAAACAGGAGAAATACCTTTTAAAGATGTGTTTTTAACGGGTCTTGTAAGGGATGCAGAAGGAAGAAAAATGAGCAAGTCTTTAGGTAACGGTATAGATCCTTTAGATGTAATTGATGAATATGGTTCGGATGCTCTCAGATTTACTCTTGTTACAGGGAATACTCCTGGAAATGATATGAGGTTCTATATGGAAAGGGTAGAGGCTAATAGAAATTTTGCAAACAAGTTATGGAACGCCACTAGGTTTGTACTTATGAATCTAGACGAGAACATAACCAAAGATAGCTTAAATCTAGATACTCTGGAAGAAGAGGATAAATGGATATTATCACGAGTAAATACTGTAATTAAAGAAGCCACAGAAAACCTTGAAAAGTACGAGATAGGCATATCAGCTCAAAAGATCTATGAATTCACATGGGAAGAATATTGCGACTGGTATATCGAAATGGTAAAGCCTAGGTTATATGGTGAAGATATAGAAAGTAAAGAAACAGCAGAAAAAGTATTGCTATATGTATTAGAGAATATACTAAAACTCCTACATCCATTTATGCCTTTTATTACAGAAGAGATATGGCAACACTTACCTGAAAGAGACAAACCTCTTATTATAAGTGATTGGCCAGTTTATAAAGAAGAAGATTATCATCCAGATGTAGAAAAACGGATGGCCTATATAATGACTGCTATTAAAGGAATAAGAAATGCCAGACAGGAGATGAATATAGCGCCGTCTAAAAAGGCTCCAATATTATGTTTAACTCAGGATGAAGATGTAAAGGCTATTTTAAGCTATGGTAAAAGATATTTTATAAATTTAGCTAGTGCTGAGGATATAAAAATCCTAGAAGATAGATCTACTTTAGGGGATGATAATATATCAGTTGTACTAGATAAATGTGAGATCTTTATTCCATTAAAAGATTTAATAGATTATAATAAAGAAATAAAAAGACTTGAAAAGGAAAAGGAAAAATTAGAACTAGAACTGAAGAGGGTTAGGGGTAAGCTTTCTAATGAAGGGTTTGTGAACAAAGCACCAGAAAATGTAGTAGCTGGTGAAAGAGAAAAAGAAAAGAAGTATACGGATATGATGGGTAAAGTAATTGAAAGACTTGAAAGCTTGAAATCCAATTAAAGAATAATAGGGTGGATATACCACCCTATTAAGCCATTATAATCTACAATATAAGCGAAATGAGAAATGAGGGGATAATTTGAACTATGTAGAGGCTTTAAACTATATAAATGATAAAGATAAGTTTGGTTCAAGATTAGGATTAGAAGTAATGGGCAAATTATTAGAACTACTCGGGAATCCTCATTTGGATATGAAATATATCCATGTTGCTGGAACTAATGGAAAGGGATCTACTTCTTCTTATTTAGCTACTACACTGAAAGAAGCAGGATATAGGGTAGGATTATTTATTTCACCATATTTGGAAAGATTTAATGAGAGAATATCCATCAATGGGAAAGATATTCCCGACGATAGACTGGCGGAAATAACGAGTAAGATTAAGGAAAAAATAGAGATTATGATAGATGAAGGATATGAGCATCCTACAACTTTTGAGATAGTTACGGCTATAGCTTTTGTATATTTTAAAGAGGAACAATTAGATTACGTTGTATTAGAAGTAGGATTAGGTGGGAGGGCAGATTCTACAAACATTATAGAGAACTCTATAGCTTCTGTTATAACTACTATAGATTACGATCATGTTGATGTTTTGGGAGATACATTAGGAAAGATTGCTTATGAAAAGGCTGGTATAATAAAGGATGGGGGTCTTGTTATATCCTATCCTCAACAAAAAGAAGCGAGTAAAATTATAAAACGAGTATGCTTGGAAAAAACTGCAGATCTAGTAGAATACTCGATAGAAAATGTCAACATTAAAGATTTGGGAGAATATGGTGGAGTATTTGATTTTAAATATAAAGATTCCATATATGAAAATTTAAAAGTTACATTAATTGGAAAACATCAGATATATAATGCGTCTCTGGCCTTGATGACTATATTGACACTTAAAGATAGAGGTTTGATAGATATAGGGACTGAGCATATTAGAAATGGACTACAAAAGACTAAATGGAAGGGTAGGCTGGAAATTCTAAAAAGAAATCCCACATTTCTAATAGATGGGGCCCATAACCTTCAAGGGGCACAAACGCTAGTGGATAGTTTGAAGAGGTTTAAATACAATAGATTGATACTTGGAATTGGAATACTTAAGGATAAGGATGTAGAGCATATAGCAGAAACAATAATACCATTAGCAGATGAGATTGTTATCACGGAAGTAAATATACCTAGAAAGATGGAGGCAGAATTATTAGAAAAAGAACTAAGGAAATATAACAAAAAGACCTATATAGAAAAAAATATAGGTGAAGCAATTGCTAAAACATATCAATTAGCAGACAAAGAAGACTTGATAGTCTTTGGAGGCTCCCTGTACCTAATAGGAGATGTTAGGAAAATATTATTAAAGAATTATTAGTTATATGTAACCCTTTTATAGAATATACATATTTATAGATTCTATAGAAGGGTTTTTAAATTGGGGGCTCTGTTATGAATAAAATAAAATTATATCCTTATATTAATTTAACTAATGATCAGTTAATAGATTGTACTATAAAAGAAATGGATAAGCTAAAGACTTTATCAAAACATGAAAATTTATTAAAATATGAAAAGAGAAAACATGTAGTAAATCAACTAATAATAGAAATCAAACGAAGAAATTTAAAAATAAAAAAGCCATTATTGGTAAGGAGGATTTTTAACAAATAAAGTTTTCTCATTATTCTATCACCTAAATCTATCATCTAGCATAGATTGATTTATATATGGTAGATGGAGGTGAGATATTGATATTTGATGGGAAAGCAATAGTTGCCAATACTGGAGAGGATACATTATCCTTTATAGATTTGATAGATAGAAAAGTCATGGAAACCATAGACTTAAAAAAGATTATTAATAACAAGGAAGATAATAGGTTTTTAATAGATAATAGTTTGATAGGTCCCCATGATATGATCTACAGTAATGAAGGATATTTATATTGTACAAATGTATATAGCAATTCAATTTTTAAAATGGACATGAGGAATAAGAAAATTATAGATGTTTTATATGTAGGAAGTTTTCCCACTTGCATAAAATCTTTTCAAGGCAAGATCTTTGTAGCTAATAGTGATTCTAATTCTATCTCTATAATAAGCGAAAAAACATTTTCTTTAATTGAAAGCATACCGGTAGGAGAAAAGCCTATTGATATGGAAGTAGATAGGGAGCATATGAAACTTTATATAGCAAATAGCAATTCGCATAATATTAGCATTATAGATTTAATAGAATCAGGAAATAGGGTTGTTAAGCTCGACCATAATCCCATTAAGATAATCTTAGAAGACGAATATATATATATATTATCGATTGTAAATAATGGGATATGCAATAAGAGCAATATCTCCATCATGGACAGGAAGACTTATAGAATACAGGAAAGTATTGATTTCAGTGGAATATTTAATACCATGTTGAAAATAAATGGTAGTGAAATAATATTTATAACGGGAATTGGTGATGGGTATCTTTATAGAATGGATATGAAGAGAGGAAATGTGTTAAGCAAAACCTACTTAAAGGGAATGCCAAATAAGTTAGAATGGGATGGAGATAGTATAATTCTCATCACCAACATATCAACCAATATATTAACATTATTTGATATGAATACTAATAAAATAATAGATAATATAGAAGTGGGAGAAGAGCCTAATGGTATATTAGTCTTCAATTGATGCTATATTATCATCAGCTAATATATTAAATAAGGTTTTATATATGTATTCAGTATTATTTTTCCATGTATTACAAATTCTTTCAGCTTGTTCAATTGTTGTTACTTTGAGAGATAGACTTAATAGGGTTTCATTGCCCTCTATTAGCTTTAAATTAGTCACATATTCTCTATCACTTTTTTTGAAGTATTCTCCTACAACTTGAGCAGCCTTCTTTATTTCCTCTTCAATTTTTAAAAACTTATTGGATATTTCTTTTTTGATTTTATCCGATATTCGATCTTTAAAATAGGATAAGGTTACTTTCCCTTTGTTTGACAATGTATATTTTTTACTATCTTCTTTATCTATATATTTTATAAACTCGGATTCAATCAATTCAGTTAAATATTGTTGTATTAAGAAATAATTCATATAATTGTTTTCCATTATAAATTCAGTAATTTCTTCATTAGTTAGTGGAACATTGGATTGATCAATAATATATAATAATATCAATTTATTTTGAGCTAATTCTTCAGTATTTTCTATAAACATATTTGCACCTCTCCAAATAATATATTTTATTAAATTATACCATATAAAAGAGGTAAGCGAAATTTTCGCTTACCTCTTTTTCATTATTTGTTTGCCATTTGATTTTGTGCATCTTGTACTAGTTTTTTAACCATATATCCACCTACATATCCATTTGTTCTTGAAGGTAGATTCCCTTTATCTATATTATTATAATTTTGGATTCCTAGCTCATTGGCGATTTCTAGTTTTAACTGATCTAGAGCTTGCCTAGCTTCTGGAACTATTATTTTATTATTAGCCATTTTAAAAGCCTCCTTTACAACAATTATTTTAATTGTTGTACTATTATAATAACCTTTTATTAAAAAAGTATTCTAGAAAGAATTGAATACAAATATAGTAAAAACCAAATAAGACAACAATTGTTGCTTTTTTAAAATCAAATAAGTATATAGAAAATATTACTGCTGAAATACTAAGAAATAGCAGTATTGAAACATATGGATTTTCAGTCTTAGTAATATAAAAAAATTTTGAGAATAAATTATATTAATATAGATTTCAAAGGAGGGATATATTGAAAAAGTTTTATTTTAAAAGCAATATTAAATATAGACTATTAATTGTAATGTGTATCATTATGCTCTCTGTTGTTTATACAAATATTAAAACAAATAATAATATTGTGAAAGTATTTTCTCAAAAAAAAGAATTACCTATATATAGCGTGGGTACCGAGGAGAAGAAAGTGGCTATAAGTTTTGATGCAGCTTGGGGAGATGAATTTACTATAGGCATATTGGATATATTAGATAAGTACGATATAAAAAGCACTTTTTTCCTAGTTGGATTTTGGGTTGACAAGTATCCAGAACATGTCAAAGAAATACACAAGAGGGGACATGATGTAGGAAATCATTCTACGAATCATCCCTATATGTCAAAGATAGGAGAAGAACAAGTCTTAAAAGAGCTGAATGATACAGGAGACAAAATAAAAAAACTAACAGGAGAAAAACCAATTTTATTTAGACCGCCCTTTGGGGACTATAATGATGAGTTAATAAATATTTGCAGGGAGAATGACTATTATGTGATCCAATGGGATGTGGACTCATTGGATTGGAAGGAATTAGGAGTACAGCCTGTAGTAGATAGAGTTACCAGAAATGTGAATGCTGGTTCTATTGTATTGTTTCATAACAATGCAAAATATATTTTAGAATTTCTTCCCATGATCATAGAAAGATTACAGGAAGAAGGATATGAGATAGTACCTATATCTGAATTAATCTATAGAAAAGATTTTCATATGGATAATACAGGTAGACAGATACCAAATGATTAAAATTTAATTATATAAGAGGAGCCGAATTATGACACAACAAAGTTTAACTACAATTGGAGTATTAGGTTCAAAAAATGACAATATCATTTATCACATAATTAAGGAAATGTTTATCAAGAGTAATTACGATGTGATCTATGATAACAAAAGGATATCTATTTTAGCTAATAAACAAACATTAATTTTAATAGTAGAGCTAACACCACAAACTATCAATCATGTTTATAATCTAGGATTAGATATACATATATTAGTTCATAAGAGTATAGAGATAGCAGACTATGAAAATTCTTTTGTAAAAACAATTGCAAGTAAAGCAAAATATATAATAATGAACATAGATGATGAAGAATCAAGATGTATTTTAGATGATAATATAGATGGTCTAATACTTACCTATGGAATTAATCAAAAAGCTACATTAACAGCATCAAGCTTTAACTTTTCTAGTAATAGTCAATTCAATTTGTGTTTGCAAAGAGAATATAAAAATTTAGAAGATGTTAATATAGAACCTATGGAATTACCCGTTACCTTGAATTTAATAGGAAAATCCAATATGTACTATGGGCTGGGAGCTATAGCTTGTGGGTTAACCTGTGGAATTGATATAAATGATATTAAAAATGCTTTACTCAGTATTAAGGGAACAAGCAGATATTTGGAAAAAATATATGAAAGGGATTATATGATAGTGGACAATAGATGTAGTTCACCATTAGACTATAGTTTGGCTTTAGAAGAAATTCAAAACATAAAATATAAAAGTGCTTATATTATAAATGGAATAGAAATAGATGAGGGGATCTATACAATTAAAAAAAATTTAAAAGTGATTTTGAACTGGGTACCTATATTGGATATTAAAAAAATATTTTTTTATATTGATAAAAAAGAAGAATTGATAATTAATAATATAAAACTGCTATTGGATAATTGCAAAATTGAATATGAAATGTTTTTTGAGTTGGAAAAATGCATCTATAATTCTATAAGAACTTTAGGAAAAGGGGATTTACTATTATTATTAGGAAATGAATCCTTAAAAGAAGGTAAAGAAATAATAAAGCTGCTAATTTAAATTAGCAGCTTTATTATTTCTTTGGCTAATAATCCTTATATATAAAATTGCTGCAATCTATCATATTAGTCATAAGAATTGAATAGAAATAATTATAGATTCTAAAAAACATAAGAATAAGGGGGATTGGTTGTCTATGGATGATAAGACTTTAGAATCAAATATTGTTAAAATTATAGGCAAAATAGTAACACCAGTTAAATTTAGTCATGAAATGTATGGTGAAGGGTTTTATAACTTCAAGGTGGAAGTTCCACGATTAAGTGATTCAGTAGATATATTACAGGTTACTGTATCAGAACGACTAATTATAAATATGGATTTATCTATAGACTCATATGTGGAAATATGTGGTCAATTACGGTCCTATAATAGATATATTGATAATGCTAGCAGACTAATTTTAACTGTATTCACCAGAGAAATAAGGACTTTAGATGATGAAGATGAGAAAAAAGAGTTATTAAAACATCCTAATGAAATTTATTTAGATGGTTATATCTGTAAGGAGCCTATATACAGAACAACACCTTTTGGTAGGGAAATTACAGACTTGCTTTTAGCAGTCAATAGACCTTATAATAAATCTGATTACATACCTTGTATTGCCTGGGGAAGGAATGCAAGATTTTGCGAAAAACTATTGGTAGGAGATCATATTAAAATATGGGGGAGGATTCAGAGTAGGGAATACCAGAAAAGATACAATGATGATGATGTAGAAACCAAAACAGCTTATGAAGTGTCAATATTTAGGTTAGAGTATATTGAGAATGACAATAACAGATTGGAGAATTATTAAAAATAAACTTTAGGTATATTAAAACAAAAAGCTGGTAGCAAAGGATTGATATAAATTTCATAAATCAATAATATATGTTATTTAAGTTAACCACATTTTTCTATTATATTATGTGAATATAAGGATAATAGAAAAATGTGGCTTTTTATTGTATCGAAATGCAAAATATTATAACTATGTTTTCATTTTTATTTTAATAAACCTATAATATATGTTATAATCTAGATTATATAATTAATCATTAGAGGCGAGGAGAATATGGATGTATATAGAAATAATAATTATTATTGTATTTCTGATAATATTGATCAGTCTCCAATTTACTCTAAATAAAATACTGATGGAGATAAGAGAAATAAAAAGGTATTTAGGAATGAGTTTACGCAATAGAGATAAAAGAAAGGAGTAGCGAGGATTGGAAAGAAACAAACAACCAAAGATATTATTTGATCAAAATCAAATAGCAGAAAAAGTTAAAGAATTAGGGAAGAAAATCTCTAGAGATTTCTATGGAGATGATATTATAGCAATATGTCTACTTAGGGGAGGTTTTGTATTTACCGCTGATCTAGTAAGAGAACTTAAAATACCAGTAAATGTAGATTTTATGACTACTTCAAGTTATGGTCATGGTGAAATGTCGTCTGGTATAGTGGAAATAATCAATGATATAAGAGCTGATGTTAAAGGAAAACATGTGTTGATAATTGATGATATTATGGATTCGGGAAATACTATGAAGAAGGTAGTAGAATTTATTGAGAAAAAGGAGCCAAAATCTATTAAGATTTGTGTGATGCTAGATAAACCTAGTCGAAGGGAGTCGGATATATCTCCAGATTATGTAGGTTTTACTATTCCCGATGTCTTTATAGTGGGCTATGGTCTTAATTATGGGGAGTATTATAGGAATGCTCCATATATTTTTACCTTTGATGAGTAGTGAAACTTGGCATTAACAAAACCTGCAAGAAATTTGCAGGTTTTGTTAATTTATTGATTGATTAAATCATCCATATTAAATAAACCTTTGTCTTTAGTAGTTATGAACTCAGCAGCTCTTAAAGCACCCTTCGCAAATACATTTTTTGATGAAGCGTCATGTTTTATTTCTATAACCTCATCTAATCCAGCAAATAACACAGTGTGTTCTCCTACTATGGTTCCACCTCGAATTGCGTGTATACCAATTTCCTCTGGAGCTCTTTTGTTAGTTTTTGTATGCCTGCCGAATGTATATACTTTATTATTGTCAAAAGCTTCGTTGATTTTGTTAGCTATCATGTAAGCAGTTCCACTAGGGGCATCAATTTTTTGATTATGATGTTTTTCAATTACTTCTATATCAAAATCTTCATCCAATATGGTAGCAGCTTTATATACTAAGGACAGTAAAAGATTTATTCCTAAAGACATATTAGCAGATTGGAATATAGGAATTTCTTTTGCAGCTTCTTTAAGCTTATTATATTCTTTTTCTTCATAGCCCGTTGTTCCAATGACTAAGGCAACTTTATTGGATTTTGCATATGTCAATAGACTGTCTAAAGAAGTTGGATGAGAGAAATCTACTATAACGTCACATGGACCATCAAAATCCATTATATTGTCATATACCTTAATTTCTCCTTTATAAGAATCTATATTCTTATCTATACCTCCTACTAGTTCCATATTGTCTTTGTTTTCTATTTGTTTTTCGATTACTTGGCCCATTTGGCCTAGAAATCCACTAATTAATATCTTTATCACGATTATTTACCTCCTATATTCATTCCATATAGGGACATCTCTTCGATTAATTTATTCTTATTTGTTTCTCCCATAGGAACAAGAGGTAATCTACATGGACCTACTTCCATACCTAATATATTCATAGCTTCTCTTACTGGGATTGGGTTTACTTCGATAAATAATGCATCGATTAATGGCTTCATCTTTAGTTGAAGTTCTTTAGACGCTTTTATATCTCCATCCAAGAAGTATTGGACCATATTATGGGTATCCTGTGGAAGTATATTTGCAACAACGGATATAACCCCAACTCCACCTAAAGCTAATAGAGGAACTATCATATCGTCATTCCCTGAATATATATAGAAGTCTTCAGGACATAATCTAGCTATCTCTGCAACTTGAGCAATATCACCACTTGCTTCCTTGACACCTCTAATATTAGGATGCTTGGATAGTTCAGCTATGGTACTTGGAAGTATATTTAGCCCAGTTCTTCCTGGAACATTGTATATTATAATTGGAATACTAACATTGTCGGCGATAGTTGTATAATGTTTGATCAGACCTGCCTGAGTAGTTTTATTGTAATAAGGGGTTACGATCAATAAGCCATCTACACCGACTTCCTCAGAGTATTTGCTTAATTCTATAGAGCTTTTAGTGTTATTGCTACCTGTTCCAGCTATAACAGGGATTCTGTTATTTATTTTTTCCACTGTAAATTTTATAGCTTGTTGTTGTTCCTCAAGGGACATAGTAGAAGCTTCACCTGTGGTTCCACAGATGATTATAGCATCAGTACCTTCTTCAACATGCCATTCAAGTAATTCCTCTAGTTTTTGGAAATCAATTTGATCATCTCTAAAAGGTGTTACTATTGCAACTCCAGAACCTTTAAACATAATTTATACCTCCTATTTATTAAGTAATAGTTCTGCTATTTGGACTGTATTAGTAGCTGCACCTTTACGGCTATTATCTGCTACAATCCAAATATTTAATCCATTCTTTATACTGAAATCTCGTCTTATTCTGCCTACGTATACTTTATCTTTTCCTTCGGCAAGAATAGGCATAGGATATATATTATTATCTAGGTCATCTAATACCTCTATTCCATCGGTATTTTTTAAGAGTGTAAATATATCATCTAGTTCAAATTCTTTTTCAAGCTCTATATTAGCAGATACGGCATGACCATATTTTACTGGAACTCTAACAGTAGTAGCAGTTATTTGTATATCCTGATCATTCAGTATTTTTTTAGTCTCATCTATCATTTTCATCTCTTCTTTTGTATACCCATTATCTAGAAAACTATCTATATGAGGTAATACATTATATGCTATAGGGTGAGGATATATATTATTATAAGTAGAAGATAGTCCTTTTTCTAAATCTTCTAATCCTGCAACTCCTGAACCTGATACAGCTTGATAGGTTGAAAAAACAACTCGCTTTAATTTATATCTGTCATTTAAAGGTTTCAATGGTATTACCGATTGAATAGTAGAGCAATTGGGATTAGCAATAATTCCTTTGTTTTTAGAAATTGAATCACCATTTACTTCTGGTACTATCAATGGTACCCAATCTTCCATCCGCCAAGCACTACTGTTATCTACTACTACAATACCTTTTTCTTTTGCTATGGGAGCATATTTTTTACTTAAATCCCCACCAGCCGAAAATAAAACAATGTCCATTGGTTTATCAAATGAGCTTTCATTAAGTTCCTCAACCACATATTTTTTATTATTAAATTCAATTGTTGTTCCTTTAGACTTAGAAGATGCAAAAAGGTAAAGTTCATTCACTGGAAAATTTCTCTCTTCCATTACCTTTAAAAAAGTTCTACCAACCATACCCGTTGCACCTGCAATACCTATATTAACCACTTTTAAATACACCTCCTGAAAAATTGTACATCGGTTAATATATATGATACAACATTAATCCTATTAATAAAAGGTGTATTTGATTTAACCTGCTAAAAAGTATAGAATATATGCAAGAAAGGTGGAGAGTCATATATGATTAAAAATAGAAAAGAACCATCAATATTGGAAGCTAATATCCTATATTTCCTTATAGGAATAGCTCTTATAACAATAGGGGCACAGGCTCAAAGTGGAAATATATATATGGGATTATTGATTACTGAATATTTGATTATATTGCTCCCAACATTATTCTTTTTAAAAATTAAGGGCTATTCCATTAGAGAAAATTTAAGGTTAAACGGTATAAATTTAAAACAAGCAGTATTTGTAATTCTTATTGTAGTTTTTTCCTATCCCATAGCTATTTTTTTTAATTTTATAGGGCTCTTTCTGTTAGATAAGTTTGCTCAAGTTAGACCAAATACTGTACCTATACCATCTACATTTAAACAGTATTTAATAAGCTTTTTAGTGATAGCATTAACCCCTGGAATATGTGAGGAAATTATGTTTAGAGGTATGATTATGAGCTCTTATGATAAATTGGGAAGAAAGAAGGCAATTATTTACTCTGCTATACTTTTTGGAATATTTCACTTCAATGCACAAAACTTATTAGGTCCAATTTTTCTAGGCTTATTATTTGGAATAATAGCATATAAAACCAATTCTTTGATAGCTACAATAATAGGCCATACATTAAATAATACTATAGCATTGACTATAGGTTATACTATCAATAGATTAGAAGATGAAATAGATCCAGCTATAGATGGAGTTGTTTTTCCAGAGGGGAGTGAAGCCCTAATGGGAATAGTAGGACTAGGAATAGTAGCTTTAATATTTGGTATTATTGTATATAAATTGATTAAAAATCTTCCCTCTAGTGGTGAGTATCAGGGTATGGAGGTTAACAATTTTGTTTTAGGAGATTCTCTAATGGACTTTGCAAGTAAAAAGAGGAGTATGGGAATAATAGACAGTATTCCCGTATTTATAATAATAGTATTGTTTATGGTTTGGAATTATAAATATTTATTTGGATAGGAATAAAAGACTACAACTCTCCTAATAATAGATTTTAGGAGGTATAGATATGAAAAATAAAAAGAAGAAAAAGGAAACATTAGAGGATAAGTTAAAGTATGAAATAGCAGAAGAATTAGGATTAATGGATAAAATAGCTAAGGTAGGATGGGGAGGCTTGACAGCTAAGGAGTCTGGTAAAATTGGTGGTTTAATAACAGTAAGAAAAAGGGATATGAAAGAGAAAAAGAAAAACAAGGATTAAAAAAGGGGCAATGTTATGTATAAAAATATGGCAGTTTTATATGATGAGCTAATGGATGACATAGATTATAAAGAGTGGTATTTGTATATTGAAAAGTTGCTTGATAAATTTAGTAAAGAACCTAAAAAGATACTGGAAATGGCTTGTGGAACTGGAAATCTTTCCTACTACTTAGCTATGAATGGATACGATTTAACCTGTTTTGATATATCGTCGGATATGTTATCTATGGCGTATAATAAATTGAATCAGTTCAATAATATAAGGCTTATAGAACAAAATATGATTGATTTTAAAATAAATGAAAAATTTGATGCCATTATTTCTATATGTGACAGTATCAATTATATACTTGATGAGGAAGACTTGCTGAGTGTCTTTCGAAATGTAAAAAAACATCTTCATAAGGACGGGATCTTCATATTCGATATAAATTCCCATTATAAATTAAAAAATATAATTGGAAATAATACTTTTATAGAAGATAGAGGTACCATATACTATACATGGCAAAACTACTTTGATAATAGTGAAAATATTGGAGAGTTTTATCTCACTTTTTTTATAGCTGATGAATATGGAAGATACAGACGGATTGATGAAGAACATCTACAAAAAGCTTATCAAATAGAAGAAATAAGAGAACTATTAGAAAAGGCTGGTTTTAGTACGGTTTATTGTTTTGATGAATTTACCTTTAATAAACCAGGAGAACAAAGTGAAAGAATAAATTTTGTAGCTTTAGGCTAAAAGACATATAATAAAGCCAGTAGAATATTTATTAAAAAGGTTGGGAATATTATTTGACAAGGCTATATAATCTATGGTAAGCTAAGTTAAAGGTAGATGATACATAGGATTCATCTATTTAAATTGTTGTATTGGAGGAATGTTTCAAATGGTAAAAGGTACTGTAAAATGGTTTAATGCCACAAAAGGGTATGGTTTTATTTCCACAGAAGAAGGAGAAGATGTATTCGTACATTACTCAGCAATAGAAGGTGAAGGATTTAAAACTTTAGATGAAGGACAGGAAGTTGAATTTGAAATAGTTGAAGGAGAAAAAGGTCCTCAAGCTACTAACGTTACTAAACTATAAACCTGATTCTCTTTTATATAGTTTTTAACAGTAGCAATCAAGCCCCTTGTCAAGGGGCTTTAAATATTTTAGGATATAAAGGAGTAAGCTATGAAGGATTATATTATTCGTGGTATAAATAAAAAAGGAACGCTACGACTATTTGTGGCTTCCTCAACCAATATAGTAGAAAAGGCAAGAACAATTCATAATACTTCTCCTACGGCTACAGCTGCTTTAGGCAGGGCATTGACAGCAGCAGCAATGATGGGAATTGCAATGAAGGAAGAAAAAGCCTCTTTAACTTTTCAATTGAATGGAAAGGGCCCTATAGGAAGCATTGTTACTGTAGCTAATAATAAAGGTGAAGTTAAAGGTTATGCTGATCATCCCTATGCAGATAAACCTAGCAGAGAGGATGGAAAATTAGATGTTGGAGGGATAGTAGGGAAGGATGGGCATATAGCTGTTATTAGAGATTTGGGGTTAAAAGAACCTTATGTGGGACAATCCAATTTAGTATCTGGAGAAATAGCCGAAGATCTAGTCCATTACTTTTATATATCTGAGCAGCAACCCTCTGCAATAAATTTAGGAGTTTTAGTAGATACAGATATTTCAGTAAAGGCAGCTGGAGGATATATATTACAACTTCTTCCTGGAGTGGAGGAAGAGGATATAGATGAAATAGAGAAAATATTAAGCGAAGCAAAACCCATATCCACATTGATAGATGAAGGGCTGACACCAGAAGATGTAATGGAAGAGTTATTTGGTCAATTTGAGATGGAAATTTTAGATAAAAAGCATATAGAGTATAAATGTAATTGCCAAAGAGATAAGATAGAGAAGATATTGTTAAGCATTGGTAAAAAAGAAATTTCTAATATAATAGAAGAAGATGGTCAGGCGGAGATAGTATGTCATTTTTGCAATGAAAAGTATCAATTTTCAAAGGATGAACTATTAAAATTAATTGACTATTGACTTTATAGCTAGAATCTTATATACTAAATATTGTTGATGCGTAGGCCCAGATAGCTCAGTAGGTAGAGCAGGGGACTGAAAATCCCCGTGTCGGTGGTTCGATTCCGCCTCTGGGCACCACACGCAACTATATTTAATATATCTTTTGTAATGCGGAAATGGCTCAGTGGTAGAGCATCGCCTTGCCAAGGCGAGGGTCGCGGGTTCGAATCCCGTTTTCCGCTCCATTTAAGATATAGGTGGCATAGCCAAGTGGTAAGGCATAAGTAGAGAACCAAAATCGTATATTTTGATTTTGTGTGAATCACTTAGTCGGAGTCGTTGGAGTTGGTAGTAAGTTCTTTTATTAATAAATCTTTTTATGGCGGCATAGCCAAGTGGTAAGGCAGAGGTCTGCAAAACCTTTATCCCCAGTTCAAATCTGGGTGCCGCCTCCATAAACCTTCTACTATAGAAGGTTTAATTTTTTTGTAAAAGTGGTGAATTTTATGAATATTAATCCATTTATACCGAAGAAAACTGGGAATACGGTTATAATTGATGGTAGAGTATCTTTAGAAATATTTGAAAATCTTAGGAAATTGCATTTAAATATAATTCCCACTATTCAATGTATGGAAGTATCAGAACCTAT
>JAAYRD010000040.1 GCA_012518955.1 Tissierellia bacterium | reverse complement strand
GTAAGTCCTACCTTAAGCCCTAGATAGGTATTTGCCGCAGCAAATATTATTGCAAATATAGTACCCATGGCTATTGAGTAACCCGTCGTTTCAGGCATAGCTTCAGTTGTTGGGATAAAGGGAATATAATCCTCTCCCCTTATCCCTCCATATGCTTCTTTAGATAACTTTTTCGAATTATTTGGCATGATAAACTCCTCCTATGTTTATCTATTTTAAGCTTTCAAGTAGTTTTATAAGAAATTCCCATACCCTTTGGACAGAAGAAATACTTAAATGTTCTTTTTCAGTATGCACATCATATAGATTCGGCCCAAAACTTATCATATCAGTATCCGGTAAAATTTCTTTCAAAAGACCGCATTCAAGTCCTGCATGTATGGCACTGACCTCTGCCTTTTTATTAAACAACTCTTCATAGACTTTAACTGCCTTTTCTCGAATTTTAGAGTTTTTATCAAATTGCCAAGCAGGATATGCACTTTTTTCCTCCGTCTTGGCGTTGGTTCTCCTTGCAATAACTGAAAGGACATTTAAAATTTCCCTTAAGGAACTACTAGAGGCTGAACGTACAGAAGTAATTATTTCAATATTGTCGTCCTTTTCCTGAATAATAGCATTATTTAAACTGGTCTGAACCAAGCCTTCAATGTCCTTAGACATGTATTGAACTCCATCAGGAACCATCATAATGTAGTCGATTAGATCGTCACTTAATTCTTTAATATAGACATCTTCTACTTTTACTTCTTTTACATCTATATTTAATCCGCTATCCTCTACACGGTACTCTTCCTTTAGATCCTTTGTAAGGTTTCCTACAATTTTTTTTACGCTATCTATATCCTCTATCAAGATAACTGCTCTCGCCTCACTTGGTATGGCATTGTGTTTAGTGCCGCCCTCTATTTTAGATAGCCTTATACTGCTTTCCATATTGCATTCTTCTAAAATTCTACCAAGTAGTTTTATGGCATTTGCCCTTTGTTTAATTATTTCCATGCCAGAATGGCCACCTTTAAAACCTGAAATCTTAATTTCTAATCCAATTCCACTTTTCTTTTCCCTTTCAAGTTTAAATGTGGTAATCTTATTGGCTCCACCAGCACAGCTTACTAGGAAAATCCCCTCTTCTTCAGAATCTATATTTAAAAGGGTCTTACCAGATAGATGCTCATTTGATAATGCGTGTACTCCATCCATCCCAGTTTCCTCATTGGTAGTAATTAGTACTTCAATGGGAGGATGTTTTAAATCATCAGAGTCCAATATAGCTAGGCCATAGGCAACTGCAATACCATCATCTCCACCTAGGGTAGTATTGTTTGCCCTCATGATATCTCCCTCTACTATCATTTCAATAGGATCCTTTGTAAAGTCATGATTAGAGCCTTCTCCCTTTATACAGACCATATCCATATGACCTTGGATGATTACAGTATCAGAGTTTTCATATCCTTCTGTTCCAGGCTTTTTCATAATTACATTGTAAACCTCATCCTGATGCACCTCTAAGTTTCTTTCCCTTGCAAAGTTTACAAGAAAATCACTAGCTCTCTTTTCATCACCAGAGCATCTTGGAATTTGATTTAATTCGTAAAACCAATGAAATACTTCTTTCGGTTCTATATTTTGTAAGTGTGACATTTCATTCCTCCTATAGGATTCTTTATAATTCTAATATTATATTTTACATTTTAATATTTTTAATACTTTAAAAACTTTTAAAAAAGGATATTTCTTTGTTAGATAATAGTTATTTCCTATGATATATTTTTTATCCAAATTAAAAACTCCCACTTTTAAATAAATTAAAAGTGGGAGTTTTTAATTTTTATTTATCTGTTAAATAATCTTCAACTTTGTACTCCTCTAGTTTCTTCTGGTACCAATTCCCATATTCAGTGGAAATTTTTTGTTGTAATAAGATTTCTTTTATATCATCTTTAACATCTTCAAATTTTGCTTCTTTAGTTTCCTTTTTCTCTAATACTTCTATTATATGATATCCATGCTCGGTTTTAATCGGTTCACTAATTTCATGTGGTTTTAATGTAAAGGCAGCTTCTTCAAACTCTTTAACCATTTCACCTTTACCAAAGACACCTAATTCTCCGCCTGCTTCTTTGCTTCCTTGGTCCATGGAGTGTTCCTTTGCTAATTTTTCAAAATCTTCTCCAGCCTCTAACTTTTCCCTAATATCCTTAGCTTGTTCTTCTGTTTCAACCAATATATGGCGAGCATCTACCTGTTCTGGTTCACCAAGCATGTCTTTATTTTCCTTGAAATAATCTGATATTTCCTCATCTGATATAGAGATTTCCGGTTCAAGAAGCTTCTTAATCTTTAAATTCATAGTAACATTTTCTTTTAAAGATTCTTCATCAAGTCCATATTGCATAATGGTCATATTGAAAGCCTCTTCTCCACCATAATTTTCTTTCATTTTTTCAATTTCTTTTTCAACTTCTTCGTCAGTAACTTTAATCTTTTGTTTCTTTACTTCTAAATCAACAATCTTTTCAGATATTAAAGCACCTAAAGCTTTCTCCCCGCCTTGTTCTACTAAAACATCATATAATTCATCCTTTGTTATAGTCTCATTGTCTATTTTAGCTACAATATCACTGTTTTGACACCCGGTTATACCTATAACTAGGACTAAGAGTGCTGCTAATAGTGCGTATTTATCGCCATTTCGTTTTATAAGTTTTTTTATCACTTATATAATCCCCCATTCTTTTATTTTCAATGGATATCATCCATCATTAATTATATCACTTTCTTCTTTTATGACCATAACTATATACTAACATTAATACCCTAGACTTTTCAATCATTTAGATAAATTAAAAATATAAAAAAACAGTACTTGCTAAAATTAGTGCTGTTTATCTACCTAAACTCTTATTTACAACTTCTTATGTCCTATGTGGATCGGAAAACATCTATGGATATTCGGTTTAGATCTTTATATTTTTCCATTTCTCTGACTTATATCGAAGCACTACCAACAACGAACGAACCAGTTGATCTGCAACCAATGCTATCCATGCACCTATTAATCCCCAACCTAATACATTAATACTCAATTTAGCTAATCCTGGCCGCAATAATAATACGGTCATAAATGTAATCACTGCTGTAGCCCTGGTATCTCCTGCACCTCTTAAAGCGCCTGCTAAAATAAACTGAGAAGACTGAAAAGGCTGGATTAAAGCTACTAATTTGAGTATACGTATACCTTGAGCAATAATTTCTGGGTCATCTGTATATAGATTCATAATTGGTGTTCCCAAAAAGAAAAATATCAAACCAAGTATAATCGAAACCATCATTCCTATACGTCTAGTACGACTGCTATAAGCTTGTGCCATATCTAAACGTTTTTTGCCTAAACTTTGTCCCATTAGAGATGTAGCAGAAACTGCAAATGCTTGACCATTCATAAAGGATAAGGCTTGAATATTCATGCATATTTGATGAGTAGCAAATGCTAAGGTACCTAGAGATGCAACAGTTTTCGAATAGATTATAATGCCTGTCCGCATAACTAATTGTTCTATCATTGCAGGAACACCTATATTGAATATACTTTTTAAATAATTCCACTGAGGCTTAAAACCCTCCCTAAAACGAAGATGTAAGTATTGATCCCCCCGAAGTATAACCATAAGACCCAATATAAAAGCTACACCTTGTCCAATAACAGTAGCTAACGACGCACCAGCAACTCCCATTTCTGGAAAACCAAAATGTCCATAAATCAACAAATAGTTAAACACTACATTTACCCCATTGCCAATTAAATTATATCTCATAGCTGTTCTAGAATTTCCTATTCCACGTAAAGTAGCAGTTATGGTGCTGGTCAATGCCAGTATTACAAGTCCCACCATCTGAATCTTTAGATAAATAGTTCCACCAGCTAAAGTTTCAGCATCAGCTGCCCCCATAAAACTAATCATAGATTCCGCAAATATAAATCCTATAAAAGATGCAATTACAGATAGGATGAAGGTAAGCAACATTGCCTGATTAAGTACAATATTTGCCTTCCGTGGACTATCCTGTCCTTTGTATCTTGCTACCAATGCAGTAGCTCCTACATTCATAGCTAAAAACATAGTCATCATCAAAAATTTAGGCTGCATAGTTAAACCTACAGCGGTAATGGCCCAAGGGCCTAAACTTCCTACCATCATTAAATCTACCATGGATGCTAACTGGGTAAGTGTCAATTCTACTAAAGAAGGCCATGCTATCCGTACCACATCCCTATAGAGCAGCCCAGAATCCACCTCAGGTGGAAGCTCTTTGTTCACTTGTTGCTGTTCTATACCTTCACCTGGTTCTACCAAGTCTAAACCCATGCGTCCTTTACTATTAAAACTAGCAAAAAATTTTCTTATTTTTATTTTCACCTTAATTGTTCACGTCCTTTTCAAATTATGTCTATTTTAATAATATCATATATCCTCTAGGCATTTCCTATCTTTTCTATATGCCATTAACGCGAAGTCCCTACTTACATGTTTAACATACCCGAAGACATAGGGATATAATCGATCATAATCCTTTGTTTTCCTCACCTAATGCTTCAGTAGCCTCATTGAGGTTTTCTTCACAGATTTCATCTATACTTGGGCCGGCAGGATATAAATCTATTTAAATTCATTATATCACACACTTTTTTGGTCTTACTTGATATAATCTCTAATATTTTCATCATAAATATATTGCAAGCAAAAAACTAAACAGCAATACCTTATCGATAGTGCTGTTTAGTTTACAGTTCAAAACACTTTATTATTTTACATTATACATGCCTTTGCTTTGCATATAATTAAAAATTCCTTCTCCATGTTGCTGCTCTTCCTTCTGTATGTGATTCAGTGCATTACGTATATTGGTATCTCTACACTCAAATATAGCCGTATTGTATGTGCTTGAAACATACTTTTCTGTCATAAGCATATCACTGCAAAGTTTAGCATCATTTTGATTGCTCATTCCTGTATTTCCTTTTGCCTGTGTTCCCATTTGATGATTTTGTTGAGTTTGCTGCTGCCCTTGTTGTTGATTCATATTGGGAACCTGGCCTGATAAAATTTGATTGATTGTATTTAGATGCTGTTGCTCCTGTTCTGCATATGTGTTAAATAACTGTTTTAGCTCTGGATCTTGGGCTTGATTAGCGTAATCAGTATACTTTTGAATACATATCTCCTCATGACTTTTTTGATCTTCTAATAGCAATCTTTCTTTTTGACTCAAATTAATAGCCATATAGAACACCTCCTATAGCTATTTTTTCAAATTTGAGGAATATTATTCATATTGTTGTATCCAAAATATCGGTTTATTCAATCCATAACTTATATTTACTTAAAAATATCAAAAATAGTTACTTATATTAATTGTTTTCTTTCATTAAAAAAGCTCCTATAACCTAGATAGCAAGCTATAAAAGAAGCTATAGCAGTTGTTGATAAAAGCATAAATGTAACCATTATCTGATATTTTATAGCATTAACTGGAGAAGTTCCTGCTAGGATTAATCCCGTCATCATTCCAGGTAAGGATACAATACCTAGTGTCTTAGTAGCATCAATGGTTGGAAGCATACCAGTTCTTATGGAATCTCTTATTATTTCTATAGATGATGATAAAATATCTCCTCCAAGAGAAAGCTTTGTCTCGACTTCTTCTCGCTTGTTTTTAAAACTACCGGTCATCTGTTTAAAACATAAGCCTAAAGCTATCATAGAGTTATTGACTATCATGCCACTTACAGGTATTATTTGATAAGGCTCATACTTAATAGCACCAGATACTATAAGAATCATTAGGGTAACAAAGGTTCCAGATGCTATTGAAACAAAAGATATTATAATACCGTTCTTCATCTTATTTCCTCGTTTAGCAGCATTATATGCTGCATTAAATATCATAAAAAATAATAGAAGTGTAGTATATATTGGATTCTTCAAATCAAAGATATATTCAAGAATATAGCCTACAATAAATAGTTGTATAACTGCCCTTATTGTACCTATAAATGTCTCCTTTTCCAAGTTCAATTTCTGTGTATAGGAAAATATAAGGGAAATTAAAACCAGAGAGGAAGATGCTAAAAGGGACAGTGTATTCATTTCTACTCCATTATTCACTTTGAATCACCTCCAGAGATTTAATTTTACCATTCTCCAAAGTTAAAATTTTATTACCATGTCTTTTACTCTGTTCTATATCATGGGTTACCCATAATATAGTAACACCATCTTCGTTTAAATCTTTGATTGCATCTTCAACGATTAGAGTATTCTCTGCATCTAATGCAGAGGTAACCTCATCTAAAAGAAGTATTTCTGGTTTAAATAGAAGATTTCTAATCAATGCAATTCTCTGTTTTTCACCACCAGATAAGTTCTTTACTTCTTTTTTAAAGAAATCTCTATTGAATTTAAATTGTTCTAATAGTTCATAAATCTTATTTAAATCAACTTTTTTATTTCTCACCTTATATGGAAAGAGAAAGTTATCCTCTACTGTATCACCAAATAGATATGGAGTTTGAAAACAATAGCTAATGTCCAATCTTAAATCGATAGGATCGTATTGATTCATGTCTATACCTTTATATAGTATCTTTCCCTTTGTTAGACTAATAAGATGACAACATAGTTTTAAGAAAGTACTTTTACCACCACCTGACGGACCTACGATATAAATAAAATCACCCTTATCAATTTTTATGGATAAATCATTTATTATATCATCGTCTCCATGGGTATAAAATGCATTTTTAAATTCAAGTATGCTCACAATAACCACTCCATTGATATATTTCTGCAAAATGAATGCTAGTAGAGTTTATATAGACTCTTTCTATATTCACATTACCACCTTACCTTATAATAAATACCCAGATACAAAATACCCAAACCTAAGCTCATAAAATATGTATACAATATTAATGCTCGATTTAGCCAATCCTAGCCCTATAATTCAATTATACATGTAGTCACTAATATAGCTTTGGTACCTCCTATATCTCTTAAAGCACCCGCAATTCCCCTTTTTGAGGAAACAAAAAAATATTGAATGCTCTTTTCTAGTTTCATGTTTTTAATTCTCACCAGAAAAGAGCATTCATTTTTTTCTTAAGCATTGCTTGACTACAATCCTTAACCTTACTTCAAGCTGGAGATTACATTTTCTACTGATTTAACTATTTCCGATTTATTACCAATCCTAGTTGTTAAAGTTTTTTTAGCTTCTTCTACTGCATTTAAAGTTGAGCTATCATAGCCTAATGTTGGACTGCTTATTGAATTTATAGTATTATATAATTCTTCTTTACTACTTTCAGTATTATCTCTTTTATATGACTCTAGTTGTGATTTTAAAGTATCTTTCATATAAAAACCTCCATATATTTAATTTATCCAGTATATATACTCACCATATAAAAGATTTTTATTCGTATTAATATTTTCCACGCTATTAGCACGTTTTCTATCTTCTTAAATCCCTTGAGAACGCATATTCTATTTAAGAATAATATGTTGATACTAGATAATTTGGTTATCCATTTTGCTAGACAATAGACATCAATATGTCTATAAAAAAGCAGTTGAAATAAAAATCCGCCCTTCACATATAGACATGCAAAGGACGGAATATATCCCATTATTTATTTATATAATCAATTACTCAATTCTAATAATAAACTAGCTACTTTTTCAGCCACGAAGGAGCTTGTGCCAATATCTTCAACTTGTTCAACCATCATTGCTATGAGTATATCCTGTTTATCTGTTGGATAACCAACAAACCAACCGTTCTCGTCACCCTTAGAATCATGGGAGAGTTTTAGCTCAGCTGTTCCTGTTTTTCCCGAAATAGCTAATTTATCATTTTTTGCTATCGTTGCAGTACCTTTTACCACTACATCTCTTAATATGTCCTGTATAAGTTTAGCATTATCTGGACTGATTAAATTTTCCTTCCATATCTGTCCTGTCTCCTCAGTGGATAAAAGGGTAGGTTTTAACATATTCCCCTCGTTTAAAAAGGTAGTATAAGTAATTGCCATATGAAGAGCACTCATCTCAATTTCTGCTTGCCCATAGCTAGTATTTGCGACTTGAACTTCATCATCTAATACGCCACTTGAAGATATAGCTGATTCCAAAAATGGATATTCAAATGGCAATTGTTCACCAAATCCAAATCCTTCTAAACCTTCAATAAGCGATTGATTTCCCATTTCAACAGCTTTCATAGCAAAATAGATATTATCGGAACGAATAAGTGCATCAGCCAGATCTACAGGTTCATCCGTTTGAGAGACACGTCGCACTTTATAATCTCCCCACCCTTCTCCATTATCCCAAGTCAATCCCTTGATTTCAATACCCTCATCTGGAATAATGGTACCATTTTCAAGTCCAATGGCAGCGGTAATCGGTTTGATGACTGAACCTGGGGCAAAAGTTGCGGAAAAACGATTAATAATAGGTGTTTGTGGATCATTTTCCAATTCATCCAATCGTTTCTGCGTAATGCCGTATAAGAATTCATTAGGATTAAAAGCAGGACTACTAACCAGAGCTAAGGTTTCTCCTGTTTGTGGATTTATTGCTGCTGATGTTCCAGATTTATCATCATAAGCTTTATAAATTTTTTCTTGAATATTTGAATCGATTGTTAAAGTGATATTTTCACCATCTTTTACTGGTTTTTCAGCTAAAACTTCCTCGTTTCCATTGTCTTTAACGATTAGAATTTTAGTACCTTTTTCTCCTTTTAATTGTTCGTCATATAATTGCTCTAAACCCCTTTTACCGATAAGGTCATTTGGACCATATTGACCTGGATCTTTTTCCTCTAATTCTTCCGCATTGATTGGACCAATATAGCCAATTAAATGGACAGCAGCTTCTCCCAAAGGATAGGTCCGACCCATCACCTCACGAACGACAATTCCCTTTACTTCTTGCAACTTTGAGATAGTAGTTTCATCGGTTTTAGGAATTTTTTTAATCGGTACAAATAAATCTGGTTCTACCCAGTCAGCACTTAGTTCAGTATCAATTGCCTCCACAGAAATATTTAGCAAGCTAGCAATTTGTTCCTTTTGTTGCCCTGGATTCTCTCCTAACTCATCAGGAATAATTCCTACTTCATATACATAATCATTGGTAGCCAAAGGCATTTTATTGCGATCAAGAATTTCTCCACGCATTGGTGTGCTTGTTTGAATACTAACCTTACCACCATCTTTTAATGGGGGAAAAATAAATCCGGCGTCCCAAGATATAAACCATTCTTTGTCTTTCTCTTCTTCCCCTTCTTGGATAAGAGTGGCTTCGTATTCAAATTCAATCGGTCCTGCCATACTTCCCATGGTAACCGTAAATGGAAGGGTTATTGAACCTTCCTTCAATCCTGTTTTTAGCTCTTCTTCCGATAATTTATCGTATGCAATTTCCAATTCTGATACATTGAGATCTCCATAGATTTTATCATAGCGATCAATAAATTCATCAGGTGGAAATTCTTCTTTAGCATCAGATGAGAGCATATTATACATCTTTGTAAATTCCTGATCATTCCAAAGATCGACATATAGATCAAAATAATCATATGGTGTGGCTTTATTTTTTCCCGAACAAGAAGTCATTACCATGATCAATGTAATAAATACAGTAATAAGTATTCCTTTCTTCATATAAACCCCCTCAAATGTTTTTATTAGTAATTATACTATCTTTGTGCCTCATATTGTCTTAAAAGTTTAACGAATAGTTCAGGAACTTTAGCCATATTTTCCGGTGATTCTACAAAAGAAATTCTAAATTGGGTTTTCCCTGGATTTTCCTCATCATTCTTAACATTATAGAATCCTTTCATTGGTGCTACTAGAAGGGTTGTTTCAACTCCATCTACTTCAACAGCACCTTGTCCTGCACAATATAGAACGAATTCAATTGAATCAAATCCTGGCTTTACAACGTTTCTTACATCAATTACTGAATAAATTGATGCATCTGGACTTGATACAATGAGCCCTGGTTCTTGTTCCTTAAGGCCATTGTAAACTTTTATTATTTGTTCTTTATAATAATCTCTTTGCTGTTTACACCATCTAAGAATACTTTCTTTGCTTTCATGGGCTAATGCTCCAAAAATATACTGACCAATTACATTGGCACAAAGGTTGGCTGTATATTCTGCAACGGAACGTGTGTTAAATTCCTTATTATCTGTAATGACTGCACCTATCCTTAAACCACATGCATTCCATACTTTTGATGCTGTTTCAATACTAATTCTTCTTCCTTCAATCCCTGGTACATCTGCATCTGATAATCCCCAAATACTTACAAGCTCTTCTTCATCATCATAATATAGCTCACGATAAGCTTCGTCACTTGCCATCCACATATTATACTTAACACAGAGTTGAGCCAGATCCTTTAAAAGATCTTGTGTATAATATTGTCCTGTGGGATTGTCATAAGGAATTACCAAAAGTGCCCCTGGATTATTTGCTTTAATCATGTCCTCAACTTCATTCATATCTGGTAAATTGAATTTCCCATCTTCATCCATATGACGTTTTATAGTTACCGTTTTACGGCCTATTCTCTCAGCAAAGGAAACATAGTTTGTATAAGCAGGATCGATCATCATAAGTGGTCGTTCATCGGTTCCAGCTGGTCCACAAACTCCTAGAAGTAATAGCTCCATACCTGATGAACCGCCATCTGTTATTTGAACATAGAGATTATCTGTGTCAAAACCTTCACTTTTTAAGATATTCTTAAAAGCATCTTGGGCTTCAACAGTACCTGCTGTTCCTGAATATCTAATAACTCCATTTGCAAATGGACTTTCAGGTGAATTTAGTTCAAACATTCTCTTTTGCATAGCTGGATTTGTTGGTAATGATACATTTCCTATGCCAACATTTATTACTGCTTCCGGCTTTACTAAACGTTCATCATATTTCATTTGTGCTAAACGAACATCTGACGGTTCCCTTGATTGAAAATGTGCTGATAATATCGGTTGACTCATTATAATTTCCCCCTTTTAGTTTTATAACCATATTATTTATTCTTTATATTATAGCACTTATATATTTTTTATGCTTAATATAGGCCTATTTTATAATTTTAAAATAATATAAAATAGGCTTTAAAGCATATGTTTTAAATATGTTTTAAAGCCTTCTTGAATTTAAATTTTTATCACCATTTGAAATTGTTTTAAAATATTAAGTATAAAAGCAATGAATTAATATGTGTGCTGAGTTTGTCGTACCTCGACTCTTTCATCATACTCCTTAGTCATCTGAAATACTAATGGACTCAATGCCAACATTCCCACTAGGTTTGGTATGGTCATCAATCCATTAAATAAATCCGATAGGTTCCAAACTAATTCCAAAGGTACAGTAGCTCCTACAAAGGTAAGGCCTACCCATAACCATTTATAATAATTTACTAGCTTTACTCCGCCCATATATTCAACACATTTACAGCCATAATAGTACCAACCAATTATAGTAGAAAAAGCAAAGAATATTATTCCTAAAGATATTATATATCCACCTACTCCTGGAAGTAATCTATTAAAGGCAACTGTGGTCAAAGCAGCTCCAGCTACATTACCTTCTATTACCATAGCTCCTGTTTCTCCAATGGTTATAATGCCTGAAGTAAGTATTACTAAAGCTGTTAGAGTACAAATTAGCATGGTAACAATAAATACACCAAGGGATGCTATCATTCCTTCATTTACTGGATCATCATTTTGTGAAGCAGCATGGGCTATTGGTGCACTACCTAATCCTGCTTCATTTGAAAATATACCTCTTGCCATTCCCAATCTAATAACAGTTCCTATCAGTCCACCACCTACTGCCCTGCCTGTAAAAGCGTTTGTAAATATCATACCAAATGCACCTGGTATTGCAGACGCATTGGTTAGTACAGCAACAAGTCCCCCGCCCAAATAGAGGAAGGCCATAGCTGGTACAATCTTTTCAGTGATTTTACCTATACCTTGTATTCCACCAATAATAACCAATGCTGTTAGTATAGCAATTACAATTCCTGTAATAACGGGATTAATACCAAAAGTAACATGCATAGCTTCAGATACGGAATTAGCTTGGGCCATATTACCAGTACCAAATGAAGCTATAAGAGCGAACAATGCGAAAGTCCAACCTAGCCAATTATAATTTTTACCGTAAACTTCTTTCATACCCCTTCCTATATAATACATGGGGCCACCAGATTTTTCTCCATTTTCATTCGTAATTCTAAATTTTACCGCTAAAAGAACTTCAGCAAATTTAGTAGCACCTCCAAAAGCACCACTTACCCACATCCAAAATATAGCTCCTGGTCCACCGGTAGATATTGCTGCTGCTACTCCCACTATATTACCGATTCCAATGGTTGCAGCCATGGAAGTCATTAAAGCCTGAAATGGAGTTATATCTCCCTCTGCCCCATCACCTTTAGAAAATAGGGATCGAATAGCTTCTCCTATCTTTCTAAACTGGATAAATCTAGTTCCTAAACTTAAATAGATTCCTGTTCCCAGGAGCAATACTATAGTAACAGGTCCCCAGGCGAAAGACGCGGCTTTAGAAATTAAATTCTGAAAAGTTTCCACATTATATACCTCCCTACAAATAATTTGTATTAAGTATATAATAAAGGATTCCAGAAGTTACAAAGAAACAAATGAAAGTAACAAAGGAATTTTCAGAAAACTTTCAATTGTTTACAAATTCACAATGTGATATTAATCCTATAATAAATTTTTTCATATTGGTAGAGCCACCTTTTTCTATATTTTTACGTATAAATTCCATCTCTTTTCTTACTTGTTCAAAGTTAAATAGACTATTGGAATATTCCACAAAAGTTTCATTCATATAATCTTCAAGTCCTAAATGTGCGATGTTTGTCATAGCTACACTAATAGCCCTTCTCATGCTTTGTTCCATGGATCTAGGATTGTCTGTAAATTGGCTACAGATTTCACGTATGGTAATGTCATTAAAGTTTATATCCTTTTCTACAATATATTTTACTACTGTAACTATATCATGGGCTCCACTTTCCCCAATAATCCCTAGTTCAATTAATATATCATTGATACTTTGTTCACATAGTTTTTCCGATTTTCCTATTACCTTCATAGGCTTATTATCGAATTTCTCCCATATCTTTAAAATAGCCCTATTTATCTCAATTCGTTCCATTACCTTTTTAATAATTATTTCCACTTCTATTGCATTAATTGGTTTATTCACAAAATATTCTACACCATATCTATAGGCCTTTTCTACCATATCCTTTGAATAAACTTGGGATATCATTATAAATTCAATATCTGGGTACTCCTGTTTAATCTGTTTTACAATGGTCAAACCATCTATTCCAGGCATCAATAAATCTATTAAAACTATATCGGGGGTAAGGCTTCTAATCTTCTTAATTCCACTATCTCCATCCATGGCTTCCCCTACTACTATTCCTAGTTCCTTATCAGCGATTATCATCTTTAAAATATGAATAATATTACTATCATCATCTAATATGAAAAATTTCATATATTAGTGCCCTCCAATTCTTTAACTGGAATTAATATTACAAAAGTGCATCCATTGCCAAATGTTGGCTTTGCATATATACTACCTTTCAGATGAACCTGGACAATACTATCTACAAGAGCAAGCCCCAATCCCCTATTGATCTCTCCTGTACTATAATCTATTTTAGTAGAGTATCCAGGAGTAAATATATGAGGTAAGTCTTTCTTCTTTATCCCACTTCCATCATCCTCAATTATAAATTGATGATTATCGTTTTCTATGGTATGGGATATTGTAATATTTCCTTTTTCATCAATAGAGTCTATAGCATTCATTATGACATTTCTGAAAATAGACATAAGATAGTAATGATTCTTCGTATGAAAATTTTTTCCTATATTAAATTTAATTATGATATCCTTGTTTTGACTCTTAGCTTCTCTTTCTAAAGATTCTTGTAATATAGCTGCAAGCTCATCAAAATACATACCTGTATTGTCCAATCTATTGGCCATTATATCTTCTATGCCAACTACGACTAGTTTATATTCCTTCTTAATTTCATGAATATCCTTAGCTATTTCCAATGCCTCTTTAGCCCAATCATCTCTATTTTTATCTTCATTGATATTTAAAAAAAGCTGATATGCCTTGGACATCACATTTTCAATATAGTCCATGTTTTTTTCCATCCAGTATGTTTCCGTTTTTAGCTGGGAAGTTATCTGCAAAAGATTTCTATACCTTTTTTCATGTTCTTCCTTAACTAAAAATAACCTATAATATTTATAACCTATTACCATTAAGCATACTAGACTAGCCCTTATCACACCCACTAATAGTAAAGTTTTTATTATTTTATAATCCATAGGAAATAGATCTTCTCCAAGCCTAAGATAGGTTTCTAGAATGTTTGAAATTATATCTAATATAATAGATATAATAAATATCTTACTATAAGTTATGGATGTAATGCTTTTTTTAATAGCGTAGAACATAACTCCATATGCTATATAAAATACAGCCTCTGGCATTGTATAGTAAAGCTGTTGTCCCAATACACCTTGTAAAAGTCCATAAAACAGCCATCTAAAGAATAGTAGTGAGATGCCTGAACCAAATCCAAAAGCTATAGGATTGGAATCATCATATATATATAATAATAGAGGAAACATAACCCCTGCAAAAGAAAATTTAAAATTGCTTATATAAAAATCAATGTATAGAAGAGAGGACAATCCCACTATGAAAGAGGCAATATAAACCTTTCTATATTTTCTCATTGAATCACCTATTATTTGTTATTTGCAATCTATAATTTATTATACCATTTAGCCCGTCTTAATGCGAGCTACCCTATCTTCTATTTCATTTCACATAGAAATATGATTTTTGCATACCCAATAGACCTATCTAATAAAAATTCCCTTAAACACATGGTCTAAGGGAATAAAAATATAATGGGGACAGCTACTTTGCTGTCCCCTAAATCCTACTAATCTTCAAAGGCTTCGCTAACTTTCCAGTTCTCCCAAACCTTTCCTACAAGATCTGGCCCTGGCTTTAAAGTTTTCTTACCCGGCTTCCAACCTGAAGGCGTAACCTCTGCTCCTTTTGTCTCTCTTACCAATTGATATGCCTTTATTTGTCTAATAGCTTCTTCTACATTTCTACCAACTGGTGATGTAAGTACTTCGAATCCTTGTACTATTCCATCTGGGTCGATAATAAATCTTCCCCTTGTTTCTACTCCATTATCCTCATCGTATATACCATACATCTTTCCTATACTTCCATCTTGGTCTGATAGCATGGGGAATGGTATATCCTTATTTATCATCTTGGATAATTCATGATCATTCCAGATTTTATGAACAAATACAGAATCTACGCTCATTGAAAGAACTTCTACACCTAGCTCTTGTAATTCTGGATACTTTTCAGCCACTGCTGAAACTTCAGTAGCTCAGACAAATGTAAAGTCTCCAGGATAAAAACATAATATTACCCATTTGCCTTTATAATCTTCCAAACTAACATTTGTAAATTTTCCTTCATGAAATGCTGGTGCTGTAAATGTTGGTGCTGGTTTACCTACTTTTATCATCTTTTGTTCCCCCTTATTT